>DYET01000102.1 GCA_020725625.1 Desulfovirgula sp. | reverse complement strand
GGCTGCAACTGTGAAATTTAGCCACTCATACAGATTTATTTTCAGTCCAGAATATTAACATAAATATTGGAGCGGAGGTAATTCCGGATGAAAACCATTAAACCGTTTAAATTTTCACAGGCCATCCACGGCGTCCAGGTGAAGCCCCTGAGCGAAAGCGGCATGGAGGTGGCCGTCCGCTACAACGGGTTGCTTGCGGCTTCCGGGGCCACGGAAATATACATGCATTACGGCTACGGAGAGTCTGACAACTGGTCAGATGTGAGGGACCAGCGCCTGGAAAGAACGTACGAGGGGTGGGAGTCCTCGGTATCCATGCAGGACAACAAACAGCTGAATTTCTGCTTCCGGGACAGCGCCCACAACTGGGACAATAACAACGGGCTGAACTGGATTTACCGTATTTCCTGATCAACCTGCATTCCGTCCGCCGGGCGCCCGGTTTCAGGGCCGGGGAATTACCGGCGGCGCCTGGAAAAGAGGACCCTGCGCAGATAGGCATGGTAGTACCACTCCCCGGCTGCAATCAGGGCGGTTATCAGCGCAAGGCCGGTCCAGGAAAGGGGATCCCCGCCCAGAATCGACATTTCCATCAGGACCGCCGCTGAAATCAGGGCGTCGGCCGCCACTGCCGGAATGTTTCCGTACCTGGGGTAGACCACCAGGTCCGCAGTTAAAAATGACGCCGCAGCCGCCACCAGGGCGGCGATTACCGCGTCGCCGGCGGTGGCGCTGCTGAACAGCGGCATGGACACGCCCACCACCGGGGCAAAGAGAAGAAACTTGGTCAGAAAAGCGTTAAAGTAGGCCTTGATTTCCCCTCACTCCTTCAAGCCGGGTAATTTCTCTTTTTATGCCGGCCGGTCGGTCATGGTGGCGGATCATCTTATGGGCCAGCTCAACCCCAAGCACCCAGAGGGCGGCGGTGGTCAGGTGGAGCGGGGAAACAGAGTCGAAAAGGATATTGCTTTTGGCCGGGAATTCATCATCTTCCTCCCAGATTACCGCCGCCAGGGGTATTTTCGGAAGGGCCGGGATGACGAATGACCTGTCTCCCATGGCAAGGGGCCGTCCCCCCAGGGCGGCGGCCGCCTCCTCGAAATCCCCCAGCCGGCTTCCGAACACCCTGGCCAGGGGGCCGGTGGCGTCGGTCTGAAAGGGCGCGTAGTGATGGGACCCGTCGGGCAACTGCAGGAACGAGATCCAGATTCCCCTGGGAGGCGGACCCGTAGCCTCGCAAAGGTATTGCAGAATCAAGGTGCGGTCGTTGAACGAGACCTCCGATGCCGGGTCGTCTGCCCGCCACACCCTGCCCTCCCGGTCCACCATGTACAAACTGCCGAAATATGTGATCTCGAACAGCCGGGCGTCCCTGTGGAATTTCGCCCCGGACCGGGCGGCGGCGCCCTCCGGGTCAACGGTCCTGAATCTGTTTACTGCCTCCTGGTAGGCGTTCAGCGGGTTGCACACCTTCTATGTCCTCCCGTTGTCGGCAGGATGCCTGCCGGGTTTTTTTCAGAACAGGCTCCTTATGTAAAGAACTATGGCCGTAATGATCATCACCGCGAAGAGCACCATGGAAAGCCCCCCGAAGTTGGTCAGGGCGCTCAGCCTGATCCCCTCGCTCTCGGACTTTTCCCGCAGCCTTTGATATATTTTTATTCTCCCGACCACGTCCATGACCATGCTGTCCGCCAAGTCGGGATCACCCCTTCTTTCCAGCAGGCTGTTGACTGTATCCCGCTCCAGCTGTTCCCTGGCAGGTTCGCCCCCGGCCGAACAATAGCCGGCAAGAAACTTTCTGATTTCCCTTTCCATGGGCTTTATCCGCCCGAAGTAGTACCTTCTCTCGGCCCTGTCCAGGGATCTTATGTTTTTGACCAGGAGCCTGCGGGCTTCCTGATCCAGGCCGAATTTTTCCGATATCAGGTCAGCCGTCTCGCGGGACATCTCACCAGCTACCTCCATGGCGGACAATTTTTTGGCCCAAGAACTCCGGGACCAATGCCCGGACGCACCTTTTTGCCCTTTAAACCTCCACCTATCTTTGAAATTCTTTGGAAAATCTCAAACTCCTGTTTTTTGCTAAACCCGCCGGTTTTATTTTTAACGTTTGCAGACTGCCGGAAAAAGGTTAAGATAAAACTGCCGGCATAATATATATATTGCCAGTCCGGGCCCGGGCTACACCGGTCCGGATTGCCGCTTTGCGCTAAAAAGGAAAAAGGGTGGTGTTGGTGGAATTAACAGCATAGCTGCGGAGGTAGAAAAAAAGGTGGAAGTGTACGCCCTGATCGGACCCAGCGGGACCGGTAAAAGCCACCGGGCCGTAATGGTGGCGCACCAGACCAACTCGGACATAATCATAGACGACGGCCTTTTGATCAAGGGCGACCAGATCCTTGTGGGAAACACCGCCAAAAAACAGCCCACCAGGATCGGGGCTATTAAGGCCGCCCTTTTCCTGGACCGCAACCTGGCCGAAAGGGCCAGGGAGGTTTTAAGGGATCACAACCCCTCGAGGGTTCTGATCCTGGGCACTTCGGTGGACATGGCCCGGAGAATTGCCTCCACCCTGGATCTGCCCGGTATCTCCCGGGTCATCGATATCCGGGAGGTGGCCAGTCCGGAGGAAATAAAAAAGGCCCGCATCAACCGCACGAGATTTTCAAGGCACGTCATACCGGCACCCACCATGGAGGTTAGGAAGGGCTTCCCCGGAACCATTATCGACCCGCTGCGGGTCCTGATCAGGAAGGACAAGGACAAGGCCCTGGCGGGCAGGAGCTGGCTGGAACAGTCTGTGGTCAGGCCCACCTTCACTTACTACGGAAAGCTGACCATCTCGGAGCACGCCGTTTCCTCCATTGTCGCCCTTGCCGCCAGGGAGGTGTCGGGAGTCAGGAGCCCGGGCAGGATTCACACCGCCCAAACCGAGGAAGGGCTGGTCATCGACATATCTCCCGTGCTCTACTACGGCGCATTCCTGCCCGGGGTCTGCAAAAAGCTGCAGGCGGTGGTTAAAGACCGGGTCGAGTACATGACCGGGCTTTCCATCAAGACGGTAAACGTTATTGTCAAGGGCATCGAGTTAAAAAACTCAACCACGCCGGCCAAATAGCGCCGGAAACCGCGGGCCGCCCCCACCGGGGCCTTGCGCCCCAGCCAAAAGCACGTGTTAACTGCCGCTCACGCCGTTCCTCGTCCTTCGCTTCCGGCCATTAAACACCACAAGACGGTTTTGTGTCACATTGGCCTGCGAAATTGTGGCTGCCGCCGCCAAGAAACAGATCTGCCCGGACTGACCGGGGATTAATGCAATCAGCCCGGATACACAAGACTACCCGGGCTGATTACATCCAGGCAGACGGCTGTTTTAGCCTTACCTGGCAAACACGTGCCGGCCTATTTTGGTGATGATGGGTCTCTGCCAAACCCATGAACTCTTTGCGGTTTCCGGGTTCCAGTAATAAAGGGCCCCGTTGGTGGGATCCCATCCTTTCAGCGCCATTTCCGCGGCCCTTATTGATTCTCCGGTAAGCGGCCGCCGGTATTGGCCGTTGTTCACCGCTTCAAAGGCCAGGGGCTGGTAAACCACATGTCTTACGCTTTTGGGGAATTGTTCACTCTCCATGCGGTTAACAATCACCGCCCCCACGGCCACCTTCCCCATAAAGGGTTCATCCGCAGCCTCCCCTTCGATTACCCTGGCCATCAGGTAAATGTCGCTTTGGTTCACCCACCCCCTGGATACCGGGGTATCAAGACCCGGCTTGTGGGAGATCCCGGCCATTTCTTTCCGGTCTGGCCCGGTCCGGCCGGCATAGGCGGCTGTATCGCCACAGATTCCGCCCCCGGCGGTAACTGCCTGGCCAGCCCATGCCAGAATGGCGACAAAGGCCAGCGCAAAGGCCGCATAAACCGGAAAATACTTTTTTGATCTAAATATTTCGATCCGGTCTAACATTTTCTTGATAGTATCACTTAAACACAAGTTCTTCTTGATTTTTTCATACGTTACATGACATTTCTTGTGAAGTTTATGGTTAATGTTTAAAATAAAATTTGCCATAGTATCAACTCCTTTTAGCAGTCTACCGTGGCGCTAGAATTATATATTAAGTCAATCAGATGTGTCAAAGGTAATTAGTGGTTATTTATATTTATGTTTTTCTGAAAAAAAAAGCCAGGGTTTACATTACCCTGACTTGCTGTATTCAAATTAAGTCAATAATGCTTCCGCAAAAGTCTAATTTTATGACTTTGAAGCAAATACATGGTTGCCGATGCGGGCTATAACCGGCAGGGACTTGATCCACTGGTCGGTTGCGGTTTCAGGGTTGTAGAAATACAGCGCCCCGTTGGTGGGATCGTGTCCCGCTATCGCCTGTATGGCTGCGCATATGGCGACTTCGTCCGGTTCCAGGTTGATGCTGCCGTCTTTCACCGGGGTGAACTGGTATACCCCGCTCTGCTTCTGCATAATGATTTCCCTGATGGTTTCCGGAAATTCCCGGCTTTCCAGCCTGTTCAAGATAACCGCACCCACAGCCACCTGCCCGGTGAAGCTTTCTCCCCTGGCCTCGGCGTAGATGGCCCTGGCCAGAAGCATGACTTCGTCCCGGGTGAAGCCCCGGGAAATTGCCAGGTCGAAGTCCGGAACGTGACCGGGTATAATCAAAACCTGCTTAGGGTAAATTACTGTAGAAGAAAGCCTGTTGGCCCGAATCAGGGCATTCAGGGAAACGCCCGCATTTTCCGCAATTTTGGAAAGACTGTCACCCTCCCGTACAGTGTAAAACTCGATCTTCTGGTTGATGCCGGCCGGTTTTTCACTGCCTTCGCCGGCTGCAGCCCCCATTACTCCTTCTAAGACAAAAACCGCCAGAGTAACAAGAAGGAAGGCCTTTACAAGGTTGGTACTCATATATCCTCCTTTCTCCAATTATAAGTCTTTACAATAAATCGCCCGGAGTATACAACCATATATTACCATATTAGGTATTTAATATAAAGATCGTTTCCTCTTGGATTAACAAAAAAAACCGGTTGGGATTTCAGGCCGAATCCCAACCGGGGGATCTTTTTTTCACGCCATCAGCAGGAGTGCGTTAACGATGGAGGCAGCCACGGTGCTCCCTCCCCTGGTGCCGGTCATGGTAATGTATTCGGCTCCGGCGTCCATCAACATTTCCTTTGACTCCGCGGCGCCCACGAAACCCACCGGCGTTCCGACCACCAGGGCCGGCCGGGCCTCCCCCTGCCTGATCATCCTGCACAGGGCGAACAGCGCTGTGGGGGCGTTGCCCACCGCCACGATTCCTCCCTCGGCGGCCGGTGCACCTTTCTCAACGGCCACCATGGCCCTGGTCACGCCTTTCCGCCCGGATTCCCTGATCACTTCCGGGTCGCTGATCAGGCAAAGGGCACTGATCCCGAACTTTTCCAGCCGGCAGGCAATCAGCCCGGCCCGGATCATGTTGACATCGGTCAGGATCGGCTTACCCCTTCTTATGGCGGCCAGCCCCGATTCCACCGCCCCCGGCGACATCTTCAACAGCGAAATGCAGCCCAGGTCGCCGGTGGTATGGATCACCCTTTTGATAATCTCCCTCTCGCGGGTTGGAACGGCCCTCAGCTCGGGCAGGCTGTCCTCGATGATGGCCATGCTCTTTTTCTCAATTTCCCTGGGGTCACTGACGATATCCAACAGTCAGACAACCTCCCTGATCCTGTCCAGCAGTATTTCCGCCAGTTTTCTGTCTGCCCCTATGTTTCCGGCCAGGTCGATCCTTACCCTGGGGTATTTCTTTCTTTCCTCCTCGACTATTTCCGGTATGTCTTTTTTCATGTGCATTCCCATGTAAAGGAAGAGCGGGACCACGATCAGCCTGTCGACGCCGGCTGAGACAGTTTCGGCCACCGCCGCCGGAAGGTCGGGCCGGTTGAACTGCAGCGAGGCGCCCGTAACATGGCTGAAATCCCCTGCCGACCTGATCTGTTCCACCAGCCCGCCCAGCACGTCCTGGGCGTCTGGAAGCCTGCTGCCGTGGCTCAACAAAATAATTCCTATTTTCATAACATCCCGCCTTTTCATTCAGCCAGTGAGTTGTAAGTTTTAAGTTGTAAGTTGTAAGTCATAAGTCCATCCCTACTCCTTATTCTCATCAGTCAACCGTCTGATATGATCCTGTGCCAGTTTTATAGCTTCCGCCACCGACCTGGCAGCGCCGGGCGGCTCCGGGGGCCTTTTAATCACCACCGCGGGCAGGCCAAGGCTTAAGGCGGCCGAAATTTTCTCCCGAATCCCGCCCTCCCGTCCGCTTTCCTTGGTTACCACCACCTCAGCCCGGTAATGCCTGATCAGCGCGACGTTCATCTCCTCGCTGAAGGGCCCCTGGATGGCCACCACGTCGGCCGGGCTGACTCCCATCGCAAGGAGTCCCCTGATCGTCTCGGGGTCCGGGATCACTCTGAATACCACCCTTCTGCCCCTTTCCCGGGCCAGCCCGTAAAATACCGGGGCGGTCCTGCTGCCCGAGGTCAGAAAGATCGTCCGCCCCAGGTCGCAGGCCCGGCGGGCGGCCTCGTGGTAGTCCTCCACCTTTACCACCAGCGGCCCCCCGGGGATTTCAACCTCCGGCCGGGCGTACCTGACGTAGCGGATTCCGGCCAGATTGCAGGCCGCCGCGGCATTGCGGCTTACCTCAACGGCAAAGGGGTGTGAGGCGTCCACCAGCACCTTTATCGACCGGGCAGCGATCAGATCGGCCAGTTCACCCGAGTCGAGCCGCCCTTTAAGCGCAGGTACGCCGTCCCGAACCGCAAGGTCAAAGCCGTAGCCGGTAGCCGTGCTCACCAACACCCCTTCACCCCTGGCGGCAAGTTCCCGGGCAATAACCCTTCCTTCCGCCGTTCCGCCGATCACCAGAATCATATCCTGTAACCCCTCGGCGTCACCATGTACCGCCCCAGCAGCCTGGTGCTGCCGCTGCCCACTATTACCGTGCAGAGCATGTCAATATTGAAATCCAGCATGTGGTCGAGATCGGTAAGGACCATTTCCTCGTCCTCACGGTCGGCGTTGCGGACTATGCCCACGGGGGTCCCGCCGGGTTTGTACTTCTTTATTACGTCCCGGGCCCTGCGAATTTGTTCCGCCCGCCTGTGGCTGGCGGGGTTGTAGATGACGAGGACGAAATCCCCCGCCGCGGCTGCTTCCAGGCGTTTTTCTATAACCTCCCAGGGAGTCAGGAGGTCGCTTAAGCTGATTACGGCGAAATCGTGCATCAAGGGCGCCCCCATTTTGGCGGCGGCCGCCGTGGCCGACGTTATGCCGGGGATTACCTCGACCTCCAGAACCCCGGCTAGCCCTTCCCTGTCCAGCATTTCCAGCACCAATCCGGCCATCCCGTAGACTCCCGGGTCGCCGCCTGAAACCACCGCCACGTCATCCCCTGCCCGGGCCCTCTCGATGGCTGCCGCGCAGCGGTCCACCTCCCGGGTCATGCCCGTGCTGATCACTTCCCGGCCGGCCACCAGGTCCCCCAGCAAGTCGATATAAGTTTTGTAGCCCACCACCACCCGGGCCTCCCTCAGGGCGTTAACCGCCCGTGGGCTGATCAGGTCGGCCGACCCGGGTCCGATTCCCACCACGCGGATTCTTCCTCGGCGACCGCCACCGTTATGCCGTCGCCCTTTCTTTTCGGCACCAGCAGACTTCCCCTCCGGCAAGCCAGCATTGCCGCCGGTTCGCATACTCCACCCACTCCCATCATGTCCATGGCCCTGCCGGACTTTTGAAGCCCGTACCTCTCCACGGCGGCGTTCAGTTCGGCGGGGGCAAACCCTACCAGGGTCGATCCCAGCTCCCGGGCCGCCTCCGCCATGCCCTCCTCGCAGGCCCTGGCCCCGACCGTGGCCACCGCCATTACGCAGAGCGGACTCCGCCCGGCAGCTTCCAGGGTCCTTTTGACCTCGCCCACTATTTCAGCACAGCTCTTGCCCCGCTTGCATCCCACCCCCACCGCCAGGTTGCGGGGCCGCAGAAGGAGGTCCCTTTCTCCGGCGGCAACGGGCTCACGGCCGGTGACCAGAATCCTCCAGCCGCCGTCGGCCTCCCCCGCCTCGTTCCAGGGCCTCACTTCAAGCGGACCGGTCTGTATCCGGGGCAGTTCGTATTCGGTAAAAATGACAACCCTTTCTCCCCGGGCCAGGGCGGCGTTCACCTTTTTTACGGCACCGGGAGGATCCGGGGCCAGTTTCAGGTCCCTGGCCAGCACGTCCACCGCCGGGACGCCCCTGACATCAGTGGCGGTGGTGATCACCGCCGTGCAGCCGATGCCGGCAGCGATCAGCCGGGCCAGGTCGTTGGCCCCGCCCAAGTGGCCGCTCAGGACGCTGACGGCGAAATTGCCCCCCTCGTCCAGGACCACCACCGCCGGGTCCGTCGCCTTGTCCCTGACGTGAGGTGCAATCACCCTGACGGCAATGCCCAGGGCCATGATCATGACCAGGGCCCGGTAGCGGGAAAAAAGAACCCCTGCCGCGTTGCCCAGGGTCCCCTCAAAGGCGTCCGTGCCACAGAGCTTCCCGGCCAGATCCGGTGCGGTCAGCACCGTGGCCTGGTGGCCTGCGGCCCTGATTACCCCGGCCACCTTCAGGCCCAGTTCGGCCCCCTGTCTGGTAACGGCGACGACGGCCACCTTCATTCCGCCCGCCCCCTGAAGCCGTGCGTAAAATCCCGGTGGTATAGTTTCGACCTCTGGTAATCCTTGACAAAAACGTCTCCCACCAGGATCAGCGCCTGGCGGGTTATCCCGGCTTCCCTGACCAGCTCCGCCATGCTCTCAATGGTTCCCCTGATCACCCTCTGATCCGGCCAGGAGGCCTTCTCCACCACCACTGCGGCGGTGCCTGGGGCATACCCGCCCTCGATCAGTTCGGCCGCCACCCGTTCAATCTGATTTATGCTCAGGAATATGCACATGGTGCTGCGGTGCCTGGCCAGTTCCTTCAGCCTCTCTCCCTCGGGCACCGGCGTCCTTCCCTCCAGCCTGGTCATGATCACCGTCTGGGTGACCCCGGGAAGGGTCAGCTCCCGGGGGATGGCCGCCGCCGCGGCGAAAACCGAACTGACGCCGGGCACCAACTCGAATGGGATACCCTCCCGGGCCAGGGCGTCCATCTGCTCCTGGACGGCCCCGTAAATGGACGGATCCCCGGTGTGCACCCGGGCCACCGTCTTGCCTTCACGCCAGGCCCGGAACATCACCTCCAGGACTTCCTCCAGGTTCATACCGGCGCTGTCGTATATTTCCGCACCCCGCTTGCAGCCGGCCAGGACGGCCGGGTTGACCAGGGACCCGGCGTAGATTATGACGTCGGCCCCGGCGATGATCCTGGCCCCTTTCACCGTAATCAGATCCGGGTCTCCGGGTCCGGCCCCAATGAAGTAAATCATCGGTTCATCCCCCCCGCCCCGGCCTGGGTGTCCCCGGCAAATCCCCTTTTCTTTATAATCAGCAGCGACATGTAGTCAAGCCTCCGTCCGGCCAGATCATCCAGGTTCGCCGTGACGTACTGGTCTCCGTAACCGCACCGGCTGAAATACACCGCCTTCCCCCGCATTCCCAGCCTGTCCAGGAGGGCCGCCACCTCACCGACCTTTTTGTTTACCTTCATCAGCACCACGTTGTCGAATTCCCTGACCACCTTCTCCAGATCTTTCAGCCCGTAAACGGCCGGCAGTACCGCCACGGACTCGTCCCCCTCGGCCAGGGGAATCCCCAGGGCCGAGGCGCAGGCCGACATGGCGGTAACGCCCGGCACGGTCTCTGTTTCCAGGTCGGGATGGTGGAATTTCAGGTGCCGGAGGACATATGCGTATGTGCTGTAAAACATCGGGTCGCCGATGGTCACAAAGGCCACCCTGTTTCCCTGGCGGACCTTCCGGGCCACCTCTTCACCGGCGGCGGCCCAGCTCTTCTCAAGCACCGGTCTTTCACTGGACATTGGAAAGGACAGTTCCAGCCGTTCCGTCTCCCTGCCGGTGAGCCTTTTCACCACCTGCAGGGCCAGGCTGTCCCTGTCGGACGACGACCTTGGTACGCAAAGCAGATTGACCTCCTCCAGAATGCGAAAGGCTTTTAAGGTAATCAGGTCCGGGTCCCCGGGACCGACCCCGAGGCCGTAAAATTTACCCGCCAAGATCTTCACCCCGCTCCCAGGCCGATATGATGTAGACCGGGTTGAAGGATTTCATCAGCCGGCTGCCGCCCTTCTTCACCGACTTGTTCAGGGACACCTGGACGACCTCGGTCTGCCACCGGGACCCCAGAAAATCCAGGGCACCGCACAGGGTTTCCAGGGTCACGGCGTTTACCACCACCCTGCCGCCCGGCAGTATTTTTTCCCGTACGGCCTCCAGGATGGCAAAAAGCCTTCTCCCGGACCCGCCGATAATTACCCGGTGCGGCCGGGGCAGGGTCGCCAGCGCCTCCGGGGCCTCCCCCTCCACCACCTCGACGCCGTCGGCGCCGAAGCGGGAGCAGTTTTCACGGATCAGCCGGCAGCCTCCTGCCGACTTCTCCACTGCCCAGATTTTGCCGCCCGGCGTCATCCGGGCGGCCTCCACCGCGATGGAACCTGTTCCGCTGCCCACATCCCAGACCGTAAAGCCCGGCCCCAGCCGGGCCTTGGACAGGGTAATCACCCTCACTTCCTCCCTGGTCATGGGCGCGGTCCCGCGGGCAAAAAGATGGTCCGGTATCCCCGGCACGCTGTATTCCCACAGTTCACTCATTGACAACCACCATCACGCAGTTGTTTCTTCCTATTTGTTCCTCCGGGTAGGGGTCCCCGGGCTGCAGCCGGACCACGGTTTCCCCGGGCAGGCTTAAGTCAAAGCAAAGGTAAAACGTCTTCCGGGCACGGTCCCGCCTGATCAAATCAAACACCTTTTCCGGTGGGTTGTCGCCGCCGGTCAGGATGGCCGCCTTATCCGCCCGGCCGGCCAGTTCGACCAGGCTTTCCGCCGGCCGGCCGTGGGCGCTCAGGATCACGGCGTCGTCCCAGGGCATGCACAGCCTGGCGAAGGCCAGCTGGACCGAACTGACGCCCGGGATTACCTCCAAGTCCCCGGGGTCGAAGTGTTTCAGCAGGAATCTCAGTATTCCGTACAGCCCGGGATCCCCGGAGGCCAGCACGGCCACCCCGCTTTCCCGCCTGCGCCGGATCAGTTCCAGCATTTCGTTAAAATTGTTGGTCAGCACCAGCGTCTCCCGGCCTTCACCGGCAAAGCTCTCCAGGTGTCTTTTTCCGCCGATCAGCACCCCGGCCTCCCGCAGTGCCCCGGAGGCGGCAGGTGTCAGGTGGGAGGCGCCCCCTGGCCCGACCCCGATCACCTTAATTTTTTGCATCGCATCATTCTCCCCAGTTCCTCCGCCGTGCCGTCCATCCCCAGAATGCGCCCGTCCCGGGCGGTGATGACGGTGCCGACCCGGACCCTTCCCCAGACATATTCGGCCGCCCTGCTGCTGGCCACGGCGGCCACGTGGTCAAAGACCCCCTGCAGCCGCGCTTCCTCCAGCAGCCTTACGGCGCCCTCCAGGGTGTTGGTATTCAATATCCCGGCCACCAGCTCCCTTGGCGCCCCCTGAAGGGCCGCGTGGGCGGCCAGAACCTCCCTTCTCCCGTCGGCCACCCGGCTGTGGGTGTTGAATATCCCCCCCGCCACTTTGGCCATCTTGCCCAGATGTCCCCACAGGATTACCGATTCCATGGGTACTTCCGCGCAGCGTTCAAGCATAAAACCGATGTAATTGCTGGTCTCGATCACCGCGTCCGGGTGGAACCCGTAGTCCTCCACCGCCTGCCGGTAGCCGGCCCCTCCGGGGGTGAGCACCACCTGCCTGAATCCCATGGCGGCGGCCTTTCTGACGAAGGGCACCAGGGAGTCCCTGAGTGCCTCCACCGACATGGGGCGCACAATGCCGCTCGTGCCCAGGATGGATATGCCCCCCTCTATTCCCAGGCGCCGGTTCAGGGTTCTCCGGGCCGCCTCGCGGCCTCCCGGGACGCTTATGGTCACGGTCACTCCGGTTTCCGGGGGAACCAGGGGCTCCACCGCCTGCCTGATCATCATGGCCGGCACAGGGTTGATGGCAGATTCACCCACCGGCACCGGAAGCCCCGGCATGGTGACGGTGCCCACGCCTTCCCCGCCCCTGATCCTGAAGCCCTCTCCGGAAACAGTCAAATCGGCCACTATTTCCAGGCCGCTGGTGACGTCGGGATCGTCCCCGCCGTCCTTGATTACCACAGCCCTAGCCCCGCCTCCGGTGATTCCGGCCTCCTTCACCGGAACTTCTATCTTGACTCCCCGGGGGTTGACTACCGTCACCCGGTCGTGCCGCTCTCCCTTAAAGAGGAGCAGCGCTGCCGCCCGGGCCGCCGCAGCGGCCGAGGCCCCCGTGGTCACTCCGCAGCGCAGTGGCTCCTTATCCTTAAAACAGTTACTGTTTTCCATCAGGCCAGTCCTTTCCAGCCGGGGGATTATCCTGTTTTAAAAGCATCGGATATTTTTATTATTCTGTCTTCTGTCTCTTGTCTCCTGTATTCCACTCCATATTCCGGCCCATAATTTAACGGAAACAGCCGGTTTTCGGCCGGCTGTCAGGTGAGATAGAGCTTTTTTATCAGGGCCTTGCGCCTGTTGTTGTCTGCGCCGCCTCCGTCGTCGAGCCTGCTGCCGTCCCTGGCCCGGTTTTTCCGGGCGGGCATCTTCACTTGAAAATTCCTGTCGTGTTCTTCGATGGAGGCGATGGAATCAAGGTTGTTTTTATTCCAATCCAGAAGTATGGTGTCTATGTACCGGAAATTTCTCTTGCCCATCAGAACCGCTCTCCTCAGGGCCTCCTTAACGAGATCGGATCCTGCCTGGTCGACCCACTGGGTAATCTTTTCTACTTCTATGGGGGACAGGGGGCGCCCGAACTCCTTTTCAAAAATCATATAGCACGACGACAGGGCTTCCTTCCTGGTCGCCCGGTGGGCCAAATCGTCCAGTTTTGTGCCGGCCTTTTCGATTTCCTTGGCCCGGGCACAGGCCCAGGAATCGGAAAGCTTCTCAAACAGCGGCTCGAAATCGTACCCCGTCAGGACGACGTCCCGGGTCTCGTCGTAATAAAGTGTCTCCACCAGGATCTTCTTTTGAAAAAGGGACTTTATGTTTCTTTCAACTTCCTGTGGGCTTGCCGACATGTACTCCGCCAGCGTTTCGGGGGCCGGGTGCAGATCCTTTTCCTCGTTGCGCAGCCGGAACATCTGGATCAGCGTCATGACCTCCGAATCGGTAAGGTTCATATCTTTATAAAACCTTAGCAGCAGGTTTGGCACATTGGTGGCCCCGGACAGCCACAGGTCGGCGCCGAAGGCTGCGGGAATGTTTCCCTGCCTGTACTTTTTCACGGTATTCCGGGTTTTTTTGAACATGCCGTAACCCCCGCCGAAATGTAATTTTATTTTAGGGTAACGGCAATGGGTTTGTCCAGTTGCAAATATCCTCATTTACATCGTTTTTGAGGATCAATCATCCAATATACCCAATCTTTCTCTGGCAAATCGGGATACCAAAAAAAATATTTTTATGTCATATTCTGGCAAAAGGAGTTGCCTGTTCAGCAAACACTGGCCCCCAGAACCTCCTCCATCTGCCTGAGGGCCCAGCTATGGGCTTCCTGGTCAAAGGAAGCCACGCCGCTCTTGTGGACAACGACCTCGTAATCACGATTGCAAAGCTCCTCCACGGTGTACAAAACGCAGATATGGGTACATACCCCGACAACCTCTATTTTTTTAGGATCGAGGTCCTTCAGGATGGCGTTGAGATTTGTCCTGAAAAAGCCGCTGAACCTGCTTTTGGGAACCCGGATGGCGAAGGAGTACTCCTCCACGAGGGACTTCAGTTCCTTTATCACCTCCGACCCCTCGGACCCGTATATGCAGTGAGGGGGAAACCTTTTGAACTCCAGGTCCTGGGGGTCATGGGCATCTATGATGAAAATCACCGGCAGCCCCAGCGAAACAAACTCCTTCACCTTCCCTTCCACAAAGGGGACTATTGCCTCGGCACTCTCCCCGCAGTAAAGGGCGCCGTCCCTTCTGATGAAGTCGTTGAGCATGTCTACCACCAGCAGTACACGTTCGGTCACGATACCTTCTACCTCCCATTCACTGGCCCGGCCAGTATTTTTACCTTTCCCAAAACACATACAAAATAGATAATTATATTTTCAGCCGTCCGCAGATCCCGGCTGTTCATTTTGCCGCGTTCTGAAGACAGTTAAGGGGTTGACCCTGACCGCCCAGCACCGTGCCGGGAACAATATCCAGGGACTCCAGGGTGACAAACTCCCCCAGGGGTTCTTCCATTTCAAACTGCCAGGTATACGGGTTGGGAATGAAAATGCAGTTGAACCCGGCCGTTAACCCGGGGTTGATGTCCGACTTCAGGCTGTTCCCGATAACCCACGACCGCTTCGGGTCCAGTCCGTGCCGGCGGGCTATCATCAGGTACTCGCGCCTGGTTTTGTCCATTAGAACATATATCTTGCTAAAATACTCCTTGAGCCCGCTTTCCTTTATTCTCCGCCATTGGACCGACGGGTCGCCCTTTGTGGCCAGGAACATTTCGTAACGCCCGTCAACCCGGAAGTGTTCCAGAACGGCCGCGGCGCCGGGCAGCGGTACGGGCTTCTGTTCAAACACCCACCAGCCCATCGCCTCCACTTTCCTGCAAATGCCCGGATCGGGCCGGATCCCGCTGATACGGCAGAAATGCTCGTAGGTCTGGACCATGGCCCTGGGGAAGCACTCCTTCAGAAATCCGCCGCACCTCCTGACATTTTCTATATCCAGAAGGTCCAGGGTTTCCAGTACACCGTCCAGCGGGAACCCCAGCTTCACCATAAACCCTGCGTATTTTTCCCTGGCGACTTCAAAATAAACCGTGGAGTTGACCAGGGTGTCGTCAAAATCCCAAATTATGCCCTGTTTCATGCCCCGTTTTACCCTTGCCGGCCCGGGTCCCTCGGAATTCCGGGTGTCGTCCGTCCCGGCCGGATCGCTCATGCGCATCCCTTCCCCGGTTGTAAAGCAATTGGTCAGCATTTGCTGACCAAACCACTAAAAATATTATACCATCTGGCTCCAGGTTGAAAAATGTTAATTTTATAAAAAAATCTTTTTGCGGACAAAACCAATATCCTTGAGGCACAAACCAAATTATGTTAGAATTTTGAATTAAACCTACCTTACATGTGGATTTATTGACCACCCTGTTTTTGAAATTAATCCGTACTGTAATTTTAAACTCAAGCTGGGGAAAAACTAATTTAAATTTCAACCTTAATTTTAACCTGGCAAATTTAACCTAGCAAAAAAAAGGGGAGTGGATTCCCGGATGACTTTAAGGATAGGCATAAACGGATTTGGCCGGATTGGCAGGGCGGTATACAGGGCATCGCTCAATTACCCCGGGAAAATCGAGGTGGTGGCGGTAAACGACCTGACCGACGCCAAAACCCTGGCCCACCTCTTAAAGTACGACTCAGTGCACGGTCTCTGCGGAGAAGAGGTTGAAGCCGCCAACGGGATTTTTAGGGTGGGCGGAAAAGAGGTCAGGGTGACCGCCCATGCCGACCCTTCAGCCATACCATGGGGAGAAGTCGGCGTTGAACTGGTGGTGGAGGCCACCGGCCGCTTTACCGATCGGGAAAAGGCGGCCAAGCACCTGGAAGGGGGTGCCAAAAAGGTGCTCATTACGGCCCCGGCAAAGAACGGCGATATCACCGTCGTCATGGGGGTCAACCATGACAAGTACGACCCGGACAGGCACCACGTGGTATCCTGCGCTTCCTGCACGACCAATTGCCTGGCGCCGCTGGCCATGGTCCTGCACAGAAAATTCGGCATTGCCAGGGGAATGATGACCACCGTACACTCCTACACCAACGACCAGCAGATCCTCGACCTGCCCCACAAAGACCTGCGTAGGGCCAGGGCGGCCGCGCTTTCAATCATACCCACCACCACCGGGGCGGCCAAGGCGGTCTCACTGGTGCTGCCTGAACTCAAGGGAAAACTTCACGGCATGGCCATGCGGGTTCCCACCCCCAACGTCTCGGTGGTGGACCTGGTGGCGCAGTTGGACAGGGAGGCAACAGCCGAGGAAATAAATTCCGCGCTTGCTGAGGCTTCCCGGGACGATCTCAGGGGAATCATGGCCTACAGCGAAACTCCTTTGGTTTCCAGGGACTACAACGGCAACCCTCATTCCTGCATAATCGACGCCCTCTCCACCATGGTCATCGACGGCGTGATGGCCAAGGTGATCGCCTGGTACGATAACGAGTGGGGTTATTCCAACAGGGTAGTGGACACCGCCCTGTTTATGCGGGAAAAGTGGATGTAAAACGCAAACCGGGGGCCGGCAGGGGCAGCCAGCCGAAAGCCCCGGTTTAGGTCCCGGGGCTTTCCATATCCGATAGCGGTCTGCCGTTGTATTTATCGACACCTCCGTGACTTTTTTCACTTGCTTTGAAATCAAAACACGTCCTCTCGGTCCTTTCCTTGTACTGGATTATAACCCCCTTGTGGCCCTTGGAGGTGCAAAACTCAAATATATATTTCCCTCCCTCGGTGGCATAAGGGGCCTGGATGTAATATACACACGATTCGCACTGGTCAT
>DYET01000015.1 GCA_020725625.1 Desulfovirgula sp. | reverse complement strand
CCTATGGCCAGCCTTTTTTGCTCCTCCTGGGAAAGGGTGGACACAAAGTCGAAGGCCTTGTCCGCCAGCCCGATGAAGCCCAGAACCTCAATCACCTTGGCGGTGGTTTTCTCCTTGTCCTCCTTCCAGCGGGGGGTGTGGAAAATAGTGCTCCAGAAGCCGCTGGTGGTCCTGAGCTTGTGCCCTATGGCCAGGTTGTCCACCACCCTCAGCTGGTTAAAGAGGGAGGTAGTCTGGAATGTCCGGGCGATGCCCTTTTTGGCCACCTGGTATGGCTTCAGCCCCGTAATATCCTGTCCCTCAAGGTATATGCGCCCGGAGGTGGGCCGCAGCATGCCGCTGATCAGGTTGAAGATAGATGATTTCCCGGCTCCGTTGGGGCCGATGATGGCCAGTATTTCTCCCTGGTTGACGTTGAAGGTTACGTCGTTGACCGCCAACAGGCCCTCAAACCGCTTGGTGAGATTTTCCACTTGCAGTAACGACATTCTTCCCACCTGCCTTCCTGCGCTGGTTTGCTTTCTTAATCCTGTCCCGCAAGTTGTCTATTCCGCCCATCAGTCCCCGGGGGAAATAAATGATGACGATAATCAGCAGCGCCCCGAAAATGATCAGGCGGTAATCCTGCAGGAACTGCAGGTATTCCATCAACAGCGGAATGGCGAAGGCGCCGAGTATTGGCCCGGCCAGGGTGGCCACCCCGCCCAGAAGCAGGAAAACAAGCCAGTTGAAGGTGTGGTGAAAGGAGGCGGTGCTGGGGCTGATGCTGCCGATGAGGCTGGCGTATATACCCCCGGCCATGCCGGCGAAAAAGTTGGCCGTCATGAAGGAAATGATTTTGGTGGCGAAAGTGTTTACTCCCACCGCCTCGGCCAGGGCTTCGTTGTTGCGGATGGACATAAAGCTAAGTCCCTGCAGTGAAAAGACCAGCCGGTGCATGACGAAGAGGGTCAGCAGCACAAAGGCCAGGACCAGATAGTACTGGGAGGTCTGGGTCTCAAACTCGAAGCCTCCGATGCTTGGCCGGGGAATGCCCAGCAGCCCGGTGTGCCCCCCGGTGACTTCCACCCAGTTACCTATGACGATTAAGATGATCACCCCGAAGCAGAGGGTGGCGATGGCGAAATAAGAACCCCGTGTGCGAAGTGTCGGCAAGCCGATCAGAAATCCCACCAGGGCTGAAAAGAGGGACGCCAGGGGCAGGGCCAGCCAGAAGGACAGGCCGGCTTTGGTCATTAAGCCCACCCCGTAGGCCCCGATGCCGAAGAATCCGGCGTGGGCCAGGGAGGCCTGGCCGGTATAGCCCAGAATGAGGTTCAGGCTGAGGGTGGCGATGGAAAAAATCAGGCTCATGATAACCAGTTGAAAAATGTAACGGTCGGTAACGATAAAGGGCAGGGCCAGGGCCGCCGCGAGCAGCAGCAGGTAGAACCACTTTTCCTTTAAATATTTTGCCACTCTAGTGGACCTCCCTTCCGAACAGGCCGGTGGGCCTGAAGGCTAGTATCAGCAGCAGGGCCCCGAAGGCGAAAACGTCCTTGTAGTCCGCCGACAAGTAGCCGCCCCCCAGGGCTTCGATGAGGCCCAGTATGTAGCCTCCCACTATGGCCCCCGGGATGCTGCCCAGGCCGCCCAGGATTACGATTACAAAGGCCTTCATTCCCAACAGCGCCCCCATGGCCGGGGAGATCATGAATATGGGGGCCACCAGGGTGGCCGCCGCCGCCGCCGTTCCGGTGGATATGGCGAAGGTGAGGGAGGATACCCGGTTCACGTTTATTCCCATCAGCATGGCCCCCTCGCGGTTCTGGGCCACCGCCTCGATGGTTGTTCCCGGGGTGGTTTTCTTGATGAACAGCTGCAGCAGCACGATTAAAACTATGGCCGCGATAATCAGCAGCAGGCGCTGCTGGGTCATGGTGATGCCCAGAATTTCAACGGTGCCCGGGTAGGGGTTGGGGATCCGGTGGGCCTGCGGACCCCAGGCGACAATGACCCCGGTCTCCAGGATCATCAGCGCGCCGATGGCTGAAATAAAAGAGTTGATGTGCGGCTGGTCCCTTAACGGGCGGTAGACCAGGAACTCAACCACTACTCCCGCCAGCGCCAGGAGGAGGACCGAGATAATCAGGGCCGGCCAGAATCCTAACCCGAACTTGGTCATGGCGAAAAAGCTGACGTAGGCACCCAGCATGTACAGGTGTCCGTGGGCGAAATTGGGTATGTGCAGTATGCCGAAGACCAGGGTCAGCCCTAGGGCAACAACGGCGTACGTACTGCCCAGCATGATGCCGTTAAATATTTGCTGCAAAAAAAGATCCATAGGCCTCTCCTTTTTCCGTCTTTTTAAGCTCAACGGTCAGATCTGAAGCAACATCAAAACACCGAGGTTTAGTAGCGCTTAATTCGTCCGACAGCATAGGCAAATGAGCTTTAGAAAAAATCCGGGCACGGTTTTACCGGGGCCCCCCACCCCGAAGCGGGTGGGGGGCTTTAAAACAGGGATTATTCTGCCACTTTGACGGGAAATGCCGTCTTTTATTCCCGTCTATTCTTCAACGGTCTTGGGAATGAAAACATAAGTTGAAGTGGTTGGCTGCTGGGCAACGAACTTTTTGAATTCATCTTCGGTCTTTAAATGCCAGATGAGGGATGTAGGCGGGGCCAGCTTGCCGTCCTTCACCCTTTGAACCGAAGCGACGGGAATCATCCGCCCATTATCGGTGATACCGAGGTAAGTGACCGGAAATTCATCGCCTGACATGGGGAATGCCTTGGGGAAAGCCGCCCTGATGGCCACCGGGTCTTCCACCGTGCCCGCCGCCGCCATGGCCCTGGTAAGAGCGTAAAGGGAAATATAGTTAAGCGGAGTTTCGGAGGTAGTCACCTGTTTGTTGTACTGTTGCCTGTACTTTTGGTCAAACCCCGGCGTTGCCTTGTAGGGATAGGATTGTACGGCAGCCACTCCCATAGTGCCTTCCAACAGTTTGTAGCCCTTGAGAATATTGGCTATGAAATCAATCTTGGCCTGGTCTACCAGAATGAACTTGCCCTTGAAGCCCAGGCTGCGGGCCTGTTCAATCACCAGGGCGGTGGGGGCGGAGGGGCCGCCGATGAGCATCACATCGGGCTTGGCCGCAAGACAGGCAGTAATCATAGCGGAGAAATCGGTTTCGGTGTAATAGTTGGCAGGTTTGTCCGCTACAATTTTGCCGCCTGCTTTTTCCCATTCACTCTTGAAGGCCGCCCTCCACTCGTCGCCGTATGCGCCCAGGGTAACCAGCATGGCGGCGTTTTTGGCTCCTTCCTTGATGAATTCCTGGACAAATGACTTGCAGTAGACTGTGAACGGCGGCGGCACCGCCACAACCAGTTTATTGTTCATCTGAACAACTTTGGGCGTGCTGGTATAGGCCATTATGATGAACTCATTACCCTTCTCCTCGTTGATTCGCATCATCGGGGCAATGGCGTTGAAGACCGGGTTGAATATGGCCGGCGTCTTGTACTGGTTGCGGAATCTGCGGGCGTTGTTCACTGCGTTGGTGGGGTCGCCCATGTCGTCCAGTTTCTCCAGCCTGATTGTGTATTTTTGATTCCCGACGGTGAATCCGCCTTTAGCGTTTATCTCCTTGACGGCCATGTCAAGACCGTTGAGGCAGTCCTGGCCGTATTCCGCCGCTGGACCGCTGAGCGGCCCGGTAAAGCCGAGAACCACTTCCTTGGGCTTATCGCCTCCCGCAGCGGCGGGCTTTTCTTCCTTTTTGGACCCGCACCCGGCCGCCACCAGTAATAATCCTAAAACAAGGGCCAGAAATACTCCATAAAAACGTCTCATTAAATTAAATTCACTCCTTTTTTAATTATTCCAGTGAAAAAGATTACGTTGAAACTGCTGTCTCAAACACCTCCCCGGTCAATGAGTGTGGCTTTAAAAGCCTCAAACCGGCACATAGTGTTTTGCGACGGTCATGTGACTGACTGCCCCGGAATTTTAAGATTCATAAAAAAGTTTTTGTTGGTAATTGTCAGAATACTTTTATCTAATTATATAGCATAAGGCATGCCATGAGGAGGACTGATTCCTAAACAGCATTTAATCGATTATGAAAGGTATTTTTTAAGCCTTTAAATGACGCCGCTTTATTTGATTAGTCACCGGAGAATAATTAATGCAGTAAAAGGCCGCCGGAGAACCTTTAAATGGCTGAATGCCGGGATGATCTGATCGTTGAAGGGCGTAAACGGTTGTGTTTATTTATTGAACAAGTGCGTTCCTGTTTTGCAACTTCCGGCTAAAAAACAAACCTTACTGTAAGGAAATGCGAGCGGAAGCTGATATTCCAGCTTCCGCTCGCTCCGGGGCTTAGGCCCTTTCAAACTGTGCTTATTCTTCCACCTTCAGGTATTTAATGCTCCCGCCGGTGATTTTGACCTGGGCCTTCAGCTTGTCAAATTCCGCCTGGTCCTTCTGCCAGTATGCGTAAAGGTCGGCAGGGGAATACTTGCCGTCCTTGATCATCTGGACCGAGGCCATGCAGTGCATGCGGCCCTTGT
>DYET01000101.1 GCA_020725625.1 Desulfovirgula sp. | reverse complement strand
GGGCCTTGGTGTAGATACCGCCGCCGACCCGGGCGAAGAATGCGATGGCGCTGGCGCCGAAGGCGAAGCTGTTAATCACGGTGGCGTTCTGGAAGATAATAAATAAGGCCGAAACACCCAGAAGCCCCAGACCTGCAACTGAAAGGCCCATGACGGCGCCGGCCCGGAAGGAGATGTTGAGAGCCTTGCTCAAGCCCGAACTGCGGGCGGCTTCGGCTGTCCTGGCGTTGGATTTGGTGGTGCTGTTCATGCCGATGTAGCCGGCGACGGCCGAGCAAATGGCGCCCACCAGGAAGGAAACGGCATAGGATGCACCGACAAAGAATAATAAGACAAAGATGATCAGCGCAAAGGGAATCAGCGTCTTGTACTGCCTGTTCAGATAGGCCATGGCGCCTTCCTGGACGGCCTCGGAGATTTCCTTCATCTTGGGAGTGCCCATGGACTCCCTGAGTACGCTGGCCATGGTAAGCAGCGCAAAAAGAAGCGCCGCGGCACCGGCAGCTGCTCCTATCCAAGCCAGTGTCATTGACTCTTGCACTTATAAAACCCTCCTCTTCCCCCTGTACTTCTTTTCTTGATCCCAGGCATGATGTCAAAAAGGAAAAATAAAATCAAAAACCGGGGAAAACAAAAACGGAACTAAAGCCAGAAAAACTGCAAGCCTAAAACCAGTGACGTCAGCCCAAACAAAACACCCACCACGATGGTTATCTTGCCCAGCAACTCGTCCAGCCCTTTTTTCTTGCCAAAGAAAGTCTCGGCGCCGCCGGCGATGGAACCGGAGAGGCCGGCGCTTTTGCCCGACTGCAGCAAAACGACGGTGATTACTGCTAAGCACATGATTACGTGCAGGGCGGTCACCAGGCCTTTCAGCACAATATTTCACCCCCCTCTCCCTACCCATATAATGAATTATAGCACGGTGTACATAAATTGACAACGAAACGCGGCATAATTTTGGACAGGCCCTCCTCAATACCGGCGGGCCTGTTCCCCCGGCCCGGACGGACTACCTGAGGCAGTACAGGGAAGCCCTTCCCTTGTATTCGGCGGCCTCCCCCAGTTCCTCCTCGATCCTGATCAGCTGGTTGTACTTGGCCACCCGGTCGGTCCTGGACGGGGCGCCGGTTTTAATCTGGCCGGCGTTGGCGGCCACCACCAGGTCGGCAATGGTCACGTCCTCGGTTTCTCCCGACCGGTGGCTGACCACGGCGGTATACCCGGCCCGCCTGGCCGTCTCGATGGCGTCAAGGGTTTCGGTGAGGGTACCGATCTGGTTCACCTTGATCAGTATAGAGTTGGCAACCCCTTCCCTGATGCCCCTGGAAAGCCTCCCGGTGTTGGTCACGAACAAGTCGTCGCCGACGATCTGGATCCGCCGGCCCAGCCTGGCGGTTAATTCCTTCCAGCCTTCCCAGTCGTCCTCGGCCAGGCCGTCCTCGATGGATATGACGGGGTACTTTTCCAGCAGGCCGGCGTAATAATTGACCATTTCCCCGGCAGACCGCGGAGCGCCCTCAAAAACATAGGACCCGTCCTTGAAAAACTCGGTGGCCGCACAGTCCAGAGCCAGGGCCGTATCCTCGCCGGGCCTGTACCCGGCCTGCCGGATGGCCTCTACGATGACGGCCAGGGCTTCCTCGTTGGACCCCAGGTCCGGGGCGAAGCCCCCCTCGTCTCCCACCGCGGTGTTCAGGCCCCTGGCCCTGAGGACCTTTTTCAGGTGGTGGAATATCTCCGCCCCCATGCGCAGGGCCTCGGCGAAGCTCCGGGCCCCCACCGGCATGACCATGAACTCCTGGATGTCCACGTTGTTGTCGGCGTGTTTTCCCCCGTTCAGGATGTTCATCATGGGGGTGGGCAAAAGCCTGCCGTTGACCCCGCCCAGGTACCTGTAAAGGGGCAGTCCCAGGTACGACGCAGCCGCCTTGGCACAGGCCAGGGAAACCCCCAGGACGGCATTGGCCCCCAGCCTGCCCTTGTTGGGGGTGCCGTCCAGTTCGATCAGGGCCCTGTCCAGGACAACCTGGCCGGTGGCGTCATAGCCCAGCAGTTCCGGGGCGATGACGTTGTTCACGTTCTCCACCGCCTTCTGCACACCCCTGCCCAGGTAGCGGCCGGGGTCGCCGTCCCTTATTTCCACTGCCTCGTAGGCCCCGGTGGATGCTCCCGAAGGCACGGCGGCGCGCCCGAGGGTGCCGTCTTCAAGTATTACGTCCACCTCCACGGTGGGATTGCCCCTGGAATCGAGAATCTCCCGGGCAAAAATATCCATGATGGTGGATGACATACACATACCTCCCTATCCTTCTTCATTCTGACTTCTGAGTTCTGAGTTCTCATGTATTATCAGGCTGCTGCCGGTCATTTCGGGCGGCTTTTCCAGGCCCAGCAGGTGCAGCACGGTGGGGGCCACGTCCTCCAGGCGCCCCGGCCTCAACACCGCCTGCCTGAACTGTTCACCCACCAGGATGAAGGGAACCGGGTGTGTGGTGTGGGCGGTAACCGGGTTGCCCGCCTCGTCCCTCATGCATTCCGCATTTCCGTGGTCGGCGGTGATCACCACCACCCCGTTCTTTTCCAAAACGGCCCCCACCACCCGGCCCAGGCACCTGTCCACGGTTTCCACCGCCCGGACCGCGGCCTCCATGTCGCCGGTGTGGCCTACCATGTCCGGGTTGGCGTAGTTCATGACGACGACCTTGTACCGGTTAAATTGCAGCTGTCCCAAAAGTTCCTCGGTGACCTCGGGGGCGCTCATTTCGGGCTTCTGGTCGTAGGTGGCCACCCTTGGCGACGGGATCAGTATCCTCTCCTCCCCGGGATAAGGCGGCTCCACCCCCCCGTTGAAAAAAAAGGTCACGTGGGCATACTTTTCGGTTTCAGCCAGGCGGAGCTGCCTTATTCCGGCCGCGCTGAGAACCTCACCCAAGGTATTTTTGAGCCGCTGGGGCCTGAAGGCCACCGGGGCCTCGATGGTCTTGTCATACTGGGTCATGCAGACAAAGTACAGGCCGCCGGGGGCTTCACCGCGGTCAAAGCCGGTGAAGTCCCGGTCGACAAAGGCGCGGGTCAGCTGCCGGGCCCGGTCCGGGCGGAAATTGAAGAAGACCACAGCGTCCCCGCCCTGAACGGTCGCAACGGGGTTGCCGTCCCGGTCCTCGATCACGGTGGGCCGGACAAACTCGTCGGTCTCCCCCCGCCCGTAGGATTCCCTCAGGGCTGCTTCGGCGGACAGGGCCTTTAAGCCCTCCCCGGCCACCAGCGCCCTGTATGCCATCCGGGTCCTTTCCCAGTGGCGGTCCCTGTCCATGGCATAGTACCGGCCCATAACCGTAGCTATCCTGCCGGTCCCCAGAATCTTTATTCTTTCCTCCAGCTGCCTTATGTATTCACCGGCGTTGTCCGGGGGAACGTCCCTCCCGTCCAGGAAGCAGTGCACAAACACCCTGTCCAGCCAGTGGCGCCCGGCCAGATCCAGGAGGGCGAAGAGATGGTCGATGTGGCTGTGCACTCCGCCGTCGGATAAGAGCCCCATCAGGTGAAGGCTGCTTTTGTTCCTGTGGACGTGGTCGACCGCCTGCCTCAACACATCGTTCTCAAAAAAGCTCCCATCCCTGACGGCCTTTGAAATTCTGGTAAACTCCTGGTATACCACCCTCCCGGCCCCCATGTTCAGGTGGCCCACCTCGGAATTGCCCATCTGGCCCTCGGGCAGCCCCACGTCCTCTCCGGAGCAACTGATCACGGTATGGGGGTAGTTTTCCAGGTAGCTGTTTATGTTGGGCGTGATCGCCGCGGCGATGGCGTTCCCCGCGCCGGCCTCCCTTAATCCCCAGCCGTCGAGGATGACCATCACCAGGGGCCCCTTGAATTTGGCCAACAGCTTTTCCTCCTATGATCTCTAATGCCAGTAGCATACAGCATACAGCTAATAGCCAGCAGCTGCTCTTATGATGGCGGTAAAGCCGCCTACGTCGAGGCTGGCGCCTCCCACCAGCGCCCCGTCGATGTCGGGCCGGGCCATCAGTTCGGCGGCGTTGTCGGGCTTCACGCTTCCACCGTACAGTATTGGCACCGTTTGGGCGGTGTCCCGCCCGAAGCTTTCGGCCAGGAGGTCCCGGATAAAGCGGTTGACTTGCTGGGCATCGGCGGCGGAGGCCGTGCGGCCGGTGCCGATGGCCCAGACGGGCTCGTAGGCGATGATCAGCCTCCCGGCCTGGCCGGCCTCCAGTCCCGCCAGGGAACCGGCCAACTGCCGGGACACAACCTCCTCGGTCCGGCCGGACTCCCTTTCCTGAAGGGTTTCCCCCACACAGACAATGGGAACAAGCCGGTGTTCAAGGGCCGATACAACCTTTAAATTTACGCCCCGGTAGGTTTCCCCGAAATACTGCCTTCTTTCCGAATGTCCCAGGATTACGTACCGGCAGCCGGCATCCCTGATCATGAGCGGAGACACCTCCCCGGTAAAGGCGCCCTCCTCAAGATGATGCATGTTCTGGGCGCCCAGCTCCACGGGGCTGCCTTTCAAAATCCCGGCAACGGCGTGCAGCGCCGTAAAGGGCGGGCAGATCACCACCCGGCAGCCGCCGGGCAAATCCGCCGCCTTGAGCTCTTCCGCAAATTGCACCGCCTGGCCGGTGGTCTTGTACATCTTCCAGTTTCCCGCGATAACCGGCTCCCGCATATCCTTACCCCCCGCCCGAGCTCTGACTGACAATTGGTTATTAGTAATAAGTGGTAAGTAATAGTAACTTATAACCTATAACCGTATTATTTATCCTGCAAAGCAACAACCCCGGGCAGCTGCCTGCCCTCCAGAAACTCCAGGGACGCCCCTCCGCCGGTGGAGATGTGGGTAATGCGGTCGGCCACACCGGCCTTTTCCACCGCGGCGGCGGAATCCCCCCCGCCCACGATGGTTACCGCCGCGCTCTCGGCCAGGGAGCGGGCGATACTGAAGGTGCCCCGGGCGAAGGGGGCCATCTCGAACACCCCCATGGGGCCGTTCCAGACCACGGTCCGGGCTTCCCCTATCGCTATCCCGAACAGCCGGGCACTTTCCGGGCCTATATCCAGGGCCATCCAGTCCTCCGGCACGCCCTCCACCGGCACAACCTTCCATTCGGCCTCGGGGTCGGCGGCCCTGGAAACCACCAGGTCCACCGGCAGCATGAACTTTACCCCGGAGGCGCCGGCCCTGTCCATCAAATCCCGGGCCATGTCCACCCTGTTCCCTTCCAGCAGAGACTTCCCCATGTCGAAACCCTTCGCCTTGAGGAAGGTGTTGGCCATGCCTCCGCCGATGATCAGGGTATCCACCTTTTCCAGCAGGTTGCCGACGACGCCTATCTTGTCGGAAACCTTCGCCCCCCCGATGACGGCCAGGAAGGGCCGGTCGGGGCTGGCAAGGGCCCTGCCCAGCATCTCAATCTCCCTTTCCATGAGAAAACCGGCCACTCCGGGTATTATGCGGGCCACGCCCTCGGTGGAGGCGTGGGCCCGGTGGGCGGCGCCGAAGGCGTCGTTGACGAAGACGTCGGCCAGTTCGGCCAGGGAGCGGGCAAATTTTTCGTCATTTCTCTCTTCCTCGGCATAAAACCGGACATTTTCAAGCATCATTACCTGCCCTTCCCCGAGCCTTTCCACCGCCCGCCGGGGGATGTCCCCCACCACATCCTCCGCCACAGGCACCTCCCGGCCCAGCAGTTCCTCAAGCCTCCGGGCCACCGGCTTCAGGCTGTACCGGTCGTCGAACGTCCCCTTGGGACGCCCCAGGTGCGAGGCCAAAATTACCCTGGCCCCGTTTTCCGCCAGGTAGCGGATGGTGGGCAGGGCGGCACGGATGCGGGTATCGTCGGTAATGTTTCCCGACTTGTCCAGGGGAACGTTGAAATCAACCCTCACCAGAACTCTCTTGCCGCCAATCTCAATGTCCCGGACGGTCTTTTTATTCATTGTTTCCCCCCCTGTTTTTAATAAAAACAGACCGGCCTGTCGCCACCGGTCTGCAAATCTCGGAACAGGACCCCGATTTTATTTTGCTACAAACCCCTTGCCGCCATGTATTCAACCAGGTCCACAACCCTGCACGAATAGCCCCACTCGTTGTCGTACCAGGCCACCACCTTGACCAGGTCGTCCTCTATGACCATGGTGGAGAGGGCGTCGACAACGGCCGAGTGCGGGTCGCCGTTGTAATCCGCCGAAACCAGTGGCAGTTCGCTGTAAGCCATGATGCCCTTGAGTTCGTTTTCCGATGCCTCCCTGAGGGCGGAGTTTATTTCCTCGCGGGTGACCCTGCGGCTGACCTGGACCACCAGGTCCACCACGCTGACATTGGTGACCGGTACCCTCATGGCAAACCCGTTCAGCTTCCCCTTCAGATCCGGAAGCACCAGGGCCACCGCCTTGGCCGCGCCGGTGGTGGTGGGTATGATGCTGGTGATACCGGACCTGGCCCGCCTCATGTCACGGTGAGGCATATCCAGTATCTGCTGGTCGTTGGTGACGGCATGGACCGTGGTAATCAGGCCCTTGACAATGCCGAACTTCTGGTGGATCACCTTGGCCACCGGGGCCAG
>DYET01000100.1 GCA_020725625.1 Desulfovirgula sp. | reverse complement strand
TCCGCAAGGCCCTGGCAGAATTGAGGTACCATTTAAGACGCAACTTTGTTGCGTACCAGTCTCATCGGAAAAAGAAGTTGATGTTTCTGGAATCCGGATAATTGTCAAGGTTCAGGAATTAATTTACGCTGTAGTGTTAGCAATATACACAATATTGTATTTCCGGCGTATTCCTCATCAAGGTGGACCTGTTATGGCCGCCAGTGATTCTGCAATAAGTATACGTCCTTCTCAGCAAAAAACGCCTTTTAAAGGGGGAAGGCAGGTTGAAGGTATTTAACCGGGCCAAGTACGTGAACTGCGACAAGATCGGCGACCACTTCCTGGAAACCAGGGCCGGGATCATCGACACCATCCACGAGATGGAGGTCGTGCTTCTCACCGACATGCGCACGATGGAAATAACAAGGGCCGAATCCTCCATCATAAGGGCCCCCTACAGGATTTGCCGGGAAATATCAGGGCGGGCCGCAGCCCTGGCCGCCCAGGTCATTGACGGCAAGATCGGCGGCGCCGTGCGCAGCCTGGTGGGCGGCCCCGGCGGGTGCTACCAACTGGAAGACCTCTGCCTGGAGGCCGTTAAGGCTATCAAACAGTGCACCTACGCCTTCACCGAGGGCGACCGGATTGATTTGCTGCGCAGCTTTGACGCCGCCCTGCACGGCACCTGCCACGCCCACTGCCATTCCCTGGAGGAAAAAATCAAGGAATGCGCCTCACCCAACCTGGTGGTTTACGGCTTTTACCAAATAGTTTTTTGCATTCCGGCTCACTGCACGGCCACAGAAATAAAAGTAGATGCTTCCCTTTGTCGGCCGGGGCATAAGCTACTGCGCCACCTGCGACGGGCCGCCTGCGGTGGTTTACCTGGACTCCCTGGAGCTCTCTGCCGCCCCGAGGCAGTCAGCCGTCAACGATTAGACGTCTTGCCGGAGTCAAGTCATCCATGCTCAAATCATACCGCCGGCCTGGGCGCGGATGGTCCAGCACTTGATTATAAATATAACCGGTATATAATATAGTAGTGGCCTGCAACAACAGCTGTAAAACAATGTAAAACTTAACCCCCTATTCCCGTAAATAATAAAGAGTTGGTCATATCTGGTCAGGCCGGCTTTCGACTATCCGGCCCTTAATTTTGATAAGTTAGCTGCTTTGTACTTGGGCGGAAAAATTTTTTTTTGCTATGCTTTATAATAATTACGCTATCGTTATTGTTAGGAGCGGATATAAATTGATGCTGAGCGCGGAAGAAAAAAAGGAAGCGGTGGAGAAAACCCGGGAAATCCTGGCCAGGTACGACACCACCTCCAGGGGATCCTTGATCCCGGCCCTGCAGCAGATCCAGGGTGTCCTGGGATACCTGCCGGCCGAGGCCATGCAGGAGGCGGCGGATCACTTCAGCATACCGGCGGTGGACATATACGGCGTGGTCACCTTTTACAACCAGTTCCGCCTTACTCCTCCCGGCAAGCACCAGGTGAAGGTGTGCATGGGCACCGCCTGCCATATGAAGGGCGGCAACATTATCATGGAGTCCTGGGAAAGGGTGCTTAAAATCAAGGTTGGCGAAACCACCCCTGACCGGGAATTCAGCCTGGAGAGGGTGGCCTGCGTGGGCTGCTGCACCATGGCCCCGGTGGCCCTGGTAAATGAGACGGTGCACGGCAAGATGACCCCCACCAAGGTGGACGGCCTCTACTTCGCCCACCAGTTAGCCAATCAGCAAAAGAAAGAGGGCATGCCGGAGTGAACGCGATCAAAACAGCGGCCATGGTTCTGGAGGAAATAAGGGCGGAAGCCCTCAACAAATGGTCATCCCTGCGCCAGAGAACACTGATCGCGGTGGGAGCGGCCACTTGCGGGCGGGCGGTGGGCGCCCTGGAAGTAGCCAGGGTCTTCCGGGAAGAGACCGAACGCCTTCAGGTGGACGCCACCGTCATCGAGGCGGGCTGCATCGGTCACTGTTACGCCGAGCCCCTGGCTTTTATTTATAAGCCGGGATTTCCCGGCATATGCTACGGCTACCTGAATGAAGGGCTGGCCTCCCGCCTGGTCCGGGATTTTCTGGTGGACGGGGACCCCTGTGTGGAATTCGCCCTGGCGGCGGACGGGGTCAACGATTTTATCCCTACCTTCCAGGACTTTCCAAGAGGCCTGGTGGAGAAGAAAATCGTCATGGAACACTGCGGCCTCATCGACCCGGAAAATATCGAACACTACCTGGCCGTGGGCGGCTACAGCGGGCTGGCGGCTGCCCTGGCCCTGGATCCCGCCGAGGTGATTAAAGAGGTGAAATCCTCCGGCCTGCGGGGCCGGGGCGGGGCCGGGTTCCCCACCGGCAGCAAGTGGGAGCTGTGCGGCGGCGCCGCCGAAAAAAACAGGTACGTCATCTGCAACGGCGATGAGGGCGACCCCGGGGCCTTCATGGACCGCACCATACTGGAGTCCAACCCCCACCTGGTGGTGGAGGGCCTGACCATTGCGGCCTATGCCGTGGGGGCAGGCAAGGGCTATTTCTACATCCGGGCCGAGTACCCCCTGGCGGTGGAGAGGATCCGGAAAGCCCTGAAGCAGGCTGAAAAATACGGCATACTGGGCAAGTCGGTGCTGGGCACCGGGTTCAGCCTCGATGTAGAGGTCTTCCAGGGGTCCGGGGCCTTCGTATGCGGGGAGGAAACAGCCCTCATCGCATCCATGGAGGGAAAGCCCGGACTGCCAAGGCACCGTCCCCCCTTCCCCTCCGAGGCCGGCCTCTTCGGCAAGCCCACGGTCATCAACAACGTCAAGACCCTTTCCTACGTGCCGTATATAATCAGGAACGGAGCAGAGTGGTTCAAGGGCACCGGCACCCCGGGGAGCCCGGGCACCGCCATCTTCGCCCTGGCCGGCAAGCTGGTCAACACCGGCCTGGCCGAGGTGCCCATGGGCACCACTCTGAGGCAGATCATCTACGACGTGGGCAGCGGCATAGCTGGAAACAGCAGTTTTAAGGCCGTTCAGATCGGCGGTCCTTCCGGGGGCTGCCTGCCCGGGGAAACCCCGGACACCCCGATAGACTTTGATTCCCTGACCAGGGCCGGTGCCATGATGGGGTCCGGCGGCATAGTGGTGCTTGACGAAAACGACTGCATGGTGGAGATGGCCCGCTTTTTCCTGGACTTTACACAGAAGGAGTCCTGCGGCAAGTGCACTTTCTGCCGGCTGGGCACCAAGCACATGCTGGGCATACTGGAGCGCATCACCAAAGGGGAAGGCAGGCCGGAGGACATGGACCTGCTCCTGGAACTGGCCGAGGACATCCGGGCCGGGTCCCTCTGCAGCCTGGGCAAAACGGCGCCCAATCCGGTGCTGAGCACGCTGAAATACTTCCGGGCGGAATACGAGGCCCACATTCGCGAGAAGCGGTGCCCGGCCCTGATGTGCAAGGACCTGATCGCCTACTACATCCTGCCCCACAAGTGCGAGCGGTCCTGCGACGCCTGCGTGGGCAGCTGCCCGGTGGAGGCCATATACAGCAACGAGGACCGGATTAAGGTAATCAACCAGGAGAAGTGCGTCAAGTGCAACAGCTGCCTGGTGGCCTGCCCGCCCCAGTACAGGGCAGTGATAAAAGTTTCGCCGCCTGATCAGGCGGCCGGGAAAGAGAAGGAGAACGATGAGCAAAAAAGTTAAAATAACCATTGACGGAAAGGTGGTTGAAGCCGCCGCCGGCCAGAAAATACTGTGGGCCGCCCTGGACAACGGCATTTACATCCCGCATCTCTGCTCCATCCGGGAGAATCACTACCCCTTCGCCTCATGCCGGCTGTGCTTCGTGGAGATTGAAGGCTATCCCGGCCCGGTGACCGCCTGCACCGAGGGAGCCGCCGAGGGAATGGTGATCAGCACCCGCAGCGAAAGGGTCGACCGGCTGGTCAGAACCGGGTTCGAGATGATCATGTCCAACCACCGGACCGAATGCAGGGTCTGCCCCAAAAACCGCAACTGCACCCTTCAGAAAATTGCCAGGGAAAGAGGCCTCAAGTTGAAGCCGGCCAGGCTGGAAAGGCTTGACCGGAACCTGCCGGTGGACGATACGGCCGGAAATATACTTTACGACCCCAACAAGTGCGTGCTTTGCGGGCGCTGTGTATGGACCTGCAGGCATTCCGGGTCCGGAACCCTGGGCTTTGCCCGCCGCGGCTTCGACCGGGTGGTAACCACCTTTATGGACGCCCCCCTGGGCGAGAGCGGCTGCAACGGCTGCACCGCCTGCACCTTGGCCTGCCCGGTGGGAGCGCTGACCGTAAAGGGATAGGGATCTACTATAAACGACAGAAAAATTTTTTGGTAACGACATCTTTTTCCACATTTCGCCAGAAAAACGTGGTAAAATGTAGTAAAAAAAACGAAAAGGCTAACCCGACCGAAAGGCGGGGGCGCAAAGCCATGGGTCTAAGGCTGAAGCTATGACTGCCAG
>DYET01000099.1 GCA_020725625.1 Desulfovirgula sp. | reverse complement strand
CTGCTGGGCGGCATGATGATGGGCATTTACAGTGAGCCGGCCCGGGAGAACGACGGGGACAACCCGGTGCGCCTGGTGCTGAGCGCCGGCACCCCCGTTTCCATCTGGGAGGCCTTTGAAAAGCGCTTCAACGTTCAAATCCACGAGTGGTACGGCGCCGTGGAGGGAGGCTTCGCCCACAAGCCCCCGGGCCAGGGCCCTATCGGGTCCTTCGGCAGGCCCCTGCCCGGCCTGATGGAGATGAAGGTGGTACGGGAGGACGACACCGAGTGCGATCCGGGAGAGATAGGCGAGCTGATCTGCCGCATGGTCCAGGGGGAAACCAGGGTGGAGTACCACGGCAACCCCCGGGCGTCCAGTGAGAAGACCCGGGGCGGCTGGCTGCGCACCGGGGACATGTGCCACCGGGACGCCGACGGCTGGTTCTTCTTTGATTTCCGCAAGGGCGGGGGCCTGAGGAGGCAGGGAGACTTCATCCTGCCGGACTATGTGGAAAAGGTAATCGCCGAGCACCCGGACGTGTCCGAGGTCTGCGTTTACGGCATTCCGGCAGCCAGCGGCGCCCCCGGGGAAAGCGACCTGGTGGCGGCGGTGGTGCCCTTTGCCGGGCGGTCCGTCGACCCCAAGTCGCTGTTCGACGCCTGCGTCAAGGGGCTGGAGAAGAACTCGGTGCCTTCCTACATCCAGGTGGTTGACGATATTCCCAAAACAGTCTCCGAAAAGAACCTGGACCGGGTGCTGCGGGAGCAGTTCAGCCCCGGCGCCCCCAACGTCTACAGATTCGAGAATTTCCAGTAAAGGAGTTTTAGCGCATGGAATACCTTGAACTGGACATGGATTTGACCGACGAGCAGATAGCGCTCAAGAAGTCGGTGCACAAGTTCGCCAAGGAGGTCTTAAGGCCGGCCGCCATGCAGCTTGACGCCCTGGCCGGCCCCGAGGAGGTGCTGAAGAGGGAGTCCGTCTACTGGGACGTGATGAGGCAGATGAAGGAACTGGGCTACCATACCGCCTTTATTCCCGATCATTTCGGCGGCATGGGCCTTTCCCCCCTGGAGCTGCACATCTTCTGGGAGGAGATCGCCTGGGGCAGCGTGGGGCTCGCGGTTTCCCTGGGGGTTGACAGCTTCCCGGCCTTCTTCGCCGCCCTCATTGGCACGGATGAACTGGTGAAGAACATAGTGGAGCCCTTTGTCAGCAGCACCGACTGCAGCTTCATCGGCTGCTGGGCCATCACCGAGCCCGACCACGGGTCGGACACCCTGATGGTAGGCACGCCGTACTTCCACGATCCCAGGATCACCGGCAACGTTAAGGCCCGCCGGGACGGGGACGGCTGGGTGATCAACGGGCAGAAGTCCTCCTGGGTTTCCAACGGACCCAACGCCACTCACGCCCTGCTCTTTTTGAATATCGACCAGTCCATGGGCATGGCCGGCGGGGGCATCGCCGTCGTGCCGCTGGACCTGCCCGGGGTTTCCAGGGGCAAGCCCCTCAACAAGATGGGCCAGCGGGAGCTGCCCCAGGGCGAGATATTCTTTGACAACGTGCGCGTTCCCGGCTGGTGCCTGGTGGCCGATCCGGACACCTACGAGGCCATGCTGGACATGACCCTGGCCACGGCCAACGCCACCATGGGGGCCTTCTTCACCGGAGTGGCCCGGGCGGCCTTCGAGGAGGCCCTGAGATACTCCAAGGAGCGGGTCCAGGGCGGCAAACCCCTCTGTGAACACCAGCTGGTGCAGAAAAAGCTCTTCGACATGTTCATGAAGGTGGAAACCTGCCGGGCCATTTCCCGGAAGGCCTATATCTACAACATGAGCGTGTCCCCGCCCAGGACGGAGTACTCCATCGCCTCCAAGGTCTACTGCACCCAGGCCGCCTTCGAGGTGGCCCACGAGGCGGTTCAGATTTTCGGCGGGTACGGGGTGAGCAGGGAATACTACGTGGAGAAGCTGTTCCGGGACGCCCGGGCGGCGCTCATCGAGGACGGGTCCAACGACATCCTGAGCCTGACCGCGGCCGAGGCCATCCTCAGGATGTACGGGGGTTAGTTCCGTTCCGGACGAAAAAACCTGTTGCTGTTCAGGCCTTCCGATATATAATGAAATAGCCGGGAGGCCTTTTGTTTTACCGGGGCCGCCCGCCAACAGGCGAAAAGGAACTGTGCAGATGAAGAAAGTCAGCCCCGTCTACCTGATCATGCTCCTGGTGCCGCTCATCTGGAGTTCCAACTTCATTATCGGCAAGGTCCTGATCCGGGACCTGCCGCCCTTTACCATCACCGCTGGCAGGTTCGTCGTTTCCCTGGTCATCCTGCTGGTCATCACCCGGGCCTGGGGCCTGCTGCGCCGGCCCGAACCGGGCCTGGTCCTTCCCCTCGCCCTGCTGGGGCTGAGCGGGGTGTTCACCTTCAATACCCTGCTTTATATCGGCTTAAAATACACAACGGCGGTCAACAGCACCATCGTCAACGCCTTCAGCCCCGTCTCGGTGGCGGTTCTGTCCGCCCTCTGGCTGGGGGAGAGGCTGGCCCTGCGCCAGTTCGCCGGGCTTCTGATGTCTTTTCTGGGCGTGGCCGTGATTGCCACCCGGGGCTCCAGGGAGGTCCTTCTTTCCCTCAGTTTCAATCCCGGGGACGTGATCGTGTTCCTTGACACCCTGGTCTGGGCCTTTTACACGGTCCAGGGAAAAAAGGTGATGGCCAGGCTTACGCCCCTGGAGACCACCGCCTACGCCAACCTGGCCGGGGTCCTTTTTCTTCTTCCGGTTGCGTTCTGCGAGTGGGGTGGGGTTGCACCCCCCTTCAGCCCCGGCCACATCCTGTGGCTGGTCTATCTGGGTGTTTTCGCCTCGGTCCTGGCCTTCCTGGGCTGGAACAAAGGCGTGTCCGAGATAGGGCCGGCCAGGGCGGCGGCCTTTTACAATTTGATCCCGGTGTACGCGTCGGTCCTGGCCTGTTTGTTTCTCGGGGAGGAGTTGCACCCTTACCACCTGGTGGGCGGCCTGATGGTTTTAGCGGGGGTTTACCTGGGGATTGGACGGCTGGGGAAGTCCTGCGAGGGGCCGGGGACTGACGCTGGTTAAAAAATTCGCCGCCGGGAGGAAATCAAGGTGCACTGTCGAAAAAATAACCTTGTATCTCAAAGATAGTTGACCGGATTTATAAATGAGCTGTTTTCAGGGCGGTTTATATAACGGCAGGGGCGGAAAATTTTCAACTCTCAAACTCTTCAAAATGGGGAGCCAGGTGGTGAACCGCCTGGGGGCTAGCAATTGGCCGCCCCCTGTTCCGGAAGAGCTTTTTGATGCTTGCAGGGAAAGAAAAAATTTTTCTGAAAAGGTGGTGGTAGCCGGCTGAAGAGCTGCGCGGGAGCCCGGGACGGGATGCCAGCCCGCCCCGGCGGAGCGGGAGGTCCCCGGAAAGTGAACGGGCTTGGCATACCCGCAAGAATGAACGGAGGAGGAAGAAGAAAAAATGCGCTGGCGTTTAGCTATTTTTACCGTCATCGGAACCATGCTGATCCTGGTTGCGGCCGGCTGCGGCGGCAAGAAGGAACAGGCCCCTACGGGAAAGAAGGAAGATAAACTGCAGCTTAAGATAGCCACCATGACACCGTCCAACCACACCTATACCCAGGGAGCGCAGCGCTTTGCCGACTTAATCAAAGAGAGAACCAAGGGCCGGATCGAGATTGCCGTTTATCCCGACGGCCAGCTGGGCAAGGGTGAACGCGAGCTTCTGGAGGCCCTGCAGCAGGGAACCGTTGACCTCTACGTGGGATCCACCGGTCCCGTCGGGGGTTTCAGCCCGTCCATGCTGATCGTTGACATTCCTTTCCTGTTCCGTGATTACGACCACGTCGACAAGGTTCTGGACGGCCCCGTCGGCAGGCAGCTGCTGGACGACCTGGAAAAGGCCAACCTGAAGGGCCTGGCCTTCTGGGAGAACGGATTCCGGAACCTGACCAACTCCAAAAAGCCGGTGAAGACCCCTGATGACGCCAAGGGCCTGAAAATCCGCACCATGGAAAACAAGGTGCACATCACTGCCTGGAAAGCGGTGGGCGTGATTCCCACCCCCATGGCCTGGGCCGAGGTTTACGGCGCCCTGCAGCAAAAGGTGGTCGACGGGCAGGAGAACCCCCTGGCGGTAATCACCACCAGCAAGCTGTACGAGGTCCAGAAGCACCTCAGCATGACCCAGCACGTTTATTCCCCGGCCCCGATTATCATGAGCCTTAAGAAGTGGCAGGCCCTGTCCAAGGAGGACCAGGACCTGTTTATGAAGACCGCCCTGGAAGTGGCGCCGTGGCAGCGCAAGCTGGGGCGCGACAACGAGCAGAAGATGCTGGCCGAACTTGAGCAAAAGGGCATGGTCATTGCCAAGGATATAGACAAGGCTGCCTGGCAAAAGGCGATGCAGCCCGCCTTCGACGAATTCTCCAAGCAGTTCGGTAAGGATAAAATAGACGCCATTCTGAAGGCCAAGTAAAATTTTTGGCCGGCAATTGGCATCCCGGGTGACGGGCCCGGCGCCGGAACTGCCGCCAGGCGGGATAATGCCCCGGCGCCGGCCCCGGGCTCAGCCCCTTTGCGGGGTTTTTGCGGTTTAGAACAGAAAACAATGCCCGGGGTCTGATAGCTTGCCGGCCGGAGGACGGAAGGGAACGGTCGTTTTGCTGCTGATTTTGAATGTTTTAAGCAGGGTCAACAAAATCTTCCTCCGGGCGGCCGGCTGGGGCGTAGTGGCCGGAATGGCTTTAATCAGCATAGTCATTCCCTACGAGGTGTTTGGCCGTTATTTTCTCGGCAGCGGCCCGTACTGGTCCGGGGAGCTGACAGTCTTTACCCTGGTCTGGATTTCCATGCTGGGGGCGGCGGTGGGGTTGCCCCGGGGCTACCAGATCGGGATGACCTTTTTTGTCGATCGCCTGCCCGGGGGGTTGGGCCGGCTGGTACGGTTCCTTGCCCACCTGGTGACCCTCTTTATTCTTTCGGTAATTCTCGTATACGGCGCCGATCAGACCCTTTTCAACCAGAAACAGACCTCTTCGGCCATGCAGATATCCATGGCCATTCCCTACCTGGCCATACCAGTGGGAGCCTTTTTAATGTGGCTGGTTACCCTTGAGCAGGCCATGGCCGTCCTGTTCACCGGAGAGAAAACACCGCCCCGCGGGGAGTAGGGGAGGACCCATGCTGACTGTTTTTGTACTGGCTTTTATTGTTTTGCTGGTGCTGGGGATTCCCATCGCCATTGCCCTGGGGGGAACCGCCCTGGCCTACCTGTTTTTGAAGGGAGGCCTTTCGCTGACTCTCCTGGTGCAGACCACCTTTGCCGGGATGGCTTCCTTCCCGCTCCTGGCCATACCCCTTTTCATGCTGGCGGGAGCGTTGATGAACGAGAGCGGGATTACCAAGGACCTGGTCAGCTTTGCCCGGCTGCTGTTCGGGCGCATCAGCGGCGGCCTGGGTCTGGCCACCATCCTGGCCTGCGCCGTTTTTGCCGCCATTTCAGGATCGGCGGTGGCCACTGTGGTGGCCGTCGGCGCAGTCATGATCCCGGCCATGAAAGAGGCCGGGTACGATGAGGACGTGTCGGCTGCGGTTACCGCCACAGCCTCATGCATGGGCCCGGTTATTCCCCCCAGCATCCCCTTTATAATCTACGGGGTAATCGCCAACGTTTCCATAGGCGCCCTGTTCCTGGCCGGGGTTGTGCCCGGGCTCATGCTGGGCATGGGACTGATGATTTATATGTACTTCCTGGCCCGCCGGCGCAAATACCCGCTGGAGAGCCCCCAGGGCTGGCGGGATCTGGCGGTGGGCACATGGCGGGCTGTGCCGGCCCTGCTTATGCCCGTTATAATTCTGGGCGGCATACTGGGAGGGGTTTTCACCCCCACCGAGGCGGCCGGGATAGCAGTGATTTACGCTTTTCTGGTGGGGAGCCTGGTCTACCGGGGGATCAGGCTGTCCCGCCTGCCGGCGGTTTTGCTTCGTGCCGGCCTGGAAACGGCCATGGTCATGCTTCTGCTGGGCCTTTCGGAGCCCTTTGCCTGGGTGGTGGCGGTGGAGCAGGTTCCCCAAAGGCTGCTGGAGGCGTTAACCGCCGTGGGACAGACGCCCCTGGTGATTTTATTGCTGGTGAACGCCGCCCTGATTCTGATCGGGATTCCCCTGGAAACCGCTCCGGCCCTGACCATTGTAACGCCGGTTCTCGCCCCCCTGGCTGTCCAGATGGGCATCGACCCCGTGCACCTGGGCGCAGTGGTGGTCTTCAACCTGATCCTGGGGCTGGTCACTCCTCCCGTGGGCGCGGTCCTGTTTTCAGCCTGCGGAATTTCGGGCATCTCCATGGAGCGGCTGAGTCGGGCGGTTTGGATGCCTTTCATCATCGGCCTGGCAGTGCTCCTGCTGATTACCCTCTTCCCGCCCCTGACCACCCTGCTGCCGAGGGTCTTCATGCCGGCCTAGGGGATGTGGTACCGTGGAGCCCGGGCGGCCCTTGAACCGGCTGCCCGGAATGTTGAGGACGTGGAAATCGGGGAGATACAGATAATAAGGGAGTATCCGGCGAAACTATAGTATAAGGGTTGTCCGTTGGGGGAGCCGGATCCGATCCCGTTTTTTAAGCCTGGGAGGGAAAGCTGTTTGCTGCTGGTGATTGACGTCGGGAACACCAACATGGTGCTGGGGATGTTCAAGGGGGAAAACCTGGACAGGGTCTTGCGGGTAGCCACCGATCCGCCGAAGACGGCCTCGGAGTACGGCATGCTTTTCCGGGAACTGATCCCGGACTGGCGGCAGGTGAAGGGGGTAGCCATCTCCTCTGTCGTCCCGCCCGTCAACCCGACGCTGCGGGAGGTCTGCCTCGGCTGCTTCAGGCAGGACCCCTTCATCGTGAACTGTAATTCCGACCTGGGACTGGATTTGAAGGTTGACCAACCCTCCCAGATCGGGGCCGACCGCTTAGTCAACGCTGCTGCCGCATACCACCTCTACGGGGGGCCGGTAATTGTCCTGGACCTGGGAACGGCCACCACCTGCTGCGCCGTGTCGGCTGCCGGGGATTTTCTAGGCGGGGCAATCCTGCCCGGCATCGGCATTTCCATGGAAGCCCTGTTCAGTTCCGCCTCCAAGCTCCCCCGGGTAGAGCTGGCCCGGCCTCCCCGGGTTATTGGAACAAACACCGTGGCCAGCCTGCAGTCGGGAATATATTACGGCTACGTGGGCATGGTCGACGGGCTGATCGAGAGGTTCAAGGGGGAAGTGGGCCGGGACTCCTTCGTGGTGGCCACCGGCGGTTTTTCCTCCATCCTGGCCCGGGATTCGGTTCAGATCAGGGAGATTAACCCCTGCCTGACCCTGCAGGGCTTGAGGATACTCTACCGGAGGAACAGGCCGGTCCCTTCATAAATTTGAGAGCAGGCTTAGACCCGGGGGGCTGCCGGTCCTTAATTCCTCCCTTCGGGATTATTCTAAAGCCTACTGCAGGTTTTATCCTCCAGCCGGCATCGGGCAAGTTTTTTCCATGCCGGCCTTTTCTTCGCCCGGCGCGGGGCAGCCCGCTTTCAATAAAAGGGAAATCTGGTCCACGTCCGGCCGGAAAGCTTCGGGCAGGTGCGGCACGGCTGATCCGGCCGGCCGGCCTCCAGTTTCCGGCGGAAGGAACGGTAGTCCCTGCGCCGCCAGACGGCCGAAAAACTCAAATCCCCCAGGTTGCCGAATGTTGTGCCCCTGCCGGCGGGGCTGCCGGGTTCCCCTTCGATTTGCCGGTCTTTCGCCGGCAGGCAGCCGAAAACGCAGGCCGAGACCAGCCCGCCGGCTGAGATGAAGGCAGCCCGGAGCGGGTTCTCGGCGCATGGGCGGCCCAGTATCCTGTCCCCGGGAAGCCGGTGGTGAATTACAAGGCCCCGTTTTTCACCTTCCCTGGTGACCTCCCTGATCAGGGACCTGGCGGCGGCCAGGCCTCTTTTGTCCGAGGGCGGAAAGGCTTCCGCCGCAAGGCTTTCATCCGGGACGAAGTCAAGGGTGCTGACGACGGCCTCGGTGGCTCCCGACCCGGCCAGCAGTTCCGGCAGGCGCGCCAGGTCGTCAAGGCCGGACTTTAAAAGGAGGTAGCTGACGTGGACGGCCGGCCTGCCGGTGCCGGACCTTTCCCTGGCCCCGGCCACCGACTCGATGGCTCGCAGCACACCGGCCAGGCTGGTGCCGCGGCGGGCGGCGTCGTTGCGCGGGCCGGTTCCGGCCAGGGAAAACGAAATCAGGTCCAGGCCCGAGGCCGCAATCTGCCTGGCCTTTTCGTCGTCCATCAGAATGCCGTTGGTGGTGGTGCCCACCAGGCAGCCAGACTTTTTGGCCAGCCCCACCAGCCGGAAAAAATCCGGGTGCAGGAGCGGTTCACCCCACCCCTGGAGGTGGGCCAGGCCGGTTCTTTTTAGCGCCGGCCCGATCTTTTCGAACACGGCCGGGTCGATGTGCCTGTTCTGCCACCGGCTGCCGTACACCGTGCGGGGACAGTAAAGGCAGGCCGCGTTGCAGAAGGTGGTGATTTCCACCTGCAGCCAGTCCAGGTCCGGCATCAGCAGGAAGTCTATAATCTTTTTCCACATCCTGCACCTCCACCTCCCGGCCTCCGGGGCGAGGCAGCTCTTAACAGGGTACAAGCCCGCAGCTTTCCAGTATTTTTTCTCCTTCCCGGCTGGTCAGTGTCTTTACGAAAAGGTTGGCCAGTTCCTTGTTGGCGCTGTTTTTGGGTACGGCCACAGCAAACTCCACCGGCGCCCCTCTGACCAGGGAAACCCCGCCCCCCTTGCCGGTGACCGTCACTGACACCTTGGCGTATTCGTCGGCGTAGGCCGGATTGGACAGGTTTATCTGGTCCGGAAGCCTGACGTAGCGGAAGTTTAACTGCTCGGCTACCGAGGAGTATATAAACACGTAGTCAACCCTTCCTTCGAGGAGGGACCCGGCGAGGTCGATCGACTTCGGGTGGATTAGGTCGGGCCCGCACCTCCCGTTCAGGAGATTGAAAAGACCGGGCCGGTTGTAGTATTTTTCGGCCAGCTGCCAGACCATCAGGGTCCTGTATCCGCAGGGGTCGAGGTTGTGGTCGGACCTGCCGAACAAGACCCCTTCCCTCAACAGGATGTCCGGCCAGTTGTGCCTGGTTATTTCACTGTTGTACTGGGAGAATTCATCATAGCCCAGGACCATCTGGTCGGTGGCGAAGACAAAGAATACATCTACATGACCGGGCACCAGCAGGTCTTCGAAAACGTGCGGGTCGGCCAGGGCGATGACGTCCACTTCCCGTCCCTCCAGCACCGCGTGGGCGCATGCCCTGGACCCGGCGTAGTCCAGGGTGACTTCCACATCGGGGCAATCTTTCCAGAATTGGTGCACGCAATCCTTGATCGGTTTTCTCAGCGCACCGGCGTGCAGTATTTTCAGAGTCTTGCGATTGTCCGCCATAAAGGCACCCCCAATAATCTACCCTTGGCCGTTCTGCAGCGGCCCCTTTTTTATGTGCCGGTATAAGGTCAGGAAGGTTTCGATTTGCCGGAGGCGGGCTTGCAGCGTCCTGGCCCATTCATCGAGGGAATTCAGGCCTTCCCCGGTCAGCCGGTACTGCCTCCGGGCCGGGCCAAATTCGCCGTGCTCCCAGTTGGAAGCCAGCAGGCCCTCCTGCTCCATGCGCCTCAGGATTCTATATACCGTGGCCGTGTCCAGGTCGCCGTCGGTAAATTCCATCTGGTTGAGCTTTTGAATCAGTTCGTAGCCGTGGGCTTTGTTTTGGGCCAGAAGCAACAAAATCGCCGGCTGGGTGAGCTTCTCCAGCGGCATGACCGGAGGTTCGCCGGCGGCCCTGCCTTCCATTTCCCCGTTCATGGGAACACCTCGCAGTAAATCGATTTACGCATTTTAATTTTAAGCAGGCCGACAAACAACTTGAAGGTGGTGGGGTCGGGCAGGTATTTTATTCTCACCCACGAGCCGAAAAAAACACCGGGCAGGGTTCCGGTCACCACCACCCAGGTCAGGGGCCAGGCCATCCTGCCTTCTTTGATGTACCTGTAAAGTCCCCCCGGTATGGCCACGATGTTGTAGATGAGGTTCGACATTCCGTCGTTTCCTATCTGCACGCTGCATATAGATATATTTTAATGCTATCATGATAAACTAGATTTCACAATGACTTTTTGGGTTATCGTTCAAAAAATTAGTCCATAATTGGGTTAGAAGGAATCCTTCAAATAATGTTGAATAATAAAGAGATTCTTCTGCACGGAGCAGGGGATAGCGGAACACGGTCTTTTGTGTCAGTTCGGGGAACTAAAAAGCGGAGGAGCAGTAGGACCATGTTTTTGTCTGAAATTGGCAAAGCCATCGGCGCCAGGCCGGAAGGCGACCTGTCGGTTGAAATAACCCACATTACCAACAACTCCAAAGAGGTCGGAAAAGGATCGCTTTTTATCTGTGTCCCCGGACTTAAAACCGACGGTCATAAATACGCCCAGGAAGCGGTGGAAAGGGGAGCGGTGGCGCTGGTGCTGGAAAGGGATGTTCCCTGCCGGTGCCCTAAGCTCTTCGTGGGCGACGCCCGGGCCGCCCAGGCCAAGGCGGGAAGCTTTTTTTACGGCAACCCCACTTCTCAGTTGGAGATGGTCGGCGTAACCGGTACCAACGGCAAGACCACCATAACCTTCATGATCGAGTCAATATTGCAGGCCGCCGGGGTGAACACCGGCGTCATCGGGACCATCAACTACAGGTACATGGGACAAGTATTCCAGTCGGAAAGGACAACCCCCGATTCAATTAAGCTGCAGAGGCTGTGCCGGGAGATGGTGGACGCGGGGGTGCAGGCCGTGGTCATGGAGGTGTCCTCCCATGCTCTCGACCTGAACCGCGTGGACGGGTGCGAGTTCGATGCCGCCATACTGTCCAACATCACCCATGATCACTTTGATTTTCACAAGGATTTTGAGAGCTACCTGCACTCTAAATTCAAGCTTTTTAAAATGGTTGACGCCGGGGGGACCAAGCTAAGAAAAAAAGTGGCGGTAATCAACGCCGACGACCCCTACGGCCCGTCTTTCGCCGAGAAAATATCCATACCGGTAATCATGTACGGAATCGACGGGCCGGCCGACGTCAGGGCCTATAACGTAACCCTGGACACCCACAGGTGCTCCTTTGACCTGGATATAAAAAACAGCTATTTTGCCAGAATCGACCTGAATATGCCCGGAAAGGCCAACGTGTACAACGCCCTGGCCGCCGTTTCTTATGCCTATGACCGGCAGATAGACATGGAACTGGTCAAAAAGGGGCTCAGGAACCTGGCCGGAGTCCCCGGCAGGTTTGAGAGGATCGACTGCGGCCAGCCCTTTACCGTGGTGGTTGACTTCGCTCACAATCCCGACGGCCTGGAAAAGTTGATCACTTTCTGCGAAAGGAAACCGAATTCCAGAAAAATCGTGGTTTTCGGCTGCGAGGGCGGCAAGGACAGCACCAAGCGCGCTGTGATGGGGGAGGTTGCGGCCAGGCATGCCGATATCGGCATAATAACCACCGACAACATGTACGGCGAAAGCCCGGAAAAAGTCGCCGGGGAAATTGAAATAGGCTTTACGCGCCACAACAAAAAAATCAACCGGGACTATTTCATCATCACCGACCGCTACGAGGCCATCAAAACCGCCCTGGAGCTGGCCGGGGAGGGGGATATGGTATTTATCGCCGGCAAGGGTCACGAAACGGTGCAGCTTTTTTTCGACCGGCAGATCCCCTTCAACGACAGGGAAATAGTAACATCCTTGCTGCTGAAGAGATACAGCCCGGAGGCCGCGACGGCGGCCAGGTAGCGCCAGCGGGAGCGCGGGGTTCAGTTCGTTGATTAATCACAGGCCGGAAACGTGAACAAAGTCAAAAAGCCGGTAAAAAGTTCTGGACTGTACGAAGAGTAAGTGGTAATATAAAACTTGTATTCAAATGTTACCTTAAAACCCAAGACTTGGATTGAAGTTGTCGGTTCCACAGTGAAAAAAGAAAAAAAAATAGAGGGGATGTCAAATGAGGGGAGATTGACGTTGCTTATAGAATTAACGGTGCCGCCGAATGGAATAAGCTTCTAAAAAGAGGACAAACTATATCAGAAAAAAAACATGCGGAGAAAGGGGTTATGCTTTGGACGGCTTGTTTTTCTACGCGCTCACGGCTCTCGTCACAGTATCCGAAGCGGTAATCCTGTTTGTCTTAATGTACTACTATTTTGTATCGATTTTCGGTTGGAAAAAGCACCAAGAGGAAAAGGATTATACCCCGACCAAGCGATTTGCCCTCATAACCGCAGCGCACAACGAAGAAGCAGTCATCCGGTATCACATTGAGAGTCTCAAAAAGCTCAAATACCCGAAGGATCTTTTCGATATTTACATAATCGCCGACAACTGCACGGACAACACCGCCGAGGTGGCCCGCCAGGAAGGGGTAAATGTTTTCGAGCGCTATTCGAAAAGGCGGGGCAAGGGTTTTGCTCTAGAATGGATGTTTAACGAATTATATAAAATGGAAGAGAAGCAATACGATGCCGTCTGTGTTTTCGACGCAGACAACGTCGTCTCTTCCAACTTCCTTCTGGAAATGAACGCCAAGTTGAAGCAGGGCTACCGTTCCATCCAGGGTTACCTGGACACGAAGAACCCCAACGACTCCTGGGTCACCGCCTGCTACGCCACCGCCTACTGGTCGATGAACCGGATGTGGCAGCTTGCCCGTTATAACCTGGGTCTGTCAAACGCCCTCGGAGGAACAGGCCTTTGCCTGGATTACGAGTTGCTGAAAAAATACGGTTGGGGGGCAACCTGCCTGACCGAAGACCTGGAGTTCACCATGAAGCTCCTGCTCAACGGGATTAAAACAGCCTGGGCCCACGACTGCAAGGTGTACGATGAAAAGCCGGTTTATTTCTCGCAGACTTGGAGGCAGCGCACCCGCTGGCTGCAGGGCCACTGGGACGTCGCCCTGCGCTACATGATCCCCCTGCTGAAAAAGGGAATCGCGGAGAGGAAATGGTATCCCATAGACGGGGCCATCTACCTCTTTCAGCCATTCCTGATCATGACCATGCTGTTTAATATGCTTATTACCATAGTGGCGGCCTTCTTCCCCGAACCCATTTACGCCTCGCCAATCACTTCCATGATGCCGGGCTGGTTCTGGGTTCTTTTCGGGATTTTGGGTTACAGCTACCCGATGCTGGGGCTCTTCCTGGAAGGCGCGCCCCGGAAGGCGTATTACTATTACATAACCTACCCGATATACGGTTTGACCTGGTTTCCGGTAACCCTGGTAGGATTGATCAAGCACGGCAACCAGTCCGAGTGGGCCCATACCCTGCACACCCGGGGGATTTCCATAACATCCCTTGAGTGAATGAAATAACGTTGATTTAAAAAAATATCGGATTTTGAAGGCGACGTTTGAAACGTTGCCTTTTTTTCGCCGTCTAACCTTTATAGGGGCCCGTTTATTTTAAGGTGCCGGCGTATTAGGCGTATTAAAGGTTGGAAATGAAAAATTCAGGCTTCAAGGAGGGACAGATGTTAAAGTATTTTCAGTTCGGAAAACAGGCGGTGCTGGCGGCATTAGCCTTTGCCTTATGCTTCTGGTTTCCGGGTTACGCCCCGGCCGCGATTCAGTGTGAGCGGGTACTGGAGATCAGGCCCGTGGCCGAGGGGCTTGTGCTGCAAAAAGTGGAGGTGACCGCCGGCGGCGGGAAAGTTCTGGTATACGTGCTCAGGGTCGACCTGGCCAACCCTTACCTGAAGGTAAACACCCTGGTGGGGGCCGCGGGAACCCTCGACAAGAACGCCAGTGTCACGGACATGGCGGTAAGTGCCGGGGCCGTCGCCGCGGTCAACGCCGATTTTTTCCAGATGGAGGAAAGCGGAAGGCCCATCGGTATGACATTCAAGGACGGGCGGTTGGTGACCAGCCCGCCTCTCAGGAACGACATGTTCGGCTGGGCCGTCACCAGCTCCGGTGTCCCCTTGATAGATATCTTCAATTTCAGCGGAAAGGTGACGGCCCGCAATGGGGCCCAGTTTCCCCTGTCAGGCCTGAATAAACCTTCTTACATCGAGTCCGGTGGGAAAAACTCCCATGAAGATGCCCTGCTGCTGTACGACCGGTTCTGGGGGCGGTCCAGCAGGGGGAGGACCGATGACAAAGACAGTGTGACCGAGGTTTTCGTGAACAACGGCGTAGTTGCCGAAATACTGGTCAACCAGCCCGGAAAGTCCATTCCGGAAAACGGCTTCGTGCTTGCCGGCAGGGGAAGGGCCGCTGAGTTCATAAAATCGAACATCCGGGTCGGGGAAAAGATAACCGTGGAGTACAGGGTTGAGCCGGAGGGTGACAAAATTTGGGCAGGCACAGGGGGTTGGTCGCTGCTGGTCGACCATGGAAGGGCCCTGGGAGGATTCTCCGGCACCATCAATGAACCCAACGCCAGAACGGCCTTAGCGTACTCCCATGACAGAAAGACCATGCTGCTGGTGGTGGTTGAAAAGGGTCCCGCCAGCAGGGGGTTTACCCTGGATGAACTGGCGGAATACCTGGTGAGCCTGAAGGCGGACCGGGCGTTGAACCTTGACGGAGGAGGATCAACCACCCTGGCGGCAAGGCCCCTGGGTGAGGAAAAGGCGGTCCTGGTCAACAGGCCCCTGAAGGATACGCAGAGGGCGGTACCGACGGCCGTCGGTTTTTTTTCCAGCGCCCCCCGGGGCAGCCTGGCCGGACTGGTCCTTAAAGGTCCCAAGGCGGTTTTTCCGGGTGATGTTGTGTCCTTCACGCTTAAGGGTTACGATTCCCATTACAACCCCTTGCCCGTTACCCCGGAAAGGGTCCGGTGGACACTGGTTTCCGGGCCGGGGACCCTGGCCGGGAATGTTTTCACCGCCGGGGGCGGCGGTGAAGCGGTAATCGAAGCAGAGTCGGGCGGCTTGAGGGCGGCAGTGAGCATCAAGGTTCTGGGCCCCCGGGATCTAAAGAAGATAACCGTAGAACCGCGGTCTATTTCCGTCAGTCCCGGAGGAAAAGTAAATTTGACCGTTAATGCCGTAGGCCGGGACGATACCGTCTACACCCTCTCTCCCAGGAACTACACCGCGGCCGCGGACCCCCTGCTGGGGCGGTTGGAAGACGGAGTATTCATGGCTGCGGGAACCCCGGCGGCAGGCGAAATAAAAATTTCCTGCGGGGAACTCTCGGTTGCAATTCCGGTGGTGGTGAAGCGCGACGACCAGGCAGTCGCCAAAATCAGTCCCGGCCGGCCCGGATCGCTGGCCCTGGGAGAACTGACAGTCGGCTTCCCCGGAGGGGCCTTCGGCCGGCCGGTGACTGTCTTGGCTTCTTATGGAGGCGAGCTGTTCAGCCCTGTTCCCAGCCGTTACAAATCTGTTTCCACGGTCACCCTGGAGGTTTTGGGCGCGGATCCGGGAGCCCTTGCCGAACCGGCGGCTGTGACGTGGAAATTCCAGCCCGCGCAGGGTGGGAGAGTGGCCGTTCTTCAACTGCTGAAGGGCCGCTGGCAGGAAATCCCGTCCAGGTTGGCGGAAGAGGAGAACCTGGTGTCCTGCAGGATTTGGGAACTTGCTCCCCTGGCCCTGGTCAGGGACGAACAGCCGCCGCCCGTTTTTGCCGACCTGGCGGGGCACTGGGCGGCCGGGCCGGTTTCCAGACTGGCGGCGGCCGGCATCGTCAGCGGTTACCCGGGAAATAAATTCGATCCGTCCAGGAAGATTACCAGGGCGGAGCTGGTGGTCATGATCTGCCGGGCCCTGGGTTGGCAGCCGGCCGGGGGAGAAGGAGAATTCAGGGACAACGCTGAAATACCGGCATGGTCCAGGGGATATGTCCTGGCCGCGGCCGGAAGGGGCGTGGTCTCAGGCTACGGGGACGGCACCTTCCGCCCTTCGAAGGAAGTCTCCAGGTCGGAAATGGCCGCCATGATCCACAGGGCCCTGTCCCTCCCGGCGGGCGAAGGCGTAAGGCCCGCCGGGGTCTTCACCGACGGGGCCGCCGTCCCTGCCTGGGCCCGGGACCCGGTGGCTGCTGTCTACGCAGCCGGCATTATGAAGGGGGACAATGACGGGAAATTCAGGCCCGCCGACGGGGCCAGCAGGGCCGAAAGCGCGGCCACGATCGTCAGGGTGCTGGACTATCTTCTCAGCCGATAAGAGGGTTTGACGGTGCGGGTAAACGTTCCAGCAATAAGAGGAGTGCTTATTTGGTTAAGACGTAGGCTTCCGGGAATAAGGAGTGGGAGATTGCGCTCAGGGAAAATTATCAAGGCCAGTCGGTCCAGCAGACCGCGGACGGGCGGTACGTAATCGCTGGATATTTCACCGGAGGCAGAATTTCGGGATCCGATGACGTCCTCCTGGTTAAGCTGGGGCCGCACGGCGGAACCGGGCCGACGGTGGTCTCCACCGGCCCGAAAAACGGCGCCACCGCCGTTCCTCCCGACAAGGTCATAACCGTCACGTTCAGCGGGGAAGTGCGGGCGGCAGCGGCTTTGACCGCATTGAAATAAAGGATGCCTTCAACAACACTGTTTCGGTTGACCGGTTCATCAGCGGCCGGTTCCTTACCATCAGCCCGGGGGAACGGCTGGCCAGCGGCCTTTGGTACGCCGTCGGCATCCCGGCTGATGCCGTCAGGGACCTGGACGGCAATCTGCTGGAGGAGGGCTACAGCTTCAGTTTTTCCACCGGCAGCCGGTGGGGGCCGGAGGATCCCGGGGACGGCAAATACCTGCTCCCAGGTGACGGTCAGGATTACCCCCGCCACGGTAAAGAAACTGGCTGAGGATATCGACCGGGATGAATTAGAGCAAAACCCGGCAGGGAAAAAGCAAAGAGCAAGATATGGCACTGGGCCCATTAAAAGGCCCCCTGCCTTGAAATCGGCAGGCCCGTTAGGCCTGCCGACCTGTTTTTCCGCCTTATTTATTGGTCCACCGGGGTTCCCTTTTTTCCAGGAACGCGTTGATGCCCTCCCGGGCGTCATCGGTGGTGCTGCTCAGGGCCATCACCTCCGCCGCGTAGTTGAAGGCCATGAAATCCTCCATGTTGATCTGCTGGTAAAAGGCCCGCTTGCCAGTTCCTATGGTGGAAAGGCTGTACCCGGCTATTTTGTTGGCCAGCTCAAGGGTGGCCGATTCCAGTTCCTCCGCAGGCACCACCTTGTTGACCAGGCCGTGCAGAAGAGCCTCCCGGGCCGTGATAAAATCTGCTGTCAGGAGCATCTCCATGGCTTTCTTCCGGCCTATGTTGCGGCTCAGGAAGACCGACGGGGTGGTGCAGAAGAAGCCGATCCTGGCCCCGGGGGTGGCGAACAAGGCGTCCTCGGAGGCCACTGCCAGGTCGCAGGCGGCCACCAGCTGGCAGCCCCCGGCGGTGGCCACCCCGTGCACCTGGGCAATAACCGGCTGGGGGATGTCCCGGATGGCCTTCATGGTGTCGTAGCAGGCCCGGAAAATCTCCAGCACCTCCCGGGGGCTGCCTCCGGCCACTTCCCGGAGATCGTGACCGGCCGAGAATACTTTGCCGGCCCCCTTGACCACCACCACGTGTACGCTTTTCTCCCGTCCCACTTCGTTCAGCAGACCGGATATCTCCTCAAGCATTTCCCTGGACATCGGGTTGCGTTTTTCCGGCCGGTTGAGGGTAAGGTGCCCCACCTTGCCGTCGACCGTAAACAAAATATTTTGATATTTCACGGTATTTACCTCCCGCCGTTTAAGTTGTTTTTCTTCCCTACTTTTCTTTTCGCCGCCTCCCCCGGCATTTCCTTTTCTACAATAATGTTATCAGGCCGAACAGGAATATCGGTTTTTCCGGGCGGAGGCTGGGGCCGCCAAAGATCCTGGGCATTATTCCTTCGGGCGCTTTACCCGGAGGAGGAATTGTCGATTTTTTTGTTGAATTCAGGTTTATTCACGGAAAATTCTGAGTATAAATTCATTAACAGGGGGAATGAGGATTGGAGTACAGCACGGCGGTTTATCTTTTCAGGGGGTGGATCGGGGGTTTTATCGCATCTTATGTGGTTTATTACATCCTGAGCAGGTTTGTGTTCAACAAGCTGGAGGTGGTCAAGGCCTTCAGGCTCTCCCTTGGGTTTACCTACCTGCTGCTGATTATGGTTTCCGATTACTCCATCCCGGAGGCCCTGCTGTTTTACACGCCGGCCGTTCTGAACATATACATCATTGAAACCCTGAGGTTTAACAGGAAGCCCTGCCCGGCCTGCCGCCGCAGGGTGAAAAAGGACGCCGAGATCTGCAAGTACTGCGGCCAGGCCCTGGCCGCCGATCAGTAAATATGCGTAATAGCCTTAATTTGCACCCCCCGCGTTGAACACGTGCCGCTCGACGTGGAACCCGTTGTCCAGGTTTTTGACGGTTATGGAGTCGGCCGCCCGCAGCCTCATTTTTCCGCCCTCCGGCGCGTAGTACTGGATGACCACCGAGTAGGGAGTCCTGTCCCCCTGCAGCCTGCGCAGCCCCGCCGCCCCGGAACTGCCCGGGTTGATGAGGACGCTGCCGGAGGCTTCGTCCACCGAAAGCCTGTGGTCGTGGCCGTAAAGGACGACCGGCGCCTTTCCGGCCATCTGCCGGGCCGCGCGGTGGTTGTGAACGGCCAGGATGTCGGGGCGGTGCGGTTCTTCAAGCAGGGACCTTTCAATTTCCCCTGCGAACCGGGAAATCGTGTACATGGAAGGAGGTTCAGGGTCGCCGGTGGCCGAAGACGGATCGGCAAACCCCATCACGCGCAGGCCCTTCACCGTCACGGCGGTCCCGTCCAGTACGGAGACCCCGGGGATGGATTTCATTTTTTTAACCGTTTCCGGGGAATCATGATTTCCGGGGACAAAAACATAAGGCACCTTGATTTCGGCCAGCCTTTCCAGGAGAAGGCCTTCCAGGGGCGTGCCGTAGTCGGTGATGTCCCCGGTGTCGACGATCAGATCGACCCCGAAGAGGTGCGCGATGCGCTGGATGTACACCAGGGCCGCCGGGTTGTTGTGGATGTCGGACACGTGGAGAACCTTGACCAGGCCCTGCCGCTCCCCTTCGAAGGGCTGCAGCCGGTTTATCTGGCTGAACAGCTGGTGAACGTTGTCGGCCACCGTTTCCATTTTATCGCTCAGGGTGTCGATCTTGTCCAGGGCTTGCCCGGCCAGGCTTAAGGCCCAGGGTGCCGCCTTCAGGACGCCGTCGAATTCGGGGTTTTTGAACTTGCCGGGGTCGTAGGTCAGGTAGGTGCCCGCCATGAGCATGCCCACGGTCAGGGTCGCCCCCAGGGCTCCCAGGAGGCAGGGGCGCGGCTTCCGCCACCAGAGGAAAACGCCGAAGGCCCCGCCGGCAGCCGACAGGAACAGCACCTTCAGGGTGAAGAGTACGGCCGCTTCCCGCAGCCCCTTCCCGATTGAATTCACCAGGCTGCTGCGGCTCCTGTTTTTTTCCAGCATTTTTTGTACCGAATGCGGGTCAATGCTTTCCAGCCTGACTGACAGCTGAACGGGAACGGCATGGGTGCGGGCCCTGACGGTGGCCAGGGGTGGTATTTCAACCACCGTGTATCCGGCCGGGGCCGGGGCGAGGTCAAGGCGCAGTTTCAGGGCTTCCACCTGGAATTGCTGGTGTGCGAATAGGCTTATAAATAAGAGGGCTCCCGCCAGGGCGATCAGGTACAGGGTGAGACCCTTGATTCCGGCCCGCGGGCTGGCTGTTTTTACGCCGGCGGCTTCCACGTTTCACCTCCCGTGGCCTGGTTCCGCCTCAGGCTTATAAAAATGATATCTTTTCCGCCCGCTGAAAGCCACTGAAAAATAGTGGCATTCCTACCTTGAAATGCTTATACTGAGTGACTTATTCTGTCAGGAGTCAGGAGACAGGAGTCAGGAGACAGGAGGCAGACCGGAATGTACGGAGGGGGGAGGACCTTTCAGGCCGGAGGATTTCAGAAGACATTACAAATATTGAATTTTCTCGTCAAACACCGTCAGGGTTTCCAGTCCGTGATCCCGGACCACGAAGGTGTTTTCTATCCCCACCTCGCCGTCCGGAAAGATAAATTTTGGTTCCAGGGCTAAGGTCATTCCCTCCTCCAGGGGTATTTTGAAACCCCGGGCCAGCACCGGAAGTTCGTCCAGCTCGATGCCGAGGCCGTGTCCGATGAACGGCGCCGGGTCGGGGTGGCCCATGAAGTGTTCCTTAAGCCCGTATTCGGAAGCCATGCTCACCGCCAGGTTGTAAAGTTCTTCGCAAAGCACCCCCGGCCTGGCCGCCTTTTTGATCTGATCCTGGATGTCTATGGCCGCCCGGTGCGCCCTTTCAAATTTTTCCGGCAGCCGCCCCAGGCAGAAGATCCTGGCCTGGTCCACCATGTACCCGTTCAGAACCCCCACGTAGTCCACCATCACTGGTTCATTTCGGCCTATTTTCTTAAAGCCGGCACCCTGGGGAAAAGAGGGGTTCAGCCCCGGGCCTCCCTCGGGGCTGTCCAAAAAGCTGGGAACTGCCAGGTTACGGCCCGACATGAGGTGGCCGTACATTATTTCCTGGTTGAAGCCGCGCATTCTAACGTAGCCCTGGTGGCCGTGCCGGCGGTAGACCGCCTCCAGCTGGCCCGCCAATTCCACTTCCGATACACCCTCCCGGAGAAAGTCCTTTACCCGGGAGAAAAAGGTCCGGTTAAGATCGGCCGCTTCCTTAATCAGATCAATTTCATAAGCGGACTTGACCATTCTTACCCTCCGGATTAAAGGGCTTACGTCAACTATTTCGGCCGGGAAGAACAGTTTTTGGTATTTCAGGTAAAGCGCTGCGGGCAGAACATCGATCTCAAGGCCGATTTTGTCAAGGTTCTTATATCCATACGCCCCGATGGTGCCGGGCAGATCCTTGAAGTTGTCCAGCGGGATGATTTCTTCCAGGGCCGATTCCTCACGGGCCCTCGGGTAACTTTTCTTGACCATCAGCACGGGTTTTCCGTCCGCAGGGATGAAGAGGTGCGATCGCTGGACAGTGCCGGTAAAATAAAAAAGGTCTGCATTCTGGACAATGACGGCCCCCTCGATGCCTTCCTGCCTCATCAAATTCTGCAGCCCGGCGGTGCGCCGGGTCAATTCGCCTCTCGGAGTATGTCTCAAAGTCGATCCCCTCCTTAAAAAAAGACCCTTGCAAAAATCGTGGCAGCGCGTACGGCGTTACTTTCCCGGGTTGTTTTTTTTTTCTTGAGGCGCGCGTTATTATTTACCAACACAAAGCCGCTTCCCCGTTGTGGTAAAATAATTACACTCCCCCGGCCGGCGGGAAACCATGTATTTGAAACTGGACAGCGTAAATGACAATGGACGGTTAAGACGCCGGCCGAGGGAATATTAAATGCGTGGGGGGTTTAAACATGGCAGCAGTTTGGAAGACAGGAAAACTCCGGGCCGGGATCGTCCTGATCGTCATCGTCCTGGCACTTCCGGCGCTTCTTTGGCCGGTGATGGGATGCGCCCGCCGCGGGGCGGGGCCGGACCCGGGACAGGGAACTGAACGGCCGCCGGCAGGATCAACTCCAGAGGAAGCCCGGGTAAAAATAACGCTTTATTTCGGGGACAGCCAGGCCCAGTGGCTGGTGGCCGAGGAACGGGAGGTGGTCAAAAAAAAGGATGAGCCCCTGGGGGAAATCGTGGTTAGGGAATTGATTAAGGGCCCGGTGAAACAGGGCCTGCAGAGGACTATTCCCGAGGGAACCCGGCTGCTGTCCCTGTCGGTGGCGGACCGGGTGGCCACGGTAAACTTTTCCGGGGAGTTTCAGTCCAGGCACTGGGGGGGATCGGCCGGAGAAACCTTTACCGTGTACTCGGTGGTCAACACGCTGACACTGCTGGAAGGGATTGAAAAGGTTCAGTTCCTGGTGGAGGGCGTTAAACTGGAAAGTCTGGCGGGTCACATCGATATAAGGGGGCCGCTGGGTCCCAACAGGTCCCTGGTCAAGAATTAGTTGTCCAGATTCAGGGGCTTACCCGGGAGTCCGCCCGTAAGGTGGCCGAGGTAATCAGGGAAAATAGCAGCGTGGAGGCCGTGGCCCTGACCGACGACCAGAGAATACTGGCCCACGTGGGAGGGGGTGCCGGCCACCACCTGCCGGGGCAGTCTATTATGACCCGGGCCACCCGTTGGGTACTGGACCACGGAAAAATAATGGTGGCCGCCAGCAGGGAGGAAATACAGTGCCCGCACCCGGACTGCAAGCTGCGGTCGGCGGTGATTATCCCCCTGTTTTCCGGGGAGAAAACCAGAGAACTCCTCATTCACGCCTCAACCGCTACCTCTTTGAAGAACTCTGGTCCCCTGATTTTCAAGGAGGTCCCGGGCTTCCTGAAAAACTTCTGGGTTAACTCCGGGCTGTCAGTGCTGCTTATGGCGGCCTGGCCCAGAGCTGGCGGTCGCGGCGCGCCGGGAAGTCCGGCCGTACGCTGTAACGGGCGGGAAAACGGGGGTCCCGCCCGGCCCCCGGGGCATTCAGCCCTTGACGACGCCTATGGGCTTAAGTTCCAACAGTATTTCCACCAGGTCCGCCTGCTGCCGCATCACGCTGGAGATGTCCTTGTAGGCGGCGCTGCATTCCTCGGCGGCGTCCTTTTTGTTGGCCTTGAAAAAACTTATATCCTTCCGGCGCATTTCCTGGATCACCGACTCCACGCTGTACGCCTTCCTGGCGGCGTTCCTTCCCATGGTCCGGCCGGCCCCGTGGGAGCAGGAGGCGAATGATTTGGGGTTTTCCAGGCCGCGGCAGATGTAGCTGGGAGTGCCCATGGACCCGGGGATGATCACCGTGCCCCGGGCTCTGACCGCGCCCTTCCGGTGAATGACGTGGTCCACGCCCCCGATTTTCTCCACGGCCGCATAGTTGTGGTGAACGTCTATCTGGTCAAGGCCGGAGGTGCTTATTTTCAGGTGCCTTTCCACGATGCCCAGGATAATCCTCATCATGTGCTCCCGGTTGGCCCTGGCGAAATCCAGGCAGAACCGCATGGCGCTCAGGTATTCCCGGCCCAGGGGCGAGTCGACGGGCAGTCCCCAGAGCTGCCAGGAGTCGGGCAGATTGTAGTAGTTCTTATCCCGGGCCGCCTTGTTGTAGACGTCGCAGGTTTTTTTTCCCAGGTTGCGCGAACCGGAGTGGAGCATAATCCACGATTCCCCGGCGGTGTCTTTCTGAAGTTCGATGAAGTGGTTGCCGCCTCCCAGGGTTCCCAGCTGGCGCCTGGCGTTGTCAAATTCCTCCCGGATTACCCGGATGTCGGGCACAGACTTGAACAGGGAGTGGTCCTGGGGGCTCTTGTGCCAGTTGAAGCCGGTGGGTATGCTGCGCTGGACGTCGTTTAAGACGGCATCCCTTTTCTCGTATAGCTTTTCGGCCGGCAACGGAAGTTTTACCGCCCGCATGCCGCAGCCGATGTCAACCCCCACGGCGTTGGGGACGATTACGTCCCTGGTGGCCAGTACGCCGCCGATGGGCATGCCGTACCCGCTGTGGGTGTCCGGCATGAGGGCCACATGGCTGCAGGCGAAGGGCAGGTTGGCCAGGTTCCGGGCCTGGGCCATGGCCTCTTCCTCCAGGTCTTCAGCCCAGCAATAGATTTTCAGGCGGTTTCCTTCGATTACCCGCATGTTCCTGCCTCCCCGGTGGCTGTTGTCTTTTGATAATCCTGATCTGCAGCATTCTTTACTGATCCATTATATATAAAAATGCGGTTCAGCTAAAGTTGCCGGAAGGAATTCTAGGATAAAGCCTAAGATGCTGTACCTGCACCATTTCGACGACGCCTTTCCACCGGTGCCCGGAACCGTGGACACCCGGAAGTTCTGTGAGGCCGTAAAAAGAACCTTTCCGGACACCGGGGTCATCGTTCCGGATCACGGCCAGGCGGTTGTTTTGTAATTGAATAATAAAAGCCGCCCTTCGGGCGGCAGAATCCAGAATCGACCGAATAAAAAAGGGAGCGGGCTATGCCCGCTCCCCCGGGGCTCTACCGTTCCCATCAGTTGCAGTTTTCAATAATAGTGGCCACGCCCTGCCCGCCGCCGCAGCAGGCCGAGATGAGTGCGAACCTCTTGCCGGTTCTTTTCAATTCGTAAATGGCCTTGACGGTAAGGATGGCCAGGGAGCCGGCGATGGGGTGCCCCAGGGCGATGGCCCCTCCATTGGGGTTGAATTTCTCCTGGTCGCGCCAGTCTATACCCAACTCGTTGCAGCAGGCTATTGACTGGGAGGCGAAGGCCTCGTTGAGCTCTATAACATCAATCTGGTCGATGGTCATCCCGGCCTTGGCCAGGGCCTTGCGCACCGCCGGCACCGGGCCCATGCCCATGATGTTGGGGTCCACCCCGCCGTAGCCGATGGAAACTACCCTGGCCATCGGGGAGGCGCCGAGTTCCTCTGCCTTTTCCTTGCTCATCAGCACCAGGGCGCCTGCTCCGTCGTTGATCCCCGAAGAGTTGCCGGCGGTCACCGACCCGTCCTTTTTAAAGGCCGGGCGAAGCTTGGCCAGCGCTTCCAGGGTAGTGCCGAAGCGGGGGTGCTCATCGGTGTCGAACACCACCGGGTCGCCCTTCTTCTGAGGGATAAGGATGGGTACGATTTGGTCCTTGAAGCGCCCTTCCTTGATCGCCCTCTCAGCCTTGACCTGGCTTAAGTAGCCGAATTCGTCCTGTTCTTCGCGGCTGATCCCGTACTTGGCCACAACGTTTTCGGCCGTGATGCCCATGGGCGGGTCGCCGATTTCGGGTATCGAAAGAGCCGGCCGGACAAAAGGCGGCGGCATCCTGGAGAACGGCTCGGCGGGCCGTTCCATGATGTAGGGTATACGGGTCATGCTGTCCACGCCGCCGGTCACGTATATGTCGCCCACGCCGGCCCAGATCTGGGTGGCGGCCAGGTTCACCGCGGTGGAGCCGGAACCGCACTGCCTGTCTATGTTGAGGGCGGGGATGGACATGGGCAGGCCGGCCCTCAAGGCCACCACCCTGGCCATGCAGCCGAACTGGGCCCCGAGGCAGTGCCCGAAAATAACCTCGTCGATGGCCTCCGGGTCCTTCAGGCCGCTTCTCTTCACGGCCTCCTTGACCACCTCGGCGGCGTATATGTCCGGGGAAAGGAAGGCCAGAGAACCCCTTTCCTTGGCAATGGCGGTCCTGCACCCGCTGACGATGACGGCTTCTTTCATTCACTCTTCACCTGCCGAAAAAATTAGGATTTTGGTGACGGGAACCGGGAACGGGGCCCGGTTGGCCCCGGTTCCCTCCCTCCCGGGATGATTATTTTTTGGTATAGTCGTACCAGCCCTTGCCTGTCTTCTCGCCCCACTCGCCCTTGATGTATTTCTCGACCACCGACGGGGAGGGCTTGTACCTTGGATCTCCGGTCTCGCGGTATTTCTCCATGGCCATGATGTAGGTCAGGTCGATGCCGGTAAGGTCCATCAGGCGGAAGGCTCCCATGGGATGCCCCAGCCCGTACATCAGGGCCTTGTCGATGTCTTCAGTGGAGGCCACTCCCATGTCGTAAATCCACATGGCTTCCTCGCTGATGGCCCTGACTACCCGGTTGACCAGGAACCCTTCAACTTCCTTCTTCAGGTGGACCGGCACCTTGTCCAGGGCCTTGCATACCGCCATGACCTTCTGTACCGTTTCGTCCGAGGTGTGGGGCCCCTGGACCACCTCCACCAGCTTCATCACCAGGGCAGGGTTGAAATAGTGCATGTTGCAGACCTTGTCGGGCCTCTTGGTGACATCGGCGATCCTGGAACTGACGATGAAGGAGCTGTTGGTGGCCAGGATGGCATGGGGTGGGCAGATCTCGTCCAGCTGCTTAAAAACCTTGCGCTTTAATTCAAGGATTTCCAGTATGGCCTCGATGACCAGGTCGGCGTCCTGAGCCGCTTCCTTGAGGTCCTGGGTGAAAGATATGTTGGCCCTAGCCGTCTTGGCCTGTTCCTCGGTCATTTTGCCCTTGGCCACCCTGCCGGACAGGTAGTTGCCGGCAAAGTCCTCCGCTTTTTTAAGAATTTCGGGCTTGACGTCGGTGCATTTGACCTTGAAGCCGGCTATGGCCGCCCCCAGGGCGATTTGGTGCCCCATGTTGCCGGCGCCCACCACGCAGATGTTTTGAATTCCTTCCACTGCCATTTTTTATAACCCCCTATCTTGATATTTATGAATCCGGACTTTTTTGAAACGTTTTATACCCCGGTGAATGGCCGGTATGATCCTAGAATGCCTCCTCAAGGATGTCGATGGCCGAGGTGTCGCAGTCCTTTATTATTTCGGCGATCTTGAAAATTTCAGGGACCACGTTCCTGATGTAGAACTTGGCCGACTGCACCTTGCCCTGGTAGAAGGGATAGTCGAAGTGGCCCTCTCCCAGTTCCTTCATCCTCCCTGCGGCTATGGCGGCCTGCTCCAGGAGCAGGGACCCGCCCCAGAGCATGGCGGTGGCGTGCAGGATCCTGGTGGAGTACAGGGGCACAATCTTTATGTTCTTCATGAATATGCCGGCAATGAATCCGTATATTTCCTTGTAGGCGGCAAGGGCCTTGTTCATGATCTCGTATTCCCGCTCCATGCCCTCCAGGCCCTTGTTTCCTTCAATGGAAGCCTCCACGTCGGACAGCCACTCCTGGAAGACCCTGCCCTGGTCCAGCATCCATTTCCTGCCGAGAAGGTCCAGGGACTGGATGAAGTTCGTTCCCTCCCATATGGACAGGATTTTGCAGTCCCTGGCCGCCTGGGCCACCGGGTATTCCTCGGTAAAGCCGTAACCGCCGTGGATTTGAATGGCCTCGGCGGTGGTGATCCAGGCCATGTCGGAGGGGTAGGCCTTAATGAGCGGGTTGTTGACCTCGATCCTCCGCTCGGCCATCTTTCTTTCCTCGGGATCGCCGCTGTACCTGGCCAGGTCGATGTAATAGGCGTTTTTGCAGAGCATCGCCCGGCAGGCCTCGAGAACCGATTTCTGAAAGAGCAGCATCCTCCTGATGTCCTCGTGTTCGATGATGCGCACCCTGGGCCCCTTGGGGTTGTTGATGGCCTTACCCTGCACCCGCTCTTTGGCATACTGCAGGGAGTGGTAGTAGGCTGCCTGGGCCACCGACAGGGCCTGCAGGCCGGTGCCCTGGCGGGCTCCGTTCATCATTACAAACATCTGGGCCATTCCTTCGGCCCTCCCGTTTTCATCGGGGGGGTTGCCCAGCAGTATGCCGCGGCAGTTGTCGTTGTCGCCGAAGCTCAGCATGGCGGTGGCCGATCCCTTGATGCCCATCTTGTGCTCAATGGCCACGGTGGTGACGTCGTTGGGTTCGCCCAGGCTCCCGTCCTCGTTGACCCAAATCTTGGGGACTATGAACAGGGAGATTCCCTTGGTACCCGGGGCTGCGCCCTCGCACTTGGCCAGCAGCAGGTGGATGATGTTTTCGGTCAGGTCGTGGTCTCCGGCGGTGATAAAGCACTTGGTCCCCTTAATCTTGTATACCCTGGGGTCGCCGGTGGCATAGGCCTTGGTGGTGATGTCGCCCACGTCCGACCCGCAGCAGGGCTCGGTGAGGCACATGGTGCCGCCCCACTTCCCGGCGTACATGTTCGGAAGAAAACGCTTTTTGTCCTCTTCCCGGCCGAAGGTGTATATCAGGTTGGAGGCGCCCCCGATCAGGCCGAAATAGGCCATGAAAGCCATGTTGCCGGCGTTGAAGAATTCCTCCAGGATGAAATAAAGGACGTGGGGGAGTTTGCCTTCCTCTTCCGGGTCAAAGGCCGATGCACCGTAGCCGTTGTCCTGCATCATTTTATAGAGGTGGTGGAAGGAGGGAGGAGTGGTCACCTTTCCGTTTTCCAACTTCGCCCCGATCCGGTCACCGTCGATGTTGGTGGGGGCGATCACTTCCCTGGTGAACTTCAGGGCCTGGTCCAGGATCATGTCTACGTCTTCCATTCCGTAGATGTCCTTAAAGTGATCAAAGTTGAATACTTTCTCCATGTCCAGCCATTCTTTGACGATAAATTTATGTTCCCGGTTAGAATAGAAAAAATTGCCTGCCAAGCTGACTACCTCCTAAATTTTTTCTTCCCGTCTCCCGCATAACCCTGCCTCCCCCTTTATCTACCTCCCCTGTCCTGATGATGGCTATTTAAGACCGTCAACGCTCTTCCCGCAGTTTGTGCCGGCGGAAACGCCGGGAAAAAATGGATATGCTAATCATCTATTCCTTTTTGATGCAATTTTTATGCCTGTCTGTGAAAAAACTCCCTTCGAAATTAGGGCATGCCGGGCAGCAGTCCGGCCTTCGATCTAAGGGCGGGGAGTGGAAGCCGCCGGACATGTTTAAATAATGAACGCCGGGCTGTTTGTTCTGAGAACGTGAAGGCCTTCTGCAATTTAAGGGATATATTGCCGTGAAAAATGGTTTTGTGTTAAAATTACAAAGTGTAACCATGTCCGGCTTTTCATTTCCAGCCGCCGTCCATCCAGTTTCGGTATTTGTCTAATTGACAACCAACTAATTTACATCACCCGGAGGCGCTCTTGAAGGGAAATCTTAGAAACTGGCAGATTGTGATGTACGGGCTGGGTGGAGAAGCCTACATGATAGTGTTTGCTTTAACCACCTGGATCATGTACGGTTATTGCCCGCCTGAGGGCAGGGGCGTTGCCCTGGTGCCCCTGGCGACCTTTTCCGTGGTGACAACCCTGGCCAGGATCCTGGAAGCGATCCTCAACCCGGTAGTGGGCATTATCAGCGACAACACGAGGACGCGGTGGGGAAGGAGAATTCCCTTCATATTCGTGGGTGCCCTGGTGATGGCCGTTTCCGCCGTGATGATTTCCAGGCCTCCGGTTGAGGCAGGCGTGGACAGGCTCAACGTGATATATTTTTCAGTTCTTTATATAATCATGACCATCTCGAGCCTGGTCATGTTCCAGCCCATGCTGGCCCTGGGGCCGGAGATAACCGCCGACAGCAACGAGAGGGTCAAGGTAACCAGCGTCGCCCTTTTCATGGGAGTGGTGACGGGTCTGGTGAACCTTACCCAGGGGCCGATCTTCGAAAAACTCGGCTTTGCCAATATGACCATGATCTTCGGCATCCTGGCCTTCATACTGGCCATGGGGCCGGTTATCTCGATCAATGAAAAAAGAGATGTAATAAAGCGGGAATATGTAGAAAACAACGGCAGGAAAATAAGTTTCGTCAAGGGAATCAAGAGCATCCTCGGGAACAGGATTTTCATCATCTTTACGCTGGCCAACAGCATCCAGATGCTTTCGTTCATCACCCTGACCGCAGTGGCCCCCTACCTGCTCACCGAAATAGCCGGGAAAAGGCCGGCAGACGCGGCAATACTGGGTTTTTTCTCCATCACCGGAATGTTTTTCGGCATTCCCCTGGCCAATCTGATCACCAGAAAAATATGCAAGAAAAAGGTGTTCGCCTGGAGCGTCCTGGTCAACGCCGTATTTTTCGGCCTTATGGGGCTTCTCCCGTTCATTCCTAAACCCTACGTGTTTCCGGTCATCCTTGGATTCGCATTTATTTTCTCGTTCTTCTTCATGTTCACCAACACCGTTAAAAACCCAATGCTGGCGGACATAATCCTGTTCGACAGCTACCTGACCGGGGAGCGCAAGGAAGCCCTCTACATCGGCACTCACGGCCTCATTTTCAGGACCATCGACTCCACCAACATCGCCATTACCGGCGTGCTGTTCAGCTGGTTCGGGTACAGCGCGGACAAGCCCCTGGGCATACTGCTTGTTTTCCCGGTATGCGCGTTCCTCAACCTGCTGAGCTACCTGATCATCAGGGGTTACCCCCTTGACGACCGGGGCGGGTTCCTCAAAGGATACGAGGAAAAATACCGCTACCTGGTGGAAAGGCTGAAGAGAGGCCAGACCGCGGCCGCCCCGCCCGGCGGGAGCACTCCCAGATACACCTGATCGCAAACTCCTTTAAGCCAGACGGGCTTTCCTTTGAAAAAATCCCCCTGCCGCCAGGAGGATTTTTTTGCCGGGTCTAATAGTTGTGGGTGCCGACGACTACAGGCTTGCCGAACTTTGATTCCAGCAGGCCCTTCAGGGCGTCGTGGTCGATGGGACAGGCGGCCGTCTTCTTGGCCTTTACCATGCAGGTTCCCAGGTGAATGGCATCGATTTCACAGTCCAGGTAGTCGGCCATTTCCATGGCCAGCTGGGCCTTGGGCATGACCAGGCCCGGGCAGTCGCCGCAGCCGCACATAGCTGCTATACTGACGGAATCGTACCTGGAAAACTCCCCTTCCCTTTTTTCGGCCGCCTTAAAGCATTTCAGGCAGGCGACGCAGCTGGTGTCCTTGATCTTCGCACACTGAAAGATGGCTATCTTGGCCATGAACAACAACCCCCTCTGTTTTTCTCCTAGAAGGGTATATTCTTGCACCTCAAGCCAAATCCTCCTCGGGGGCGAAGAAGTTTTTTCAGGGTTGACGACTGGACTCCGGAATTTTTTAGTTGACTGACCGGCTGCTGTGTTTAAAATTATATATAACACTGTACAAAAACACTTTAAACGGAGGCGATCCACTTGAACCTGCTGTTTCAGCCCATTAAGGTCGGCGGGATGGAACTGAAAAACCGCATCTCCATGCCGGCGATACACCATGCTTACACGCCGGACGGGTTTGTCAACGACAGGCTGGTCAGCTATTACGAAACCAGGGCCAGGGGGGGCGTGGCGCTGATCATCGTGGGCGGGTGCACCATCGACAACCTGGGAATCGGCCCCAAGATGATCGGGCTTCACGACGACAAGTACATAGAGGGCCTGCAAAAGCTGACGTCCGCCGTGAAAGGGGCCGGGGCGAAAGTGGCGGCCCAGCTGTACCAGGCCGGCAGGTACACCCACTCCTTCCTGATCGGCCAGCAGCCGGTGGCCCCCTCGCCCGTCGCCTCCAGGCTAACCCGGGAAGTGCCCAGGGAAATGACCCTGGAGGACATCAGGACGGTGATTGAAAGCTTTGCCGACGCCGCCCTGAGGGCGAGGAAGGCAGGCTTCGATGCGGTGGAAATAATAGCCAGCGCCGGCTACCTAATTTGCCAGTTCCTGTCCCCCCTGACCAACCAGAGAACCGATGAGTACGGCGGTTCGTGGGAGAACAGGTGCCGTTTCGGAATCGAAGTGGTGAAAAGGGTGAAGGAAAAGGCCGGCAGAGATTTTCCGGTACTGGTGCGGCTGTCCGGAAATGATTTCATGCCCGGCGGCAACACCAACAGGGAGGCCGCCATGTTTGCCCTCGAGCTGGAAAAGGCCGGGGCCGACTGTTTCAACGTCACCGGCGGCTGGCATGAGACCAGGGTTCCGCAAATCACCGGCGACCTGCCGCGGGGCGGCTTCGCCTACCTGGCCGGGGGCGTCAAGGCGGTGGTGGGCGTACCGGTAATCGCCAGCAACAGGATTAACGACCCCCGGGTGGCCGAGGAAATCCTCAGGAGCGGACAGGCCGACATGGTCAACATGGGGCGCCCGCTCATCGCCGACCCGGATCTCCCCAACAAGGCCAGAAGCGGTAAGCTGAACTCGATAAGGAAGTGCATTGCCTGCAACCAGGGGTGTTTTGACGCCATATTCAGCATGGGGGACGTTCACTGCACGGTCAATCCCCTGGCGGGGAGGGAATATGAAATAACGCTGGAGCCGGCCGCCGCCCCGAGAAAGGTTCTGGTCATCGGCGGCGGTCCGGCCGGCATGGAGGCGGCCCGGACAGCCGCATCCAGGGGCCACAAGGTTACCCTGTGGGAGAAGGGCCCGGAACTGGGGGGCCAGTTGCACTACGCCGCGAAGCCTCCCGGTAAGCAGGAATTTATCACTCTGGTGGACTACTACCGCCACGAACTGGAGGCCAACGGCGTCGAGGTCGAACTGGGCCGGGAGGCCACGGTGGACAGTGTTTTACGGCTGGGGGCCGACGTGGTGGTCCTGGCCGCCGGCGCCCGGCCCCTTGACCCGCCGTTCCCGGTGACTTCCGGGGGCAAGGTGGTTTCCGCCCTGGACGTGCTGGGGGGGAACGAGATCCCGGGGAATAAGGTGGTGGTTGTCGGCGGGGGTGCCGTGGGCTGCGAGACGGCCTTAACCATTGCCGGAATGGGCACCCTGAGCGCCGAAAGCCTTAAATTCCTGATGGAGAACCAGGCCGAGTCCTACGAGACCCTGCTGCAGCTTCTGAACCGGGGAACCAAGAAAGTAACCCTGGTGGAGATGCTCAAGGGTATCGGCAGGGACATCGGCATCACCACCCGCTGGGTGATTATGAAAGAAATCAGCAGGCTGGGTGTCAATGTCGTCGATCAGGCCAGAGTGAAGGAGGTCAACGACCGGGGGGTCGTCATCGAAAGGGACGGCGGGGAAACCCTCATCCCGGCCGACACCGTGGTCCTGGCCATAGGGTCCCGGCCGGCCGACGAACTGGCCGCCGGCCTGAAGGACAGGGTGCCGGAATTCCACGTCATAGGCGACGCCGCCGGCCCCAGGAAAGTTACCCAGGCGGTCCGGGAAGGCTTTGACCTGGCCTTAAAGCTGTAACGGTTCCCGGTCGGCCGAAAAAATCAGTCCGGTGATGGTATGTCTCTGTCGCACGCAATTCTGGGAATTTTGAGCTACCGCCCGATGACGGGATATAACCTGAAGGAAGTCTTCGACAACGCCATAAGTCATTTCTGGCACGCCCACCTAAGCCAGATTTACCGTGAACTTTCCAGGATGGAGGATGAGGGCCTGGTCGTTTCCGAGGTTCAGCGCAGGGAGGGCCGGCCGGACAGGAAGGTCTACCGGATAACCCCCCGGGGCAGGGAAAAGTTCCAGTCCTGGCTGGTTTCCTTCCCCCGGAACCTGGCCGTCAGGTACAACGATGAATTCCTTCTCCGGCTGTACTTCGGGGGGAGCATCGGCCGGGACGAGGTGATCTTCCAGGTTACCAAGTACAAGAAGGAAACCGAGGAGAAATTAAGGCACCTCCAGTCCCTTTACCAAGTCATCGATGACTTTGCCAAAAAGGCCGGGGGCCCACGGGACAGGCTGTACTGGGAGATGACCCTGGATCTGGGAATCCGCCTGACGAGGACACACCTGGAATGGATTGAAGACGTCACCGAAAAGATAAAGACAGATATTCATAGTTAATTTTAAAAAAACACTGTCAATGGACTGAGAAAATGTCACCCGAAAACACGTTTATCCGGACTGAGAAAATGTCACCTTCAACCTTCCTGCTGTAT
>DYET01000098.1 GCA_020725625.1 Desulfovirgula sp. | reverse complement strand
GGCCGTTTGTCCAGCAAAATGTCCGTGCTCATGAATGCTACTTTCTACTAATTTACTTGCGTCACCGAACCCCTTTTAGCAATTGTATCATTGGAATTTAGTTTTGTCCATTGTTATTTTTAAGTTACGCTGTAGTACTAAGATAAAAAAATTTTTTATGGGGAAACTAAAAAACCCATATAGTTTAATAGTGTCACTAAATCAGTTACGGAGGGGATATTTGTCGATGTCTAGGCCTGTGGTATCGGTGGTCCAGTTCCAGGAACCGTACGGCACTGTGCGGGAGGCCCTGGACCTGTGCAGGGGACTGGAGGGTATCGGCAAGGACGACAGGATTTTAATAAAGCCGAATCTGGTGGGCTGGGATGTTGACTTTCCGGTTCCCCCCTATGGCATGGTGGTTACGAGTGCGGTCATGTTCGCCCTGGTGAAAATACTGGCCGAGGAGGGATTCCGAAAGATAACCATCGGCGAAGGTCCCCTGATGATTCCAAAAACCATGGGCAGGGTAATGTTCAAGACCTTTGGCTACGAAAGGCTCAGGGACAGGTATGGAGTTGAACTGGTCGATTTTAACGAGGAGAAATTCACAGAAGTTGATTTTGGCGATTTTAAACTGTCTGTGGCCCGGAAGGTGCTGGAGGCGGACAAAATAATCAACCTGCCGGTGCTGAAAACCCACAACCAGACCAAGGTTTCGCTGGGCCTGAAAAACCTAAAGGGCTGCTTAAACAGAAAATCCAAAATGTTCTGTCACGGAAAGGTAAACGAGGACCTGGACCGGCTGTTTCCGCGCATCATCGAGAGGCTTCCTGTGGCACTCACCATCATTGACGGCGTTTTTTCCCTGGAAAAGGGCCCCAGCTATACCGGCAGGGCCATCCGCAAGGACCTGGTAATAGCTTCCACCGATCCCTACGCCTGCGATGTGGTGGGGGCGGAGATAATGGGCTACCGGGTGGAGGACGTTCCGCACCTCAAGTACTTCGCAGACGTGCACGGCAGGAGCTACAGCCTGAAAGACATCGAAGTGGCGGGTGAGGATGTCGGGGAGCACCGAAAATTTGTTGATTACGACTTTGAATGGACGCCCGACAATACGGGCCCGGCGGCCTTTGAGAAAAGGGGCATCACAGGCCTGGCCCTGAGGAAGTACGACAACACCCTGTGTACGGGCTGTTCTGTTTCCTTCACCCCGATGATCATGGTGCTGATGTCGGCCTTCAAGGGAGAGCCTTTCCCGGGCACCGAGGTGCTGAGCGGGAAAATCCAGACCGCCTCCCCCGGCTTCGAGAAAACCATCCTTTTCGGGAAGTGCGCCTGCGATTTGAACAAGGACAACCCGAACATAAAGAAGCCCATCCCGGTGAAGGGCTGCCCGCCAAAGCTGGAGGACTTTATTGGGGCCCTGAAGGCGGAGGGTATTGACTGCAGCATGGACGAGTACGTGAAGTACCGCCACCACCTCTACGACCGCTACAAGGGGAAGGAAGGCTTTGACCCGGCCCTGTACCAGGAACAGGAACTGTAAGGGAAGGCCTTGACTAAACTGCAAATTTAAAAAGAAAGAGGGGGTTATTCTTTTGGACGTTTCGTACCTTTCTTTGGAAGGCAAGGTGGCCCTGGTCACCGGCGCCTGCCGCGGTATCGGCAAGGCCATAGCCGTGATGTTCGCCGACGCCGGGGCCGACGTTGCCGTGAGTTGCCGGAACCAGCCCCACCTTGAGGAGGTGGCCAATGAAATCAGGGGTATGGGGAGGAAGGCCCTGCCCGTGGCTGCCCACATCCGCAAAACGGAGGACCTGGTAAATCTTTTTGAAAAGACAAGGGAAGAGTTCGGCCGCATCGACATCCTGGTCAACAACGCGGCCACCAACCCGGGCATGGGCCTGCTGGTGGACATGGACGAAAAGATGTACGACCAGATCATGAACACTAATTTAAAGGGCTACACCGTATTGAGCCAGCTGGTGGGGAAGCTGATGAGAGAACAGGGCGGCGGGAATATCATCAACATTTCTTCCGTAGGCGGCGTCAGCCCGGACAAGGGGCTGGGACTGTACTGCATCAGCAAGGCCGGGATCATCATGCTCACCAAGGCCATGGCAGTGGAGATGGGGGACTACAACATCCGGGTGAACGCCATCGCTCCCGGGCTGGTGAAGACCAGGTTCAGCCAGGCTCTCTGGAGCAACGAGGAATTGTTGAAACAAGAAATGAGCCATACTCCCTTAAAACGCTTATCGGAACCGGAAGAGGTGGCCAGAATTGCCCTGTTCCTGGCCACGGACGCATCAGCCTGGGTAACCGGCCAGGTCATTGTAATGGACGGCGGTAGTTCGCTTTAACCGGGTAACAGGTCTGATTAAAAACAAAAAAGGGGGATCATGATGGCAAAGAAATACGACGTAGTAGTCATTGGCGGTGGGGTTTCAGGTATCGGTGCAGCCGCACTGCTGGCGAAGGACTTCAATCAGAAAGTTCTGGTCCTTGAGAAAGCGCCGTATATTGGCGGCCGCCTGGCCTCCTTCGTGGGCAAGGGCGACAAGATGACCATTGACGGCCTGGAACTGGATGCCGAAGGATTTAAGAGGGTTCTTGAAATGTCCAAGTGCTGGGTGGCAAAGTGCACCCCGGACCTGGAAACATGCATGAAGAAGGGCCTTTTTGACGGGTATACCTTTGACAACGGCGCTCACGGACTGTTCTGGGGCAATAAGGGAAGAGGGGCCAACCTGCTGAAATACCTTGGCGTGGAAGTCGACATTCCCGTCAACACGGGTTTTGCTTTTATAGATTGGAAGGGCGGCAACAAGGCATACCAGGTGGGAAAGGGCGAGCCCTACAAGTGGATGAGTGAAGAGGGCTTCAAGGCCACAATGAGGGCTTTGAGGGACATGGGCAGAATGAGCTTGGCCGACGTGCAGGGACAAATGAACACGGACCTTCAGACCTGGCTGGAACTAAGGGGCATGCACCCGGAAGCCTATGACTTTATCAAGGTCCTTGCAGCATCCCAGACCGGTCAGGCCGAGCCCAAGATGACGCCGGCAGGTGATTTCCTCGGGCAGATGTGCATACAGAGGGACATCAAAATGAACCTAGTTTCCGGCTCCGTTGGAACGGTGGCCAATCCCGGGCCGGTGGCCATTCCGCTGGCAATGGAAAAGGTCATCCTGAACAATGGCGGAGAGGTGTGGAGAAACAGCGCCGTATCCGAGACAATCATTGAAAAGGGCAGGGTCAGGGGCGTCAATGTTCTGACAAAGAACGGCCACGAGACCATCTATGCGGATAAAGTCATCTGTACCGTACAGCCCAAGTATATGTTCAACGTGATTCACCCAAGGCACTTCCCGGCGGAATTCGTCAAGTCCATTGAAACCGAGTTTTGGGGTGTCGGGCTGCTTTCGGGCATGGCCGGCCTCAGGAGCGACGTTTGGGCGGCCAAGGGGATTGAAGAAAGAAGCTTTATTTACATGCCGGCCGTCATCGAACATGAAGGATACATCGGCTGCGTCGACATGGTGTACTGGAACCTGTCCTCCTCCTCCAGGGACAGCCTGGCGACACCGGGCGCCCCGGCAAAGGGAAGGGCTCCCGAAGGAAAGCGCGACTTCGCCTTCTCAACTGCGCTTACAGAAGCTGAAATGCGCAACCCGCAAAAGGTCAACAGGATCATCGAGTTCAACGAGGCGTGGTTTAAGACGACATTCGGGCAAGACGTCTGGGAAAATGAAGTCGAATTTATTTTGTGGACTCCCTGCGATGAAGCTCTCGGCTGGTGGAGGCCCGTCGGCAAGGAAAGACCCGACGTGGTCTGCCCGTATGTTGAAGGCCTGTATTTCGCAGGTGACCAGTACGGCGAGCGCAACTGGAGCTGCGGTGTTGAATCCGCGGCACTGAGCGCTGTAATGTGCGTGGACAGCATGATGGGGTCAAATATAGAAGAAGCCTTTAAACCTTACAACCGCGGACTGCCCAAAAAGAAACTCGTTTGGTGAAACCTGTTTGGCATCAGGGCGGATTCAACAGCGGAAGACATATTTTAATGAAGGGATGACCGGATATGGGCCTGATGACTGCGGAACAGTACAAAGAGAGTTTGAGAGACGGGCGGGTAGTATATTACAAGGGCGATAAAGTGGAAGACGTAACCGGGCACCCGGCCATCGCTAACTGCGTCAACACCATGGCCATAGACTTTGAAATGGCCCATGACCCCAGGTATAAGGACCTGGCTGTCGTATACGACGAGGAACTGGGAGAAGAAATAAGCAGGCATTTCTACATACCCAGAAACGGTGATGACCTTTTGAAGATGCAGGAACTGATTATCAAGTCAACCGAACTGGGGGACGGGTATATTCCCCTGTCCCACGATATCGGCGCCGACGCCCTCAACGGCATCAGCATCACGGCGAACGTAATGGGGAACAAGGAATATATCGAAAGAATTGAAAACTACCGTAAATACCTGAAGAAAACGGACATCGCGGTTGTGGCCGCCGTGACCGACGTAAAGGGCGACAGGATGCTTCGGCCCGGAGATCCCGGCCAGGCCCACAAGGATTATTACGTACGAGTAGTTGAGAAAAACAGCAAGGGAATTATCGTCAGGGGCGCCAAGGCTCATATTTCCGGCGCCGCGTATGCCAACGAGTTCTTTGTAATTCCATGCCGCGCCATGACTGAAGGCGATGCGGACTACGCCGTGGCATTTGCCATTCAGGCCAATGCCAGGGGAATAAAACAGGTGGTGCGCCCCTTTGTCGAGAGAAGGTCGGCCAACGACTTCCCCAACCAGCGCCCTCACACCATGATTACCGACTCCCTGATTATTTTCGACGACGTGTTTGTTCCATGGGAACGCGTGTTCCTTTGCGGTGAATGGAAGTATGCCGCCACCATGGTATATAACTTTGCGCTGCTGCACAGGCGGACCGGCTGCGCATACAGGATACCCTTAAGCGAGCAGCTGCTGGGTATGGCGCAGGCGATAGCCGAATACAACGGCGTGGAAAAGGCTCAACACGTAAGGGAAAAGATTACCGATATGGTAATTTACCTGGAGACCCTCAAGGCATTGTGCAAGGCGGCGTGCTATGACTACACGATGTATGGCGGCATAGCCATTCCCAACCCGGTGGTTACCAATATCGCCAAGTACCACTTCGCCCATAATTACCATGAAATCATCAGGATAGTGCAGGACCTGGCAGGCGGGCTGCTGGTAACCAGGCCGTCTTATCTGGATTACTGTGTTCCCGAGCTCAAGGATGATATTGTCAAGTACTGCGGCGCCAAGGCCGGGATACCCACTGAAAGCAGGCTGAGGATGCTCGACCTGATCCGCAGAATGACGCACTCCGAGCTCGAGACCATCGCCCTGCACGGTGAAGGCTCTCCCCAGGCAGAAAGGATGACCATTTACGGCGAGGCAAGGAAAACCATCGCATATTGCAAGAAACTGGCCGAGGAACTGGCAGGAATCAATAATTAAAATACCTGTCCGCTGCCGGAGATTAATCAGGAGGGTAGTTATGGTAGGTATTACATCGTATGGAGCCTATATTCCTTATTACAGGCTGAGCCGCGCCGAGATTTCCAAATTCTGGGGCGGCCCGCCTTTGCCGGGCGAAAGGTCGGTGGCAAACTACGATGAAGACATTGTCACCATGGCGGTGGAGGCATGCAGGGACTGCCTCAAAGGCTTTGATTCAAATAATATTGATAAATTCTATTTAGCCTCGACGACTTTCCCGTACGGCGAGAAGCAGTCGGCCGCCCTGGTCGCGGCGGCCGTCGACATGAGGCAGGAAGTATTGACGCTTGACCTTTCCGGATCACTAAGATCCGGAACAAGCGGCGTTATGCTGGCCATTGACGCAATAAAGGGAGGCACCGCCGGGAATGTCCTGGTGTGTGCCTCCGATAACCGCATGGGGCTGCCGAACGGCGCCAGGGAAATGGAGTTCGGTGACGGCGCGGCCGCGCTTCTGCTGGGAAGTGCCGGGGTTATCGCCACTATTGACCAGGTGTACAGCAGCAACCACGAAATATTTGAAGTTTTCAGGCCCGCAAAAGAAAACTATGTCAGATCCTGGGAAGATCGCTTTGTCAGGGAAAGAGGATATATAAAAATTGTGGCGGATACGGTTGCCGCAGCCCTGAAAAAATTCAACATGACGGCAAAGGATTTTGCCAGGGCGGTTTTTTCCGCCCCCAATCCCGGCTATCTTGGCGCGGCGGCAAAAATGACGGGATTTGACGCAAAAAAACAGGTCCAGGATACCATGTACAGCACGGTAGGCTGCACCGGGACAGCCCAGTCCATGATGTTGCTGGCAGCGGCCCTTGATGAATCGAAATCCGGCGATAAAATACTGTGGGTCAACTACGGGGACGGCTGCGACGTACTGGCCCTGACGGTAACTGATGAGATCGCAAAGCTGCGGGGCAGGCAGGTGATTGGCAGGCAAATCGATTCCAAAAACGCCGGCCTGAGCTACCAGAAGTACCTGCGCTGGCGGGAGGTCGTCAGTACCGAGCCGCCGACGCGCCCGCGCACCGAGCCTGTTTCCGCAGTGGCATTGTGGAGAGACCGCAAGTGCGGCATGACCCTTTACGGCGTTAAGTGCAGGAAGTGCGGCACCGTTCAATACCCGGTCCAGAGAATTTGTATGGAATGCCTGGCAAAGGATGATTTTGAATACCACCCCTTTGCAGATAAGCAGGGAAAGGTCACTACGTTTTCCCACGATAATCTGGCCGTGTCCCCCGATCCCCCCTCAACCGTGGCAGCCGTTGATTTTGACGGCGGGGGAAGAATTATGCTGGACGTAACGGACAGGGATCCGGCCGAGGTTAAGGTGGGAATGCCGGTGGAATTGACTTTTAGAAAATTCCGGCAGGTGGAAGGCATAAATGTCTACTGGTGGAAATGCCGGCCCGTCAGATAAAAAAGTGACCGGTAATGCATAAAATGGGGGTATTCCTTAAATGGAGAGCATTAAAGACAAAGTCGCGATAGTGGGCACGGGGTGCACAAAGTTCGGGGAAAATTGGGATTTGAGCCTTGAGGACATGATTATCGATGCCGTCTACGAGGCATACGAAGATGCCGGCATCGGGCCGGAGGATGTTCAGGCGGTCTGGTTCGGGTCATACTGGTCCGGCATACCGGCTCCCAGTCAGCCCCTGGCAACAGCCTTAAAACTGGACTACAAGCCGGTAACAAGGCTGGAAAACATGTGCGCCACGGCTTCGGACGCCCTCAGGCAGGCCGCTTACGCCGTAGCCGCGGGGGTGTGCGACATAGCCCTGGTCATCGGGGCGGAAAAATTAAAGGACTCGGGCTACAGCGGACTGCCCACCGATGACATTGCCATGGGCAATGTTTCCACGGCGATTAACACTTTCAGAAGCAGAAACTTTACTGCGCCGGGACATTTTGCCATGATGGCCACCAGTTACTTCAACAAATACGGCCTTAGCCCGGAAGCAGGCAAGGAAATGCTGGCCAAAATCATGGTCAAGAATCACCACAACGGCACCATGTCGCCGAAGGCGCACTTTCAAAAAGAAATAACTGTTGAACAGGTTTTGAAGGCTCCCATCATTGCATGGCCGCTGGGTCTGCTGGATTGCTGCGGGGTGAGTGACGGCGCGGCCGCCGCGATACTGGTAAGAGGAGATATGGCCAGAAATTTCAGGCCCGACCCGGTTTATATAAAAGCGTGCCAAATCGCGGTGGGCCCGCAGGAAGGTTATATGAACCCCAGGCACGACTGGACCATGGTCAAGGAGACGTACCGGGCGGGGATTGCCGCCTACGCCGAGGCCGGGATAAAGGACCCCCGCAGGGAAATAAGCATGGCCGAGGTGCACGACTGCTTTTCCATAACCGAGGCGGTGATATATGAAGACCTGCAGTTTACCCGCCGCGGCGGTGCCCGGGAGGAAATAGAGGCCGGAACCTTTGAGCTTCACGGCGAACTGCCGGTAAACATGGACGGGGGCCTGAAATGCTTTGGACACCCCATCGGGGCCACCGGCCTAAGGATGGTGTACGAACTCTGCAAGCAGATTCAGGGCAAAGCCGGACCCCGCCAGATTAAGAACCCCGGCCTGGGGCTGGCCCACAACCTCGGGGGCACGCCAGGGGGGGCCACCGTCAGTGTAATCATAGTGGGTCCCTAGGAGGCTGCAATGGCCAGAATAATGACATTATTTACAGAAATGTTTGACATCCGCTATCCGATTATCGGGGCGCCGATGTTCCTGGTCTCCTTCGAGGACCTGACCGTGGCGGTCTCCGAGGCCGGCGGCTTGGGCACCTTTCCTCTGCCCAATTACCGGACGGCGGATGACCTGAAAAAGGCCCTGGATACAGTCAGGAGGGCCACCGATAAGCCCTTCGGGGTAAATATCCACCTGTCCGGGAGATTTCCCTGGCGGGAACAGCTGGCCCTGTGCCTGGACTACGGCGTAAAATTCTTCATCACTTCCCTGGGGGACCCAGCCCTTATTGTAAAGGATGTCCACGCCAGCGGCGGCAAGGTGTTCGCCGACGTCATCTCTCTTGATCAGGGGGTAAGGGCCCGGGAAAGGGGGGTGGACGGCCTGGTGGCTGTGGGCTCCGGGGCCGGGGGACATGCAGGCACCGTACCCACGCTGATCCTGGTTCCGTACCTGAAGGATAAGGTGGGGCTGCCCGTAATCGCGGCGGGCGGCGTCAGCACCGGGGCACAGATGGCGGCGTCCCTCGCCGTCGGGGCATGTGCGGTCATTGTGGGCACGCGGCTGATCGCGACACCTGAGGCCAGGGCGTTGCCGGCCTACAAACAGGCGGTCATCGAAGCCGGGCCGGGGGACATCGTTTTTACCGACCGCATTACCGGGAACTTTGCCAACTGGCTGGCGAAGAGCATAGAGAAAGTCGACAAAAGGCCCGGACTGGGTTCAAAACGCTGGCTCGACATCTGGAGCGCCGGACAGAGCGTCGCCCAAGTGGAGGAAATCAAACCCGCCGCGGAGGTTATCCGGGAAATGGCGGAGGACTATTTCAGGGTTTGTAGGTACCTGGGCAGTACGCTGGTAGACGAATAGGCCTGGGTTTATACGAAAGGAGGAAGGCAATGGGCATTAAGGGAAAGGCCGCCATAGTCGGAATAGGCGAGGTTCCGACGGGAAAGTTTCCCGATCGTGAAGCCATCGTATGCGCAATCGAATCGGCCAGGCAAGCCATCCTGGATGCGGGCATCAACAAAGACGAGATCGACACCGTGATCCCCACTGCCGCACTTTACAGCCCGCAGTTCAACACCGAGCTGGTGGGCTGCAGGATTGTGGAGGAGATCGGGCTGGCCGGAAAAGTAAAAAACAACGTACAGATTTTTTCCGGGGGATCCAGCAGCTGCAACTTTTTAAGGATAGCTTCGGGCCTGATCAACCTGGGAGTGTCCAGGTGCATTCTGTGTGTCCACGCCGACAAGCTGGGCACGGGCGTGTCCGCCCAGGGAGGGATTGACCTTTTTTCAACGGCCGGGATTTCGAAGGAATGGGAAGTCCCCTACGGTATGCACTACTCGGCCATAGCAGGGCTAATCACCCAGCGGTACATGTATGAAACGGGAACGACCGCCGAACAGGTAGCCTCTGTTTGCGTGTCCAACCGCAAGTGGGCCGAACTGAACCCCAACGCAATGTTCCGCAAGCCCCTCACGGTGGAAGAGGTTATGGCCTCAAAGATGCTGTCCACCCCCCTGCATGCCAAGGAGTCAAACATGCTGGCCGACGGCGGTTCGGCATTTATCATTACCTCCGCCGAGCGGGCCAGGGAGATCACCGACAGGCCGGTTTACATACTGGGTGAAGGGTCCCGGGTCACCCACTTCGCCCTTTCACAGGAGCCTGACCTGACGCGCTTCGCCTACGCCGCAGCAGCGGAGGAAGCCTACCGGGAAGCCGGGCTGACGCCCCGGGACATAGACATAGCAGAAATATATGATTCATATCCGGTTTTTCAGCTTATAGCCCTGGAGGAGCTGGGATTCTGCAAAAGGGGCGAGGCCGGAGCCTTCGTATACGAGGGAAATACCTGGCCGGGCGGGAAGCTGCCCATGACCACCAACGGGGGAATGCTGTCCCAGGGACATACCGGAGCCGGCGGGGGCGTCGCCATATTGGTGGAGGCGGCCCGGCAGTTGATGGGGAAAGCAGGGGAGCGGCAGGTCGAAGGAGCCCGCTTCGCAATTGAAACCGCCACCGGTGGGACATACATGGATACCCACGTAACTATTCTGGGAACGGAGATTCCATAAACAGGAGGGGATAAAGTGAGTGCGCCCGAAAAGCCCGCGCCGCCCGTCAATTACTGGACGAAACCGTACTGGAACGCCGCCAATGAAGGGAAATTGATCATTCAGAGATGCCTGGACTGCCAAAAACACATTTTTTATCCCAGAATCTGCTGTCCCTTCTGTTTTTCGGACCGCATCGAATGGGTTCCGGCCTCAGGAAAAGGCAGGGTTTACACGTATACAGTAGTCCGCAGCAACGCCCCTTCGGCCTTTATCGGCGACATGCCCTTCGTCATCGCCATTGTGCGCCTTGAGGAGGGAGTGCAGATGCTCACCAACATTGTCGGCTGCGACCCCGACGAGGTCCGCTGTGAAATGCCCGTTGAAGTTACCTTTGAGAGGCTGAACGAGAACTTTGTCCTGCCCAAGTTCAAGCCTGCCGGTTCTGAGTGAAGGTCAGCGTGAAGGAGTGAAATCATGCCAAAGAAGTATTGGGAAGATTTTGGCGTCGGGTTCAGTTTCAGAACAGCTTCCATCACGGTGACCGAAACCCATATAGTCAACTGGGCCGGCCTGACCATGGATTTTTATCCCCTGCACATGGACAAGGAATATGCCGCCAGGACCATTTTCAAAGAAAGGATAGCCCACGGGCCGCTGATATTTGGAATGGCCGTGGGCCTGGTGGGAATGACGGGGATTGCCGAGGATTCGGTGATCGCCTGGCTGGGGGTGGACAACATGAAAATGTTTGCCCCCGTTAAAATAGGCGACACTATAACCGTTGAGGTGGAGGTCATCGACAGAAGGGAAACCAGCAAGCCGACCCAGGGGGTACAAACCTGGCAGTACAAGGTATACAACCAGAAAAACGAAGTTGTCATGGGGCTGCTCATGAAATTCATGATGCACAGGCGGCCGCAGGACTCCTGACGAACCCAGCGCCGGACCGTTTTGAACACAAGCCTTTCCGAAGGAGAACGGAAAATGGATTTTCGTTTTAATGAAAAGCGAAGCGCGCTGAAAGAAAAAATCCGGGAATTCGTTGAGAAAGAAATACCAAGGGAGCATGCCAGGGAGCTGGACAAAAGGGACGAGTTTCCTCATGAACTGATTAAAAAATTGAGCCAACAGGGCTTCATGAGGATTAACATCCCGGAGGAATACGGCGGCATGGGCGGAGATGTCATTGACACGATGATTGTCTACGAAGAAATTTCAAGGAGGCTGCCCGTACTGTCATGGGCGATGGGAAACATAGCGCTGTACGGAAACGAAATCATCTCCCTCAACGGCAGCCGGGAACAAAAAGAATCGTACCTGCCCAGGCTGGCCAAAGGCGAGGTCATGTTCAGCTTTGCCATCACCGAGCCCAACGCCGGATCGGACGCCGCCAACATAAGCACAAAGGCCGCCTATAAGGACGGCTACTTCTGGATCAATGGCAGCAAGATGTTCATCACCGGGGCCGGGGTCGCGGATTACACCATTACCTTTGCCCGTACGGGTGAGTCCAGGTACGGGGGAATAACATCGTTTATAGTGGATACAAAGTCCGAGGGTTATAGCGCCAGGCCCATCAAGAAACTGGGATACCACGGGTCGAACACCTGCGAGGTTATATACGACAATGTCAAAGTACCGCCCGGGAACATACTGGGCGGGGAAAGCGGACTGAACAAAGGGTGGCAGCAGGAGATGAAGCTTTTAAACCAGGAACGGCTGGTGCTTTCTTCCTGCGCCTTGGGAATCGGCCAGGCGGCCCTGGAAGACGCAGTCGAATTTGCAAAAGAAAACTTCAGGCACAGGCAGTCGAGGGATCAGTACCAGTCGATACAGCACAGGCTGGTGGAAATGGCAACTGAACTGGAAGCAGCAAGGCAACTGGCTTATTACGCCGCCTGGAAGGAAACGCAGCGAATAGAATGCGTGAAAGAAACATCCATGTCCAAATATTTTGCCGCCGAGACCGCAAAAAAGGTGGTAATGCAGGGCATCAACATTCTCGGGCCGTACGGGCCGGTCATGGCTCACGACATGCAGAGGTACCTGAGGGATGTCCTGATTCTTTCAATCGGAGGCGGCACCACCCAGATTCAAAAGAACATTGTGGCAAAAACCCTGGGTTTATAGCAATACAGAGGGTTGGGATGGCAATGGGCGAAATGAAAGACTACAGCGGTGATTTCAGGCCGGATACCGGGTGGGAAAGCTTTCCGAGGGAACTGCTGCTGGAGGCCTTAAAGCTGTACGGCAAACTGTTTTTAGCCATAGACGGCTTCTGGTATCTTTCGGTAAAGGACCGCTTCGGCGATAAAACCGCCATAGAACGCGACCTGTGGGCCTGGAACAAGTACTTCAGGTACGAAACCAAACACATAACGAAGCTTCTTAATATTACGGGAAATGATATCGAGTCCTTTTTTAAAATCCTCCAATTCAGCCCGTGGTCCTGGAACATCAAATTCAAGGCCGATTTAATCAATCAAAATCACGGCACAATCAGGGTGCAAAAATGCCCCACTCTGGAGGCCCTGATAAAGGAGGGTGGGGGAAGAGAAAAGTACTTCTGCCGTGAAGTGGAAACGAAGATGTTCGAGATGCAGGCCCGCGCCCTGAATCCGGATATATCTGTAAAAGCCCTGCAAATACCGCCTGAGACCATAGGCAGCGGTGTATGCTGCGAATGGGAGGTCAGGATTTAGAACTTGAAAACCGGATTTTTGTGCAGCATACACGGTTCCGAGTGCAGTTAAAAGTGTGGCCTGGGTACCGGCCGGGATGCAGGAAGCCGGAGGTTGGAGACGGATTTACAGGAGGGAGAGGGGAGCCGGCCGTGGGGATTGGAAAAATCTTTAAGTTCAATGCGGAAGAAGGAGTAGGCGTAATCACCGTTGATGTGCCCGGGGAACCGGTAAACACCTGGACGGAGGAAGTCAGCGAAGAATTTTATGAACTTGTCGAAACCATTGGGGATGACCAGTTCATTAAAGGTATAATATTCATTTCCGGCAAGCCCAACAATTTTCATTCCGGGGGAAACCTCAAATACTTGGAAGCCTTTGATTCAAGGGAGAAGCTGGCCCGGGCCCTGGACCGGACACACCGGGCCTTTGACAGGCTGCAGGATGCGCCTTTTCCATCGGTGGCGGCGATCTACGGGCACTGCCTGGGAGGGGGTTTTGAACTGGCCCTGGCCTGTACGGCAAGAATAGCCAAAGAGTCAAAGGCCACGGTGATCGGCCTTCCCGAGTGTCTGGTGGGACTGTTCCCCGGCGGCGGCGGGACCCAGCGGCTGACCCGCCTTATTGGTCCCGCTGCGGTTGATTTGATCTTAAGCGGAAAGACCCTGCCCGCAGACAAGGCTTTTCAGGCCGGGCTGATCGACCGTGTTGTGCCGGCGGCGGGCGACCTGCTGGAAGAGGCCAAAGCCCTGCTGAATGAGATTATTGCCGGAACAGCCGATTTAAGGAGGCCGGCCCACGATTTCTCCCAGATCGATGCCGTGGCCGGAGAGGCCCGCCAAAAGGCGATTAAGGCAGCCAGGGGACGCGAGCTTCCCGGGCCCATGCTGGCCGTCAAAGCCATTCAGGAGGGGGTCAGGCTGCCGTTAAAAGAAGGCCTGGAAGTTGAGAAAAAATATTTTACCGAGGTCACCCTTTCCAATGAAGCCAAGGGAAGCATACACACCTTTTTCCTTAAGACCGGGACCGACAAGCCCCTGTCCATGGTTCCGCCGGGCTTTAAGGCCAGGCCTGTAAGGAAAGCCGCTGTGCTTGGCTTTGGCACTATGGGGCGCGGCATAGTCATTGACATCCTCAGGCACATGCAGATTCCTGTGTTGGTCAAGGACCTGCCCGGTGCGCTGGAACCGGGAAGAGAATTTGTACGGAAAATACTGGAGGAAATGGCCGCAAAGAAAAAGCTTAAGGCGGATGTAGACCAGTTAATGAGCTTGTTGACGTTAACCCCGGAATACGGCGAACACTTTAAAGATGTGGACCTGGTGATCGAGGCGGTGTTCGAGGACCAGAAGGTGAAGGACGGGGTATACAGGGAGCTGTGCCGGGTTGTGCCCGGTGACTGCATTATCGCCAGCAACACCTCAACCATTCCCATCACAAGGATGGCCCGGACTGTAACCAACCCCGGGAGATTTGCCGGCGCCCATTTTTTCTCGCCGGTCTGGATGATGGAGCTATTAGAAGTTATCAGGGGCGAGAATACCAGCCCGGAGACGATTAGCAACCTGCTGGCCTTTGCCGCAGCCATCAGGAAGCGCCCGGTGGTGTGCAACGACTACCCGGGATTCGTCGTCAACGCCCTTATCCTGCCGTACTTTCTAAAGCTGTACGAACTCCTGGAACGGGGCGTACCCATTGAAAAAATAGATGCCGCCATGGTTCAGTTCGGGTTTCCTGTGGGGCCGGTGAGGCTAATCGATGAGATAGGTATCGACGTTCATTATAAGGCCTTTTACGCCCTGGGACTGGACCCGCCGGAAACACTTAAAAGGGTGATCAAGGACGGGCGCGCCGGCCTGAAAAAGTCGGGAAGGGGATTTTTCTTAAAGGACGGCAGTGTAGACCCCGGGGTGCTGCCACTGATTGCGGTAAAGGGAGATCCCGTCGAGATGTCCGGCGGGGAAATCCAGGATGCCCTTTACCTGGAATTTGTCAAAAAGGGCAAGGAACTGCTCGACATGGGAATTGTCGATAATCCGGGTTCAATAGACGTGGCCATGATCTGGGGACTGGGCTTCCCTCCGGACAAGGGGGGCCCCATGAAGTGGGCGGATCTGACGGGATTAAGCCGGGAGCTGTACAGTAGGAAATTTTATATTTGACCGTTTCAGGGCTTATTAGAAGAGGAGGAAAAAATGAAGAACCTGCTGGTGGACATGAGAGACGTAAGATTCGTTCTCTTCGAACAATTGAGACTGGAGGATTTGACAAAATCCGGTCCGTTCTCCGGCCAGTCCAGGGAAGACTATGAAATGGTGCTGGATACGGCCGAAAAATTGGCTGTCAATGTCATGGAGCCTTTAAACCGTATGGGTGACCGGGAAGGATGCCGGTTCGAGAACGGGAATGTTTTTGTTCCCGAAGCATTTCACGAGGGTCATAAAAAGATAATCGAAGGGGGGTGGCATTGTATTGCTGACGATCCCGGGGTTGGGGGCCAGGGATTGCCCAATTGTCTAAGTGCAGCCTGCATGGAGCTGTTTGTGGCGGGAAACAGCACCCTGGTCGGTTATGCCGGGCTTTCCCACGGTGTGGCCAAAATGATCGAAGAATTCGGTGACGAGGAACAAAAGGAAAAATTCATGCTGCCAATTTTTGAAGGCAGATTTAGCGGAACGATGTGCCTGACTGAACCCCAGGCCGGCAGCAACGTGGGGGCGGCTAAAACCAAGGCGGTTCCCCTGGATAATGGAACCTACTCCATTACAGGAAACAAAATATTTATCACCAACGGCGAACACGACCTTTCTGAAAATATTATCCATGCCGTGCTGGCGCGAATTGAAGGAGACCCTCCAGGAACCAAGGGGCTGTCTCTGTTCCTGGTGCCAAAATATCTCCTTGACGAGAACGGCAATCCTAAAGATCGGAATGACGTGGTCTGTACCGGGATAGAGCATAAGATGGGAATTCATGCTTCTGCCACCTGCTATCTAAGCTTTGGGGATTCGGGCAGGTGTGTGGGCTATCTGCTGGGCAGGCCCCGGCAGGGGATAGAAGTAATGTTCCGCATGATGAACGAGGCCCGGATTGGCGTAGGATGCCAGTCCTCGGCTTTTGCCAGCACTTCGTTTTTGAAAGCGGCCGCCTATGCCAAGGAGAGGCTGCAAGGACCCCATATTTCAAGGGCAAAGCAGCCGGACGCCCCCGATGTGCCCATTATCCAGCACCCCGATGTCCGCCGCATGCTGGCGACCATGAAGGCATACGTGGAGGGAGACCGGGCCCTGTTGTATTTCACGGTTTACTGTATTGACAGAATGAAATCAGCCGCCACGGAAGAAGAAAAAGCCTTATGGAACGGTTACCTGGACCTGCTGACCCCGGTTGTCAAGGGGTATATTTCCGAGCGCAGTTTTGAAGTCTGTGTACAGTCCATGCAGGTTTTCGGGGGATACGGGTATACTGCGGAATATCCCATTGAGCAGCACCTGAGGGATTGCAAGATCACATCCATCTACGAGGGGACCACAGGGATCCAGGCTCTCGATCTTTTGGGCCGGAAGTTAGGAATGAAAGGCGGCACGGTTCTCCAGAGTCTGAATTCGTTAATGGATGAAACCTTGGCTAAGGCTGATGCCGACCCCTCCCTCAAGCCTTATGCCGGCGAGCTGGACCAAGCTAAAAAGTCGCTCCTGGAAGTAATCATGACGCTGGCAGGCCGGAGCCGCGGACCGGAATTCATGACTGCCATCGGGGCCGCAACGCCGTTTTTGGAGCTGTTTGGCGATGTGGTACTGGCCTGGCTGCTTCTCTGGCAGGCCACCGTGGCAAAAGAAAAATTAAGCCTCCTGGCCGGCGGTGAGGGAGCCGAAACCACCGGGAAAATGTCGGACCTGGCGGGGGTGGACAGGGACGTGGCCTTTTATACCGGAAAAATCGGGACAGCCAAATTTTATATCGGATCGCTGCTCCCCCGCATATACGGAAAAGTCCGCCAGATCCTCAGCCCGGAGTCGGAATACCTTACTATGCCGGAAAACGCTTTTTCCTGGGAAGGTTGAAAAAATCAATTTAAGAAAGAGGGGAAACGATCATGCTTTGGGAAAAAAACTGGCCTAAACAGGACCCCCTGATTCCTCCGCTGCCGAAGGAACCTATATTTGAAAACATCAGGAAACAGGCTGCAAAGAATCCTGATAAAGTTGCCGTCAATTTTTACGGGTACGAGATTACCTACCGGGAACTCGACGAGGCATCCGACCGGTTTGCTGCGGCCCTGGTCAACCTGGGGACGAAAAAAGGTGATCGGGTCGCCCTGTACATGGAAAACTGCCCCCAGTTCGTAATCGCCTTTTACGGGATATTGAAGGCGGGGGCCGTAGTGGCAAACTGCAGCCCGATGTACAAGGCCGATGAGCTGGAACACGAACTGAAGGACGCGGGGATTGAAACTGTGGTTATGCTGGACCACTTTTACCCGGTGTTGGGGCCCATAAGGGAAGCCTGCGGAGTCAGGAACGTAATAGTCACCAGTTTCTCAGACTACCTGCCGGAAAAGCCGGCCATACCCGTCCACCCCACGATGACCGGGGGAAAAGTTGAGGTGCCGGACTCCATCGACTTCAAGGACCTGATTGAAAAAACGGAAGCAAAGCCTCCTCAGGTTTCCATCAACATGGAGGAAGACCTGGCCCTGTTCCAATACACCGCGGGTACCACCGGCCTCCCCAAGGGCGCCATGATCAGTCACTGGAACATTGCTGTACACAGCAGGTGCATCAGGCATTATTACCAGTACACCGAGCGGGATGTCCACCTGATAGTGCTGCCGCTGTTCCACGTCACCGGACTGGACATAGCCATGAACCCGGCCCTGGCTGCAGGCGGAACGCTGATCCTGTTCGCCCGGTTTGACCTGGTCCCCACCCTGGAGGTTATTCAAAAGTACAGGGCCACCGTTTGGGTCACCATCACGCCCATCAATGTGGCGGTGATTAACCTCCCCGGCGTTGACAAATACGACTTTTCCTCCCTGCGGCTGGTGCTCTCCGGAGGTGCCCCGGTGCCTACGGAAATTCACAAGAAATGGTACGAAGTTACCAGGATCAATATTATCGAAGGTTACGGGCTTAGCGAGGCCTGTGGCGGAATTGTCGGCAACAACCAGTATAATTTCTGGCCGGGCGCGGTGGGAAGCCCGCTTTATTACCACGACGTTAAGCTGATGGATGTTGACGGCGGGGAAAAAGAGGTTGAAACCGGCAGGGAGGGCGAGCTGTGGGTAAAAGGGCCTTGCGTAATGAAGGGTTACTGGAATGCCCCGGAACAGACCCAAAGGGTGCTGCGGGACGGCTGGCTCAGGACCGGGGATATCGCAGTCATGGACGAAAACGGAGTATTCAGAATAGTGGGCAGGCTCAAGGAGATGATCAAGGTATCCGGCTACGCCGTTTTCCTGGCCGAGGTGGATGCCTTTCTCTACCGGCACCCGGCAGTGGCCGAGGCGGCCACCATCGGTGTTTCCCACCCATACCGGGGAGAGGAGCCAAAGAGCTTTATTGTCCTGAAGCCTGAATACAGGGGCAAGGTGACCGGTGAGGAGATTATTGAATGGTGCAAAGAAAAAATGGCTGCCTACAAGTACCCCCGGCAGGTGGAATTCGTGGACAGCCTGCCCAAGAGCGGCAGCGGAAAAATTTTGAGACGCCTCCTGAAGTAAGAATTACAGTTAAAATTTGCAATATTCAGCTAATAACCAAAAACCAATAACCTTTTTATCAATAGCCGGGTTAACAGATGTTGGGTAAACCGCAATTACTCCACGATATTTAATTTTATCAAAAAACTATAAAACCATATTAGTATAGTTATGCAGATCAAGCAACAAAAGAGGGGAATAGCCATGATCAGCCAGACAGTGGGGGAACTGTACGACAGGTGTGTCACTTTTTACAGGGGCAGAACGGCCATAAAACACGGCGACAGGGTTTATACATACGGCGAGATGGGGGAAAAGGCCTGTCGCCTGGCCGGCGCCTTTGCCAAAATGGGGCTGAAAAAGGGAGACAGGGTGGCCTTTTTGATGGCCAATTGTCCCGAATATATTTTCTGCGAATATGCCCTGGGCAAATTGGGAAATGTCAGGGTGCCCCTGGCCGTGTTGCTTAATTCAAGCGACCATGTCTACATGATGAACCAGTCGGAGTGCGCCGCGCTGATTTACCACGAAAGGTTGGCTTCCAGGGTCAGGGAAATGATCCCGCAGCTTGAGACTGTCAGGCACTATATCTGCATTGGTGAAGATCCCGCGGAAATTATGGACGGTCATGTCTACCTGAATGCGCTAATTGACGGCAACCCCCCGGAAGTCCCCCAGGTTGAAGTCAGCCCGGAGGACCTTTGCGGCATTTATTACACCGGCGGGACCACCGGCCGTCCAAAGGGGGTCATGCTCTCGCACAGGTCCTGGGTGAGCACATTTCTTACTGAAATGCTGGAGCTCGGCCTGGGGTATGACGAGGTGTTCGCCTATGCCACTCCCCTTACTCACGCGGGCGGCTGTTTAATCCTGCCGGTCCTCCTGAGAAGGGGCACCTGCGTGATCCTGGACCATTTCGACCCCGGGTTATTCCTTAAGACCGCCGAAAAGGAGAAAGTCACCGCGGCCTTTATGGTTCCCACCATGATATACGTCCTGCTGGATTACCCGGACCTGAAAAAATACGATTTCAGCAGCCTCCGGAATGTAATCTACGGGGCCGCCGCCATCGCCCCGGAGCGGCTGAAACAGGCCATCAACACCTTCGGGCCGATATTTACCCAGCTTTACGGCCAGACCGAGGCGCCAATGATGATCAGCGTTCTGCCCAGGGAGGATCACGTCATCGCCGATCCGGAAAGGGAGAGGAGGGTTTTCAGCTCCTGCGGCAGGCCCACCATTCCGGCGCGGGTAAGAATTGTGGACGAAGATGGAAGGGATGTGAAGCCCGGGGAGGTCGGGGAAATAGTGGTACGCCATCCCAACATGATGGACGGCTACCTGAAAAACCCGGAGGCAACTGCGGCGGCTGTCAGGGACGGCTGGCTGTTCACCGGAGACCTGGCTAGGCAGGATGAAGAGGGCTTTTTATATATCGTGGACAGGTCCAAGGACATGATTGTAAGCGGCGGATTCAATATCTATCCCCGCGAGGTGGAAGACGCCCTTCACGAACACCCTGCAGTGAAAAATGTAGCCGTGGTGGGGGTTCCCCATGAGAAGTGGGGCGAGGCGGTCAAGGCGGTGGTAGTGCTGCATGAGGGAAAATCGGTTTCCGAGGAGGACCTGGTCAATTTTGTCAAGGACTGCAAGGGAAGCCTGATGGCGCCCAAGAGCGTTGAGTTCTGGGACGAAATTCCATTGACTAACCTAGGTAAAATTGACAAGAAAAAAATCCGCGAAAAGTTTTGGGAAGGGCGCGAGCGCAGGGTCTGAAAAAACGGGGGATTGGGGATTAGGGGTTGGGGATTGGTAATCAGCAGCGGCTAGCAGCCGGCCACTGGCAACTAGAAGCCAGAGGTTAGAAGCTAGAAGCTATATAATCATGTGGAGGTGCGGAAAATGATATTAACTCCGGAAAGCCAGATCCGGGAGTACACGGAAAAAGGATGGTGGGGTACTCAGACCGTCGTTGACCTGTTTCTCAAGAACGCAGAGAAAAATCCAAATGAAGTCGCCCTGGCGGACGCCCCCAACCGTGAAAAATTCACCGTGGGCGAACAGCTGCGCCTGACTTACGCCGAGGCAAGGCGGGCCGTGGACCGGCTGGCGGCGGGATTAATCGGCGCCGGGATCAGGAAGGACGATATAGTCATGATACAACTGCCCAATATTGTGGAACTGGCCTGTGTTTACCTGGCCCTGGCCAGAATCGGGGCAATTGCCAGCCCGCTGCCCGTCCAGTACCGTACCCACGAATTAAGGCATACGATGTCTGTCACAAATCCCAAGGCCTTCATCACGACAATTAATTTTGGGGGATTTAACTACGCCGACATGGTTTTGGGGCTTAAGGCCGAATTTCCAAGCCTAAAGACCATTATCGGGGCCGGCGGGGATCTTCCGCCGGGAGTTTTGTCCCTGCAGGAACTGCTTTTCAAAGACAGGGACGAAAAACCCCTGCATGATTACCTGGCCGGAAATGCGCCGTCGGCCAACGACGTTTTTACCGTCTGCTGGACATCGGGGACCGAGGCCGACCCCAAGGGGGTTCCCCGGAGCCACAATCACTGGATATCAATTTCCTCAGTTCTGGTGGATGGCTGCGAGATGGACGAGGGCTGCAATATATTGAACCCATTTCCGTTTATCAACATGGCCTCAATAGGTGGGATGTTTGTTCCCTGGCTGCTTACCGGCGGGAAATTCGTCCTGCACCACCCCTACGACCTGCAGGTTTTCCTCGGCCAGGTCCAGGCTGAAAGGATCAACTACACCGTGGTTCCACCGGCGGTTCTGAATATGCTGCTGCAAAACACGGCCATCCTGAACAGCATTGACATCAGCTCGGTGAAGAGCATCGGGTCGGGGTCCGCACCCCTGTCGCCCTGGATGGTCAGGCAGTATCAGGAGAAGTACGGAGTCAATGTAATTAATATTTTCGGTTCCAACGAGGGAATATCCCTGGTCAGCGGCCCGAAGGACTTCCCCAACCCCGACGACCGGGCCCAGTATTTCCCGCGCTGGGGTGTCCGGGGACTTACGTGGAAGGTCAGGGTGGCCAACCAGATGTCCACCAGGCTGGTGGACCCGGTAACCAGGGAGTTGATAACTGAAAAAGGCGTTCCCGGTGAAATGTGCATTAAAGGGCCGGCGGTGTTCGCGGGCTACTACAAGCGCCCCGACCTCACCCAAAAGGCCTTTGACGATGAAGGCTATTTCTATACCGGCGACCTTTTCTCCATCGAGGGGGAAGAGGGAAACCTGAACCGCTACCTTTTCTGCGGCCGGTCCAAGGACCTGATCATCCGGGGAGGCATGAACATTTCCCCGGAAGAGCTGGAATACCTGATCGTTGAGCACCCAAAGGTGGCCGAGGTGGCCGTGGTGGGATACCCGGACGAAAAGCTGGGCGAGAGAATCTGCGCCGTCACGGTGCCGGCGAAGGGTGAGAGCGTTACCCTGGAAGAAATTATTGCGTTTCTAAAGGGAAAAGATATCGCCGTCTACAAGCTCCCGGAGAAGATTGTCACCGTAGATACCCTGCCCAGAAACCCGGTGGGCAAGGTGTTAAAAAGACAACTCAGGGAACTTGCCCAGGAAAAGAATTAGCACCCCCCATGCCGCAAAGGGCGGACTGTTCTAATCCCAATTTCCGCACCCCTGTACCTTTTGTGGTGACAAGCTTAAAACCGACAGCTAATTGGCTGGCAGCTTTTTAAAGGGTGAAGGCATGAAAATGTATGATCTAGCCGTCATCGGGGCGGGCCCGGCGGGCTGTTCGGCAGCCGCCGCGGCGGCCGGGCTGGGGCTTAAAACATTGGTGATTGAAAAGGAAGGATTCCCAAGGGACAAAGTCTGCTCGGGGTTAATCGTCAGCAAGCTGGCCCGGGAGACCGCCCGCCGGGTTTTCGCCGGCTGGCCTCCGGAAGACATTTTCCATAAAAAGTTAAAGGGATTCGCCCTGCATGTGAATACTAAGCCGCCCCGGCTTTTGGACTGGCCGATGCCCGCCTACCGGCGGCGGGACCTGGACAGCTGGATGCTGGACAGGGCTGTGGAAAGCGGCGCCGAAACGATCAGATCCGCGGAATTTATAAGCCTGGACCTGGCGGAAAACGGCTATAGGATTACCTGCAGGACCAAGCAGGGGTTTACCGGCTATACGGCCGCCGGAGTCGTGGGAGCCGACGGAGCAGCCTCGCGGGTCAGAGAAAAACTCTATCCGGGTTTGAAGGCCGAGTACGCGTATGGTTACCAGCAGGTCGTCAGGGGAAAGTCAGACCTGGACCCGGATTATTTTCACCTGTTTACAAATGCGGCAATAGCGCCGTATTATGTTTCGCTGCACTACAAGCAGCAGGATATTGTGTTTGAGGCCGGGGGACCGTTGAAGGAATTTATGAACATTCGCAATTGGGGGCTGGACTTGCTGAAAAGCAAGTTCGGATTACAGGTCGAGGCTGTTGTCTTCGAAAAGGGATGCAGGGAGCCGCTGCTTTATGGCAGCTGGTTCGGCGGCCAGTCGTTACAGGGTAAAGGCGGCGTCCTTCTGGCCGGTGACGCCGCCGGCCTGGTTGTCCCAATGAGCGGTGAGGGAATCGGACTGGCCCTTTATTCCGGCGCCTGCGCCGCCGGGGCCTTTGCCGTCCGGGGTGAGGAGTACGCAGGGAACTACATAAAGGAGATCCGGGATAAAATTGTTTGGCTGCGGGAGTCTTACCTGGGTGTGCGGGAGGTCAAAAAGTCAGCCGCAGGCGGGGAAGAGAAACTTTTGAACACCTGGGAGAAGGTATGGCGCAGTACCCTTGAGCAATGGTAGGGCTGAGGGCCCGCCTGATCATAATATTCCTGACAAGGAGCGTTAACTATGGGCTTTGAATTAACTGACGAGCAAAAAGACCTCAAAGACATGATCCGGAAATTTGTTTCAAAAGAGTGTCCGAGGGACGTGGTCATGGGGCTTGACGGCAGGGAAGAATTTCCCGGGGGTATGATTAAAAAAGTCGCAGGGATGGATTTGTGCGGGCTGGCCATTGACGAGGAATACGGGGGCGTGGGGAGAAGCATTCTCGGGGCGGTGATTGTGGCGGAAGAGATATCCACAATTTATCCCGTGCTGGCGGGGGCCTTTGTCAGTCCCACCCTGTGCGGGGGCAAGAACATTTCCGATCTTGGCAGCAATGATCAGAAGAAAAAGTACCTGCCCGGCCTCGCCCGGGGATCGCTGTTTTTTACGTGCGGACTGTCGGAGCCCGGCACGGGTTTTTCAGGCTTATCCTCTATCAGGACCACGGCCTTAAGGGACGGCGGGAAATTTATCTTAAACGGTGCCAAAACCTTTGTGCGGCTGGCGGACACCGCGGATTACATGTTAACCCTGGCCCGTACGGAGGAAAGCGGGGACGATAAAAAGGGCCTGTCGTTTTTTATCGTAGATATGAAAACTCCGGGCATCAGCGTAAATAAAATTGAAAAAACCGGCTTTAACGGCTTTGGCCTGGGTGAGGTGACCCTCTTCAACGTCTGTGTGCCGGAGGAAGATTTATTGGGAGGCGTGGAAAAAATCAACCTGGGATGGGATCAACTGGCAACCGTTCAGGAGTCGGATCATCTGGAAGTAGCCGCCTGCAGCCTGGGCATAGCCCAGGGAGCGTATGATTACGCGGCAAATTACGCCGGGGAAAGGGTACAGTTCGGGAAAGCCATTGTTGAATTTGAGGCGGTAAGGCATATGCTGGTGGATATGGCCATGGATATCCAATCCGTAAGGCTTTTGACCTACAGGGCGGCATGGCTTGCGGACCAGGGCAGGCCATGCCTGCTGGAGGCTGCCATGGCCAGGGCCCATGCCTCTGAGACCGCCAAAAAAGCAGCACTGCAGTGTCTGCAGATATTCGGCGGCTACGGATATGCAATGGAGTACGACGCCCAGCGTTATGTCAGGGATTCCCTGACCCTGATGGGAGGCGGAGTGACTTTGGAAGTCCTTAAAAATTCCATAGGTGGGCTGCTTGGTCTGAATAATGCTACGGCCTGAAGAGAATATGGGGGTGTGGTTATGGACGCCAGCGGGATTTTGGCGCGTCAGCTGGTTATTGGAGAAGTTCTGGCCCGGCAGGCCAGGAGAATCCCCGACAGGATTGCCCTGGTGGACGGAGACCTGCGGTATACTTACCTGGAATTGAACCGGAGGGTAAACAAGCTGGCCTCGGCCCTGGCCAGGAAGGGTGTGGCCCGGGGAGACAAGGTTGCCCTGCTGATGTTTAACTGCTCCCAGATGGTGGAGTGCTACTTTGCCCTGGCAAAGCTGGGGGTGGTGGCGGTCCCGGTGAATTTCCGCCTGGCGGGCCAGGAGATGGTGTATATTCTTAACCACTCCCAGTCCCGCATGCTAGTCTTCGACGGGCTGTACAACAGGACGATCAAAGAAATCAGGGACCGGATTCCGGGCGTAGAGGACTTGGTGACGCTGGACAAGGACCCGGAAGAAGGTTTCATCGGCTATGAGGATCTGCTTTCGGAAGGGTCGGAAGAGGAGCCCATGGTGCCGGTATACGATGATGACGACGCCTACATAATGTACACCTCCGGGACCACGGGAAGGCCCAAGGGAGCGGTGCTAACCCACAAAAACAAAATGATGTGCTGTTTCAACGGCATAATTGAGATTGGCTTAAAGCCCACGGACGTATATATCTGCGTGCCTCCCATCTTTCACACCGCCGCCCTCTTTGCCGTGCTGATGCACGTGCTGCTGGGGGTCAAGATTGTGCTGGTAAAAATTTTTAATCCCGCAGATGTGGCGGAGACCATTGCCCGGGAGGGGGGAACCGTTATATTCCTGGTTCCGGCCATGTGGCAGATGATCCTCCAGGTGCCCGGGGCGGCTGAAAAACTTGCCGGGCTGAGGATAGGCATCACCGGGGCGGCCATTATGCCCCTGCCCTTAAAACAGTATGTATCTAAAACCTTGCCCAATATGGGCCTTTACGACGCCCTGGGACAGACCGAGATGAGCCCGGTAACCACAGTGCTGAAGGCCGAAGATTTCCTGCGCAAGCCCGATTCGGTGGGACGCCCGGTTTTTAACGTAGAAATCCGGGTGGTGGATGACGCCGGCAATGACGTGCCGGTGGGAGAGGTCGGAGAAATTACCTACCGGGGCCCCACCATGATGAAGGAATACTACCGGGACCCGTCTGCCACCGCCGAGGCAATTGTGGACGGCTGGTTCCACAGCGGCGACCTGGTGCGGCTGGACGACGAGGGGTTTGTGTATGTGGTGGACCGGAAAAAGGATATGGTCATAACCGGCGGTGAGAATGTATACCCGGCTGAGGTGGAGGAGGTGCTGTACCGGCACGAAAAAGTGCAGGAGGCGGCGGTGATCGGGGTGCCGGACGAGAAGTGGGGGGAAAGGGTCCACGCGGTGGTGGTGCCGAAGCCAGGCGAATCCCTGACAGCCGAGGAAATTATAGAGTGGTGCTCGGGGCGCCTGGCGGGTTACAAGAAGCCCCGTTCGGTGGAGTTTACCGATGCCCTCCCCCGTAACGCAGCGGGCAAGGTTCTCAAAACCAGGCTGCGCGAATTGTATAGTTAAATCCGTGATCAAAACCCGCTTTCATGATTGCCCCCAGTGTAAGGTGTCCTAACAACATATGCTTTCCGGGGGCTTTGTTTTTCTCAGGTTTGAGATGGTGCGGAAGATTGTTTGTTGTTTTTAATGAAGGAGGGAAGTATGTATGCGGTTTACAGATAAAATAGCTCTTGTAACCGGGGCCGGAAGCGGCATTGGAAAATGCATAGCTCTGTCTCTGGCCCGGGAGGGGGCTGATGTAGTTGTCAACGATTTAAATGTGGAACTGGCGGAGGGTGTAGCTGAAGAAATAGTTTCACTGGGGCGCCGAAGCATGGCCAGAGGGGCTGACGTCAGTGTGGAGAAAGAGGTTATTTCCATGGTGGACAGGGCGGTGGAAGAGTTCGGCAGGATTGATCTTCTGGTTAACAGCGCCGGCATTTTGGATCAGGCAGCCCCGGCGATGAAGCAAAGAACGGACGACTGGCAGAGGGTGATAGATGTTCACCTCCGGGGCTGTTATCTATGCTGCCAAAACGTTGCCAAATACATGGTCAAACAAAAGTCGGGCAAAATCGTTAACATATCCTCCATAGCAGGCGTGGTGGGCCTTCCCATGCGAAACGCATACAGTACCGCCAAGGCAGGCGTTATAATGTTTACCAGGGTACTTGCAGTGGAATGTGCCCACTATAACATCAACGTGAATGCCGTTTCCCCGGGATATATCCGCACCCCCATGGTGGAACGGTTAATCCTGGGCGGCAAGTTTGACGAAAGCGATATCATCAGGCGCACTCCCGTGGGAAGGGTGGGCCTTCCCGAGGAAGTGGCGGGGGCAGTTCTTTTTCTTCTTTCAGACACTGCCAGTTATATTACTGGAATTAACCTGCCCGTAGACGGTGGGTGGACGGCCTTCGGTTCATACGGTGATGCATATAGACTACCGTCTCCTGGAAAGGAATAGTTCTTGATTAAACAGGCCCTGTACCGGGATAAGCCGGAGGGCGGCCTAAAGACCCTCCAGGGCCGGCTGGGCCATGCAGACTTCAGAACCACTGCAAACATATACGCCCAAACTGCTGGAGATTCTTTTTCGGAACCAGGTTTTTTCCCGGTAAGGGTAAAGTAAGGGTAAAACTATGTAAAATCAAAAGACTCCGATCTCTCGGAGTCTTTATTTTACTGGTGGGGATGACTGGTTTCGAAGTATTTATCCCCGTGTCAAGCCCTTGATTTTACTGAATTTATTTTTGGCTGTCTGAATTTTTGCCTGACTGTTGATCTAATTCGGATTCAAAACCCCGTTCATGCCCACTCCCTGCCTGACCGCATGAGTGTATATCGAAGCGGTCGTGGCTGTGCTGGAGTGACCCAGGAATGCGGCGACAGACGCGAGTGAGAAGCCGTGTTCAAGCAGTAATGACGCCGCTGTATGGCGCAGGTCGTGAATGCGGATATGGTCAAGACCGGCAGTTCTCAGGATTCGGTTGAGCGTCCGCCGCACGGCCATTTCACGTACCGGCCTCCCGTCCGGGGCAGTGAACACCAGAGCGTCACCTTTTCTCAGGGCAGTAACCTTTCCTTTCCCCTGGGCCTTTTTGAAGTCTTTGAGCAGCGCCACCGTTTCGGGGTCCAGGGGCAGGGTGCGCTGGCTGCTGGAAGTCTTGGTCTCTTTCAGTTCCCTATACCGGAGGTCGGCGGCCCGCCTGATGGTTGCCGTCCCTTTTTCGAGGTCGAGATCCCGCCAGGACAGTCCGAGTATTTCACCCAGCCTTGCGCCGGTGGCAGCCAGGAGACGGATGATCAGGTGATGTTTGTATTCCCTGGCGGCTTCCAGAAGCCTTTGCAGTTCCTCCCTGGTCAGCACGGTGATTTCCCGCCTGGGGACACGCGGGGATTTGAGTCCCGCCGTGGGATCGGTATTCAGCAGCCCCCAGGCCACGGCCTGGCGCAGGGCGGTCTTTAACACGCCGTACGTGCCTTTCAGTGTTTTCGGCTTGCCGGTCAGTCCGGCCAGCGCCCCCTGCAGCTCGTAGGCGGTAAGGTTGTACAGTTGAAGGTTGTTTAGCAGGGGCAGCATTTTTTTTACATGATAGGCATAGGATTCTTGCGTCCGCCGGGATACGGTGCCCTCCACCTTTTTCAGCCAGGTCTCCAGGTATTCTCCGACGGTCCCGGCAAGTTTCCTTGGTCCTTTTTTGCGCTTTCCGATTTCCAGTTCTGCGGCCCGCTGCCTGGCCTCAGGCAGTGTGCCGTAGAAGGTTTCGTTCTCGAATACTTTCTTGCCTTGCGCATCCCTCCCAACGTACACTGTAATTAGATATCGGTTTGGCCCTCTCCTCCGGATTTGTGCCATCTTAACACCTCCAAAAGAAAAAGGGCCGGACGGGTGATTTATTCTCACCTGCCCGGCCCTTTTCCTGCACGTTTCTTACTCGTTCATTGAACTTTGAATATAATCATTTATTGCCGCCTCCGGTATCCTCAGCCTCCTTTCCGACAGCTTCACGGCCCTCAACTTGCGGGTGGCCACCAGCTCGTATACATACCCCTTCTTGACCCTCAATAGCTTCGCTACCTCCGGCACGGTGTAAAACTTTGACAACTGTTGTTCCATGCAATAAACCACCTTTCCATGATTTGATTCATAAAAGAATGGGCGTTGTATCCCGCCCAAAAATTTTTTCTTGCAGAGTAATTTTTTCAGCAGGTTTCACCTCAGCCCCACGGCCACGGGGGTTATACCCGCTGAAAACCGCTTCAGCAGGTTTTCAGCAGGTTTCCGGAAAGCCTTTAATTATTAGTTCAAGTTAAATCAAAAAACTATTTCCATAGAGCATATAAGATAACTCATTCCAAATTTCAAACCTATCACTGACATCAATATCTTCAATATTATCCACGTACTCGCGGAACAGTTTGAAGAAATCGAGATACGCATAGTATTGTCCCATGTAATAAGTCGAAATGCTATTATCGATGCTTGATTTGTACCTATTGTAGTTAATAATTGCTTTCTCCAACAACTTGACTGATTGTTGGTAAATGTATTCAAACACGGCTTTCTTCATTTAACTACCTTCTTTTTAATTTAAATAAGAGTTTGCAAACTTTGGAGCGAAGCGTTTGGGGTGCAGGGGGGGTACTCAATCCCCGAGGCTCCCCCTTTTAAACTCGCACCTCACCACGTCTTCGCCTTTCGGCTAAGGCCGGAATAGAGACGGCAGCCCGGAAGGCAGGGGTGGCCGTTAAGGCCAGGCCGAGGAATACCGGACCGGCTGTCAAGACCTGCCTGACAGCGGCCGGGAGGATTTGCCGCAGGCCCTTGCCCTTGCCTGCAGGCCCTTTTTGAGCCGTCGTATAATGAGGCCGCCGAAAGGCGAAAAAACGACCCGGGAGCTATACAAACAAAGGGGCACTCTCTGCCCTGGCCCAACAAGTTGATCAGAAGGCGGAGTGTGCCCTTTATAATCGGCGCGGCGGCTGAAATATTTTACAAATATGAAGCGGCCGCGCCGTTCCTACAGTCGCCGCACCTTTACTTTTTCCACCCTGAAGCCGCCGGCCTTCCGCACCAGGATGGCTTCACCAGTGTTTAGGCGCTTTATCTCGTCCGGATGCACCAGGAATTCCCTTGTTTCCCGCATGCTTCCTATACCGGTTTTTACGCGGAAGATACCCTGCACCTGGTGCGTAACTTCATAACTTTTTTGCGTACCGATGACTGCGGCCAGTTTTTCAGCGTTGACCGCGCTGTTCTGCCGCTGGATGATGAAGCTGTTGCAGTTTTCGACCACCTGTTCCAGCAAAGCGGCCCCGCCGGCGCGCTCCAGGTCGGAAGGTGACTGCGTGCCGATCAGCACGTGAAATCCAAATGTCCGGGTTTTACTTATCAGGTCAACCACTGCGTTGCTGGCAAAAACATTAAACTCATCAAAGACCGCGTAGATCTTCTTCCGTCCGTCGCTGAACTGCCTCGCGGCCACGCTTTTCAGGTCCGCACCACCAGGCGGCCCAGCAGGCGGCTGTACTCAGGGAAACTCAAAGAATCCAGCAGGAAAACCACCACGGCGTTTTCCTCGATTGCCCGGCCCAGGTCGATGGTCTTGTCGCGTTCTTCGTTTCTGAACAGGTGCCCAATTTCGCTCTCGGTCATCACAGCGATGCGGGCGGCCAGGCCCCGGATTTCCGGGACATTGAACGACTCCAGGGCGTTCAGGATATGATCGCGTTCTTCCGCTTCACCAATCCCCCTGGCCAGCAAGGCCAGGTTGTCGGGATCCAGATACCTGGCCACCTTTACCAGATCCACTTTCTCCCCGGCAGCTGCAAAGCACCGAAAAACCAGCTGCAGGTAACGCTCAGCCAGTTTTTTGTAGTGTTCCTCCGCCCATTCGGTCAGACTGATCAGCTTGTCCTTCAACTCGGTGATTTCACCCCGGGCCAGGGGGTTGTAATGCCGGCTCCGGCCGCGCATGGTGAACAGGTAAAACTTTCGTCCGTAGCGGTCCGCCAGGAGTTTTACCTTTTCACCAAGGTCGGAGGCCCCCTTTCCATCCACCAGCACCAGGGGAATTTTCCTGCTGACGGCACTCTCCACCACGTTCATGATGGTGGTGGTCTTCCCGCTGCCGGTGGTGCCGAAGATCAGGCAGTGCTGGTTGAGTTCCTCATCGCTGAGAACCGCCGGTTTTCCAGTTTCCCTATTGACGCCCAGGAGGACACCACAAGGATGCTCAGCTGTTGCTATCTTGTCTAACGCTCTCCTCTCAAGCCACATCGCCAGGGGGCCGGGCTTTTCGCCGGCCCGCCGCTTGTGTCCGCCATATCTGAGCTCGATGGCTGCTGCAACTACAGCTGCCCCCGCCAGGCCGCCCGCCCCCGCCAGAGGCAGCAGTTTAAGCCAGGGGGTTGCCTGGAATGAGAAGCGGTTTAGGTAGGCAGTTTTAAGCGCCAGCAAATAGGTGTGTAATAATTGCTTTATGTCGAAAAATGCTAAAACCGATACGGCAATCAAAGCTGCTATAGCTATGTAATACCACTTTATTTTGAAGAATCTCCAGGCGGCCAGAACCATGAGCATCACCCCGCATGCCGGGAGCAGGACGGCCATCAGCATTGAAGCCACGATGATTATTGAAATCCAAAAAATGGTTTCATCTTGCTGCTTTTGAGACATCGCTCAACACCTCACTTATAAGATTTACCTTGACAAAAGGCATTTTAGCCGCTTTATTTTGGATCTTCCGTAGAAGAGCAGGACCTTCGACAAAGTACCAGACCTCCCCGTAATCCGTGCATCTGACGTAAAACTTGAGGATTCTTTCCAGCCTGGCGGCACCTTTTTCAGTTAATTCAAGCTCAACCGCAATATTTTTTTCATCAATGTCTAATAAAACGGCATCAGGAACATGAGGGCGCGAAACCGATTTTAAACTAAAGCCGCTTTCCCTGCAAATAATTCTGTCGGTTTTATACGTGCAGTTGTATTCATTAGATAAAGCCAGCAGCAGGTCCACCAGCAACAAGTTGTGTTTGTAGGTGCTGAGATTAATTCTGGCAATGCTGGCGGGGTAGGGGATTAAAGACAGTGCTTTGCCTGCTAGAAGGTAAACTCCAGGTTTTTGATGAAAAATTCTTTCATGTTGCAAATAACCATATTTAACCAGGGAACTAAGACGTTTGTATGCACTCTTCAGGCTCACATTAAACATGGTTGCTACTTGTTGAGCGGATACGTAGCCGTAGTTGTCAATGAACATGAACATTGAAATGTCGCGAGAAGTTATTTGCAATACTATCACCTCATTTTCTTAATTGAATGTTTTCACAGGACCCCAAAGTAGTAGTTATTCAAGACCACTGAGCAGTACATTCACATCAGGACCTCAAAGTAGTGCACACACAAGACCTCATAGTATTTTATTCAATCAATGACCCCAAAATATAACATGCAAAAGACCCCAAAGCAGTACATGCAAAAATGACCCCAAATCACTGCATACAAATTAAGACTATAAATATATACTTGCAACTAAAATTACTCATTAGATATAAAAATATAACTAACCCCAGATCCCCCCGCCCGCCCCACTGGAAATAATTGCCGCCGCGAGAGCACCGTCAAGCTGACCCCCCGATCAAAGACGACGACAGTCGTTGTGAGCGGGGGGTCAGCTTGCTGCGAGCCTGCGAGCAGAGGTGCCCGAAGCGGCGGCCGGCTTACTTTCAGTCGGGGCGGGCGGGGGCGATTGAAGGGTGGATTAAAAGTCAACGCTATATTCACAATTCAATTCACCCCTCTTAATCAAAAAAAGCTGGATCAATTTCCAGCTTCAGCTGAATTTTCCCAAGGGGCTGTCAAGTTTTCCTAGTTTGAGAGCTTCAATATGGGCAAGCAAGTGTCTTGTATTCTCAGCACAACGCTTTGCCCGAAGCCTTTTTTCCCTCTGTTTTATCTTCCAATTCTTGCCATGCGATTGCAAAATATCACCCCCAGTTGAATGTGAGATACCTCCTGCCAAGCACTGGCAGGAGTGCCCCGGGGCTGAATCGTGCCTCAGCGGATCTCCCAGGGACTTTAAATAACATAAACTACCAGAAAAAACAAAAAAAGGCACTTGCACAAAAATACAAATGCCTTTTAGATCAGAAATACCTTAACCTTAGGCAACTGCTGTCAGTCACAGCTGCAAATCGCCCACCAGGTGGCATCCGGGCGCTGACTCGCCCCCATCCCGGCTGCCCTTCCTTCCCGCGTCTTAGAAGCGCAGGCAAACATCTGTACCGTAAAAGTAACATATGTTTGTGTAAGTGTCAACGGGCAATTTTAAGTTGCCCTTAATTCCGGGGGCCGGTTTCGGTTGACTCTTGTTTTAGCTGTTTCTTTATTTCCTCAATTTTTGTTATGTCAAGTCCGGTCGCCTTGATCACAGTTTCGGTATCCATCTTTAACAACAACAAATTTCTGGCTACTTCAATTTTCCCTTCCTCCCGGCCTTTCTCCCGGCCTTCCTCCCGGCCTTTCAGTATCCCTCTGGCCTCCCATTCTTCCCGGATGCCGTCAAACAGCGGTAAGTTTTCCAACTTGCTCACCTCCAGTATCTTCAGAATCATGTCCTTAGAAAATTTCAAAGACGACAGGGCGGCCAGGGCCACATACAGAACGGACCTGTCATCGTCTGAAACTACTTCGCTCTTAATGCGCTTGACGCATTTTTCAAGCACCGCCTCCGGAGGGTCTTCCTGGCGCATCAGAGGGGCCAGGGGTAGAAGAGCTACGGGTCCCCGGTATAATACGTCCCGTCCGGCGATTTCCTCCAGGTTGATCGTGCGGTAGCTGAAGTCAACCACGGTCAGATCCAGACAGTCCATTGTGTACTTCTCAGCAGGGAGGCCTCTGCCGGTAAGGTTTATTACCACCGGGTACACCGGCTTTTCGTGCCGGCGGTGGTGCATGGCCGTGTATTCCAGCAGCCTTCCGGCCATCCTCCGGTCCGGCCTGGCCTGGAACTCCACCAGCATCAGGTATTCGTAACCATTCTCCCGCACCTTCGCCAGCATGTCGGAAGTTCGCTGCACGGCCACGGCCTCTTTGTCCCTGTCCTCAACTTGCTCCACCAAAACATTCTGACCACGGACAAAAGAGGCTATCTTATCTAAAAATCTATCCACCAGCGCTTTTATAATAAGATCATATTCCGCCAACCAACACCAACTCCGCACTTGAATTATAACATTTCCCTGTTTATACAGTAAACTAAATTCCTGGGATGTTTGTTCCCTAAATGGTTTACTGAATTTTTTTCAGGAATGAAAAGAATACTGAAGAAGTACATGACCACGGTTAGGAGAGCAGAACCCTATGGTTACTCTAAGGAAAAAAAGAAAAATGGAGGAAAATTATACCTTATGTAGTAATAATGCTATACGCCAGGATCATGCGGAAGATTTCAAGATATAAAAAGTGTTGATAGACTATGAATTGGGGGCGATGGGTTTGCCCAAAAAGAAAAAAGATGATCAAAGTATAGACCAGTACATTTACACGGAAAAGAAACGGCTAAATAACCCGCCGGTAGGGCTTGTCACGCCGGAAACTGACAAGGATGCACCGAAGAAAAAATACCAATATGACCCTCACCTGGACCCTCAGCTGGTATGGGCCGGAAAGGCCGAGCATACCAGTTTCGAGGTAGACACGGTGTCTTTACACGTCCATGAGCGAATCGATCCCCTGACGATAATATCAAAGGTGAGAAAACAGGCTAATTTAATTGAAGAGGAATTTTACCAACCCAGTCTTT
>DYET01000097.1 GCA_020725625.1 Desulfovirgula sp. | reverse complement strand
TTCCCTCAGGCTGGCGTCGGGATTGTTGATGCGGGCCTCAGCCACCTGCCGCAGCGGCGGCGGAAGCCTGTCCAGCCCAACGGAATCCTTGATTTTCCTGATGCTTTCCAGCTGTTGCAGCGAGGCGTTGACGGTCTTGTTAAGGTTGGCCGTCTCGCAGTTGACCAGCCGGTTGACCTGGTTTTTCATATCCTTGAGTATTCTCTTGTTCTCGAAATCAAGCAGGGCCTCGTGCGCCCCCATGACGCCGAGGCAGGCGACGATTTGATCGCTCTCCTTGAGGTAAACCACGTACCAGTTTTTCCTGGTGTTGATCTTGGCGTCCAGCTTGAAGCGCCTGAAGAGCCTCCTTATATCCCGGGCGTGGCTTTCGCTGCCGGTGATTACCTCGAGGTGATAGGTGGCCCCCGGGCTGTTGACCGAACCTCCCCCCAGAAAGGTGCCCCGGAGGTAAGCCCTGCGGCAGCATTCCCGCCTGAAAAACTCCCTGTTGACCGTTTCCAGCAGGCGGCCGTTTTGATCCATCAGCCCTAGGGTGATTAGAATCTCTTTGGTCCTCTCCTGCGGCGGAACCCTGACCAGGTAGACATTGTTCTTCCTGAGCTTGTTTTTGCGCTTGACCAGCACCTCGGGCTGGACGCCGAAGATTTCCCGCGCCAGTGTGAAGATCTTGCGGGCCACGGCGGCATTCTCGCTCGGTATGTTTATGTAAAGCCGGCTGCCGCTGATCTGGATGCTCCCGTCCATTCTGAAAAGCGCCGCAAGTTCGGCTACCCTGCAGCAGTTCCTGGCGTCAGATACACGGGCCAGTTCGTTCTTGGTCTCGGCCGAAAAAGACAAGGAGATCCCTCCCCTTGGCATGTATTATATCACAAGCCGGGGCCGTACAAAAAGTACCGCCCGGAGGGCGGCAGAATCCAGCAATTTTTTTATCTCAGGACCGGCTTTTTCGGATTAGAATGCTTACAGTCTTTCCACTCCGTTCGGGTAGTACGGAATGTGCCCGATGTTCCTGCTGCGTGAGTCCTTTTTGTTCTTTATGATCAGCCTGAAAATCAGACGGGCCAGCCGGTCGGGGTCGTGCCTGAGGACGTCGCCCCCGGCCAGCAGGTGGTCGGTGACCACCTTCACTCCCTCCTTTTCTATCTCCTTCAGATCGGGGGCGACGGGCGCGGACCCCTCCCTGGAGTAACGATCCCTGGCCGCCCTGGGGATTTCCCCCCGGTTGATCACCGCATAGTCGATAATCCTGCCGGCGTGGGACAGGATGGCCCTGAC
>DYET01000096.1 GCA_020725625.1 Desulfovirgula sp. | reverse complement strand
CACCACCTTGATCACGTTGATCTTCTTGTCGCCCACCGCGGCCAGGATGACGTCGAACTCGGTCTGCTCCTCCTCTTCCACGGGAGCCGCGGCAGCGGCTCCCGGAGCGGCTGCGGCCACGGCCACCGGGGCCGCAGCGCTGACCCCGAACTCCTCTTCAAATTTCTTGACCAGTTCGGCCAGCTCGAGCACGGTCAATCCCTTTACCGCTTCCAGAATTTCATTTACCTTGGACATTGTGCGACCTCCTGTTTAAACTTTAAATTTAGCCGTCGGCAGTTAGTTTTCGGTTATCGGTTTTAAGATTAGCTATAACCTATTAGCTCAGGCCGTTTCGCCTGCCTTCTGCTTGCGTATGGCTTCCAGCGCGTATACAAAGCTCCTGAGGGTTCCCTGCAGCACGGAAGCGAATCCGTACATGGGGGCCTGCATGCCGCCCAGAACCCTGGCCAGGAGAACATCCCGGGACGGCAGGTCGGCCAGTTCCCGCACGGCCCTGGCGTCTATAGCCCGCCCTTCAAGGTACCCGCCCTTGATTTCCATGGTCTTTGTTTCCCTGATAAAATCAGTCAACACCTTGGCAGGCGCCACCAGGTCCTCCCCGCCGAAGGCTATGATGGTGGGGCCTTCCAGGTACGGCTCAAGGCCGTCCAGCCCCTGCTCCCGGGCAACCTTAAGGGTTAGCGTGTTTTTCGCCACCTTAAGGTCACATCCCTTTTCCCGCATGCGCCGGCGCAGCCTGGTCATGGCCGCCACGGTAAGCCCGCGGTAGTCGGCCAGGACGGCAACCCTGGAGTTCCTGAATTTTTCCCTCAGATCCTGCAGAATTGTTTCCTTTTCCTGCTTGGTAGGCAAAAGCGCACCTCCTTTCATAAAACGTGCAAATAAAAGCGGGCCCCGTAGAATAAGCCCAAGGGCCCGCCTTGAATTCGCGGCAGGTAACATCGGGCCTCGGCTGGCGGCAGGCGCCATTATGTCCGGGGGACACCAGCTGTCTACAGCTCGAAATCGGGTTATATTAAACTGAATCACACAGACGTTGGTTTACGCCGTGACTCTAAGGGCGTTGACCTTTATCCCCGGCCCCATCGTGGAGCACACAGAAATTCCCCTGATATACTGGCCCTTGGCCGCCTGGGGCTTGACCCTGATCAGCTGCTCAACCAAGGCCCGCAGGTTCTCGGCCAATTTCTCGGTGTCAAAGGAAACCCTGCCGATGGGGGCGTGGATTATCCCGGCCTTGTCTACCCTGTACTCGATTTTGCCGGCCTTGACCTCCTTGACGGCCTGGGTGACGTCGAAGGTGACTGTCCCGGTCTTGGGGTTGGGCATCAGTCCCCGGGGACCCAGGATCCGGCCCAGCTTGCCCACCATGCCCATCATGTCGGGCGTGGCGATGGCTACGTCAAACCCCAGCCAGCCTTCCTTCTGAATCTTTTCCACCATATCCTCGGCGCCCACAAAGTCGGCGCCGGCTTCCTCGGCTTCCTTGGCCTTGTCACCCTTGGCAAAGACCAGCACCGTGCGGGTTCTGCCGGTCCCGTTGGGGAGCACAACCGCCCCGCGCACCTGCTGGTCCGCGTGGCGCGGGTCGACACCCAGCTTGACCACGGCCTCCACCGTTTCGTCAAACTTGGCGGGGGCCAGTTTCTTCACCAAATCCAGGGCCTCGGCCGGATCGTAAAGCCTCGTCCGGTCAACCTGCTTGGCGGCGTCGGTAATCTTTTTACCCCTTTTGGGCATATCGAATACTACCTCCCTGTGGTATTAGCGGACTTGCGTCCTCCCACCTTATTGGCTATTAGCTGTTAGTTTTCGGTTATTGGCATTAAGTTTTAAGTTGTAACCTGTTACCTCACAACCTTTTCTACCCTTCGGTAACTTCAATGCCCATGCTGCGGGCTGTTCCCTCCACCATGCGCATGGCCGCGTCTAGTGAGGCCGCGTTGAGGTCCTGCATTTTGGTCTCAGCAATTTCGCGCACCTTTGACCGGGGCACCTTGCCGACCTTTTTCTTGTTAGGCTGCCCGGACCCCGACTCGATGCCGGCTGCCTTCTTCAGAAGCACCGCGGCGGGCGGGGTCTTGGTAATAAAAGTAAAGGACCTGTCCTCGTACACGGTTATTTCAACCGGAATAATCAGTCCGGCCTGGGCGGCCGTGCGCTCGTTGTATTCCTTGACAAAGGCCATTATATTAACACCGTGCTGGCCCAGCGCTGGGCCCACCGGCGGAGCCGGGGTGGCTTTTCCGGCGGGGACCTGAAGCTTTACTATGGCGGCTACCCTTTTTGCCATATTTCTTGTAAACACCTCCTTGCCATGCCTTTGACGCTTAAACGAATAATTCCCGGGCTTTAGATTATTTTTTCCACCTGGGAGTACTCCAGTTCCACCGGGGTATCCCTGCCGAACATGGATATCTTGACCTTCAGCTTGCCTTTATCCGGGTATATCTCCTCGATTATGCCGTCGAAATTCTCAAAGGGGCCGCTCCTGACCCTGATATGTTCGTTAATCTCAAAGTCCATCCGCACCCGGGGCTCGTCAACTCCCATGGACCTCATGATCTGTTTGGTCTCGGCCTCGGTAAGGGGTATGGGCTTCGATCCGCTGCCAACGAAACCGGTGACCCCCGGGGTGTTGCGGACTACGTACCATGAATCGTCGGTCATGATCATTTCCACCAGTACGTACCCCGGGAAGACTTTCCTTTTGGTGATTTTTTTCTTGCCGTCCTTCATCTCTATTTCGTCTTCCATGGGCACGAGGATGCGAAAAATCTTTTCCTCCATGTTCATGGACTCGATTCTCTTTTCAAGGTTGGCCTTGACCTTGTTTTCATAGCCTGAATAGGTATGGATGACATACCACTGCTTGCTCATACAAGGGACCCGGCGGGGTCCCTCACCTCCTGGTTTTATCGGATGATCAGCTTCAGGATCTGGCTCATCAGGGAATCAAAAATCCAGATCAAAATGCCCACAATGGTCACGGCCACCACCACTACCCCGGTATAGGTCAGCACCTCCCGGCGGGTTGGCCAGTGCACCTTTTTAAGCTCGTTGTAGACTCCGCGGAAATAACCCCTGGCCCGGTTCAAACGGCCCGCCGCATCCTTTTTGACCTGAACCGGCTTTTTGTCGGTCCTGGGCGCAGGCTTTTTCCCAGCGTCCTTTTTCTTTAAAGCAGTCTCACCCCGGCCGGACGGCGGCTTCTTTCCGTTTTCATCCTTGTCCTGTTTCCTGATCAAGGCCATTTTGCCACATCCTTAAACTCCGGAAAATATTTATCATTATCCCCGCAGACTAAAATGCTCCCCGCCACGCGCACACCCCGGTGCCGGAAGAAGCTGCCAGTGATACAAAAATGCCCGTCCGGGCCGGTTATTTTGACGATACCTGGCGGCGCAACCTGGACGCCGGTCTAACGGGTTTCCTTGTGGACGGTATGGGTTTGGCAAAACCTGCAATACTTTTTCATTTCGATCCGGCCGGAATCATTTTTTTTGTTTTTGGTCGTTGTATAGTTGCGGCGTTTGCATTCCGTACAGGCCATGGTCACTCCAACACGCACGGCAACCCACCTCCTAAAGAAAAAAAACCTGCAAGGGCCCTGATTGTAGATAACCTAAAACAATTTATCATAATTAGTTTACCCTGTCAATAGTTGTCTTCAGGCAATAAAATAGGGGTTTTTCAGCATATTTTTAGTCTGTCACCCCGGGGTTCTTTTTATACCATTTTTTTCCCTTAAGAAGCTTGTATTGTACCTCTCCCGGCCGTGTCAAGCCGCAAAAGAGGGAGAAAACCGGGGATCAAGTGCAGAAGGCGGTTTTCTTTGCATCCTCTCCCCGGTTTTGAATTACTTCTCAACTTTTCCTGCAATCAATCCAGGATGGAGGTAACCACCCCTGCGCCGACGGTGCGGCCGCCCTCGCGGATGGCGAAGCGAAGCCCCTCTTCAATGGCGATGGGGGTGATCAGCTTGATGGTGATGCGAATGTTGTCCCCGGGCATGACCATCTCCACT
>DYET01000095.1 GCA_020725625.1 Desulfovirgula sp. | reverse complement strand
TAACACAATATCCTATTTTTGGTAGCCGCCAAGGATTAGAAAGAAAAAACTGCTGTTACTTACCGGATTAAAGATTAAATTAAAGGTATAATGCAAATTAAAACCATCCTGAATAAATGCAGCGACATAATTTACGGGAATTTGTCTTTGCCCAGAATGATCAGATCAGGCTAGCCCTGATCTATACGGACGGTATGGCGGACAAAGGGCAGATCAGTGACCAGATCATACGGGCACTGGTCCTGGAAGTGCCGATGGCCTTGCCCGGCCGGGAGATCACCAAAGCCGGGGCGCTGGAATTCATCAAACAGCGGGGCCTGTGCATGCACCAGGTCAAGGAAACCGGTGAGCTGCAGGATGTCATCCGCGCCATTCTGTCGGGGGATACCCTTTTGCTGGTGGACGGCCACTCATGGTCCATCATCAACGGGGCCAGGGGCTGCTACAGTTCCCTGCTGAAGCTTATCCCCAGGGCCTGTTCAAAGCCCTTTATAACGGCGCAAGTCACCTTTTCAGGAGTAACGGGTCGCCTCAAAATCTCTTCCAGGGAGGTTACTTTATCCTTTAACAATGCCGGCCCGAAGCCCTCCTCCCGGGAAAAAATCTGGGCCAGCAAATCCCCTTGGGGTTTTAGCAGGATAGAACCGTGCTGAAGCAGGAAATCCCCTGCCCTCCTCTGGGCGCTGCCTATAAATTTCTTCCCCCGCCAGGTGATGTCGCCGGGGGTGGAAACGGCAAAACAGGAGTCGGGGAAAGGGGCGGAAAACCTTTCCTCTCCATGGGAAGCCTCGACACCAAGCAAGGACATCCCCGCCAGCAGCCCCCGGCACAAATACCGGTATGACTCCACCAGGTCATAGGGGGTATCTTCACCGGCCCTGGCCACTATGCTGTACGTAAGGTCGCCCCAGTGCAGCACCGCCCTCCCGCCGGTACTCCGCCTGACAATCTTGATACCCATCTTTTCCAGGGCTTTTCCGGATATTCCATCCTCCTTCTGAAAATAGCCCAGGGAAACGGCCGGGGGAAACCAGCGGTAGAAACGAAGGGTGGGCAGACATTCACCCCGGACGTGTGCCTGAAGAAGGGCCTCGTCGATGTACATGTTCAGTTCCGGGGATAGTTCCCCGTGAATAATCAGGCGCCAGACTTTACCCAATGTCTCCGGCCTGCTTTCTCATTTTCATTTTTTTGGAATAATTTTAAGGATATACCTGTTATTAATGACAAAACGCAAACGTGTCATAAATTATATTTTTATTTTGAAGAGGCTGATTGATTATGTCCGCAACTGTTTCTTTTATCTCTTTTCCGTTAATCATGTCCCTGTTTATCATTCTGGAACAGACATTCGCAATGGTTTTTTAATGTGAATCTTTGCCTGCGTCCTGGTTTCCTGCAGGACAATATAACCCTGCCGTCGGTAGAATAAACATGGCTAGCCACTTCCATGCCCGGCTGCAAAAGTTGCAAGAAAAAATTTGTTTAAGTTTGATCCGTCAGGAGGGAAGCATTTTGCTGCCAGTTCTTAAATTAATTTAAATTGAAGAACAACTATTAGCCAACACAGAAAAAAAGCCCCTGAACCCGTTCGAAAACTGGAACAGCCCACATCTTCCCGGGACCGCCGTGCGACTTCTACACCTGCACCCACTTGCGGTTTAAAAGCAGCTGCAGGACCACCCCGGCCAGAAAACCGGCGCCCATATTCCACATCCCGAAGCCCGCAGTAATCAGCATGACATAAAAATCAGGCTTTTCACGACTTACGGTAGAGGCAGCCGAGGCCACTTCAATTCCCGCGAAAAAAAGAATTACTCCTACCACCGACATCGGAAAAACCTTGAAGATGATATCCACCGATGAGCTGAAAAAGAGGGCCAGGACCAGGAGAATGCCGCCGATAATAACCAGGGCGCCCCCGGTCTGGGCCCCGAACCTTACGTGTCCGGCCATGCCGCCTACACCGTGGCACATTGGAACACCGCCGAAAAACGGTGCAAAAAGGTTCATCAATCCCTGGCTGATGGCCACTTTCTTTTCGGTTACCGGGCGGTCCGGGAAGAGACGGTTGTTCTCGGCCGTCACGGCCACCACCGCATTTCCCAGTGTCAGCGGAGCCTGGGGAATGCCTAAAATCAGGGTGCCCATGACCAGGTCATTCCAGCTGAACCGGAAAAGGCTGAACTCCGGTAGCTTAAAACCCACTTTCAGCTGGGCAAGCTGCGTAAGGAGCGACGGCGTGGTTACGATGGCTACCGCCAGCCCGAACAGCAAAAGGGCAAACATGGCCGGAAAACGCCTGCTTTTAAGCAGCAGGAAGGTCAGGAGCAGAGCGGCTATGGCTATTGGCCAGTTCTCTCCCATCATCTTGATCCCGTTCCTCATGAAGGACATCCCGAGACCCAGGGCAATGCCGCAAATAATGGGCCGTGTCGCCAGCCTGGCGACGTACTGGAGCGTATTCGTAAGCGCCAGGACCAGCCATAGCAGCCCGGTAAAGATTCCGGCCCCCCAGATCATTCCATGGCTGACAACACCCACCTGGGTTATGGCCACACCACCAATTACCTTCATTGGTTGAACGGGCATTGGCGTACGGTAATACAACCCCACAAGGATCATGGAAAGCCCGAACGAGAACAGCACTCCCAGCGGGTCCAGCTTGGTTACCGCTATAAAACCGATAACAAAGGGCAAAAGGGTTCCCAGGTCGCCAAAAGCACCGGCCCACTCCATCCGGCCGTACCGGTTGCCGGGCTGAGGCGGCGTCCCGTCAAGCGTGTGTTTTACGGTTGTCCCTGTAGACAAGTCATTGCCCTCCTTTTTCAAATGCTATCACGGGTGCATCAAGGGGGATGTTGCTATGTGCGTGATGCAGATAGTGCCATTAATCACATACTACCAGAACAAGGATCCTGTTGGCAATAGGTTTTTGTGAAATTGGGTGCAATACTAATTATAAATTTAGGAATAAAGCTCTTGGCACCGGGCCAGCATATTTATATGGAGGTGTTTGCCCATGGCCCGAAAAAAGCCGGGGGACCGGGACGACATCGCGCTGAGTTCATACTCCCCGCCGCCCCTGAAAGTCGAGAATCCGGCCGGCCAAATCACCCACAAAAAGTACCTCGGCCACGGCGCAATCTCCCGCGTCGCCGAACACCGGAAGGGCAAGTGAGACGGGCCCGGCTGCGTCGTGACCATTTAGCAGGTGCCGTCTACGGTTCGGGCGGGAATCCTCGGAAATAACCGTTCCGCGTAAGCCGATGCTGCCTGCATAACGGGGATGTTCGTGGGGATGAAGGGCTGTGCCGTTAGGGCCGGCCTCGGTGAGGCCGTATACCCCCATGAAGCCGCCGGGGAAAAGGCTCATCATCTGGTTGAGGCCGGCCTGGGGCATGGGGGCGCCGCCGTAAATCCAGCGCTTGGTGGAGGTCAGACCACCGGCCGCAATTCGTCCTCGTATATTATCGCCGACGTTTCGCTGTTTTCGAGGATGTACGAAACTTCGGGGGGAGTGAATTTAACATTCAGTGGGATGACCATGCCCCCGGCCTTGAGAACTCCGAAGTAAGCGGTGACAAACTCCGGCCGGTTGGAAACGAAGACGGCCGCCCTGTCACCGGCCGCGATACCCCCTGCCCGCAGGCGGTTGGCCAGGGCGTTGCCCCGGCATTCAGCTCCGGCCAGGTAATGCTCACATCCCCCTGTGGCCAGCGTACAGCCACTTCATTGGGATACTTTCTGGCGTTTCTTTCAAGCAAACGATGAACCGGCTCGCCCACACTCATTCCTCCCTCTTTTATTTATTCATAAACCTTCTCTTCCACCCGGTCGGCATCGTGGGCGTCTTCCTCCACGTCTCTCCGGCCGCCGGCCGTCCCGGTCAGCTCCTTGTAATACTCGTGCTGAATAATGAGGTTCATCACCTCGCTGGTGCCGGTCCAGATCATGGCCAGACGGGCGTCCCGCAGCAGTCTTTCGATGGGGTAGACCCTGGTGTAGCCGATGCCGCCCATCACCTGCATGGCATTGTTAATCACCGTCCAGGCCGTTTCAGTGGCGAACTTCTTGGCTTCCGAAACCATTCTCCTGCACAGCGAGGGGTCCGCTCCGGAGTCCACCGCCCTGGCTGCAGCGTACACCAGCCCCCGGGCGGCATCCAGCATGGTTATACTATCGGCGATTTTAAAGCTCACGGCCTGGAACTTGTTGATGGTCTGACCGAAGGCCTTGCGCCGGGTGGTGTAGCGGGTTGCCACCTCCAGGGCCGCCCTTGCCATGCCAATGGCCCCGGCGGCGCTGGTCATCCTTTCGGGGATCATCATCTGGTAAAATATCCTGGCCGCTTCGTTTTCCTTCCCCAGGAGGTTTTCTGCCGGCACCCTGCAGTTGTCCAGCACCAGGCGGCCGGCCCCTCCTCCCCTGGTGCCCATCAGCCCGTATATGTACTCCACCTTGACCCCCGGGCCTCTTTCCACCAGGAAGGCCGAAAGGGACTTGTGCGGCGGAGCACCGGGATCGGTCTTGGCATAAACCATGAAGTAGTCGGCTCCTTCGGCCCCCACTATAAAGCGCTTCTGACCCCTTAAAATGTAATGGTCCCCCTCTTTTCTGGCCACCGTAGTGGCACCGAAGAAGTCCGACCCCCCCCTGGGCTCAGTCAGGCCCTCGGCGGAAGCCATTTTGCCCGCCAGAGTGGGCATCAGGAATTTTTCCTTCTGGGCGGGGGTGCCGAACTTATCGATGGCCTCACCCACAATGGTGGGCATCGAATAGAGGCAGGAGAGAGACATGCTAAGCACCCCCACCTCCTCCAGGGCCACTACCTCCGACACCCAGTCGAGGCCCCGGCCGCCGTATTCCCTTGGAAAACGCAGGCCCAGCAGGTTCCTGGCCCCCAGGTCCTCGAGGAAGCCCCGGGGGAAGGTAACCCGCTCGGCATCCATGTCCAGCACGAGCTGCCGGGGCACTGACTTGACGAAGGCCCGCACCTCTTCCCGTAGCTTTAATTGATCCTCTGAAAGCATAAAGTCAAACATTTTCCAACACCTCTTTCCGGCGATAATATTACATAGTGAAATTTTAATATTTCTTTTTGTAATAATATATTGTAAGACATAGTACCGTCAATAACATTTGTAATTTTTAGACATATCCAATATTTTATTTGTATGATAAATTAAAACCATAAAAGGACGAGGGATAAAGCGTTTGTCAAAGGGGCTGAAAAATGGGCTACAAGTCAATCGGCAAGCGGTTGCAGATGGCCAGGGAGGATGCGGGCTTAAGCCAGGAACAGCTGGCAGCCAGGATCGGCTGCTCGCAATCAACCCTGTCCAACTATGAAAAGGGTAGAAGACGGCTGTACCTGGCCCAGTTGGAGAAAATAGCCGAGGAATTGCAAAAGCCAATCGAATATTTTATGCAACCCCTGGCGGAAGACGCTGCAGGCTCCACGACGGAAGGCGGCTGGGCCGGCGACCCGGATGCCAAAACCCTGATGGCGGCACTGGCCAAGCTCTCCCCTGCCGGCAGGAGGCTGGCCGTGGACTTTGTACTCTGGCTTGCTCAAAGGGAGGAGAAGACTGATGCCTGACTTCAGCCTGACACGGGATCAGGAAAACCTGTTGGAGGAACTGCGGGAACTGGTCAGCCGAAAGATCGCTCCCGCTTCGCTGAAACTGGACCGGGCCGGGGACGACAGGTTTGACTTTTCCCTGGCCGGGAGCCTGGCCGAACTTAACCTGCTCACCCCCACAGTGCCCCGGGAGTACGGCGGGAGGGGACTGGACTACTTTACCACCGCCCTGGTGCTGGAGGAACTTAGCGCCGGCTGCGCCGGTCTGGCCGCCGTGGTAACGGCCAACATACATGCCGCCAGCCCTATTATTCTGGGCGGAACAGCGCGCCAGAAGGAAGCCTTCCTCCCACTGCTGACCCACCCCAACCCAAACCTGGCGGCCTTTGCCCTGACTGAAAGCGGTTCCGGTTCGGACATCGGCGCCATGCAGTCATTTGCCTCCCCGGTCTGGAAGGACGGCCGGGCTAACCCCGCCGAACAGTGGATTATAAACGGATCCAAGGACTATATCATCAACGGAGGCGTGGCCAAGTTCGTCACCCTTTTTGCCGCCACCGACCAAAAGAATAAAAAGGGCGGCATGATGGCCTTTGTGGTGCCGGCGGGAACGCCGGGCATGTCGGTGGAGGCGGTGCGGAATAAAATGGGCATCCGCTATGCAAATACCGTGCGCCTGGCCTTCAACGATTTGAAGCTGGACAGGGACTGCGTTATAGGCCGGCCGGGCAGCGCCTACCTGCTGCTGATGCAGACCTTCGACCGGGGCCGTTCCCTGGCCGGGGCAGTAGGCGTGGGCATAGCCCGGGCATCCTTTGAGTGCGCCCTGAAATACAGCAAGGAGAGAGTGCAGTTCGGCCGCCCGGTTTATTCCAACCAGGGAGTATCTTTCACCCTGGCCGAACTGGCCACAAAAATTGAAGCTGCCCGCATGCTGGTCTGGAAGGCCTGCTGGCTCATCGACAGGGACCTGGACTACACGATGGCCTCATCCATGGCCAAAATAGCCGGAAGCAGGGTGGCCGTGGAAGCTGCCTCGGCAGCCATGGAAATTTGCGGGGGCGGCGGCTACCTAATCGGCCACCCGGTGGAAAAATACCTGCGCGACGCCAGGGTGCTGCCGCTGATCGAGGGGACCGACCACATCCAAAAGGCGGTCATAGCATCCCTGCTGTAGGAAAACCCCCGGCCCCGATATTAATATTTAATCCTGTAAACGACCATGTTTGCCAGTTCGGTGAGGGCCTTTTGCTGGCCCTCGTGCTTTTTCCACCAGGAAGAGGGGGAAAATTTGGGGTCTGGGGCGGACACGGTGACAAATTCCACCCCTGTGCCCTTAAGAACCCTGCCGAAGATATACTTCGCCCGCCTGGTATGGTAATTGGAGGTGACCAGCAGGAAGGATTTAATATCCCGCTCAAGGATGATCTTCTTTACATTCACCGCGTTGTCATAAGTGCTTTCGGATTTATTCTCCAGCAGCACCACCGAAGGAGGAACCCCTAAATCAACGGCCTCCATGAGCATCAGGTCGGCGTCGGTAAGTTTGGAAGTCGGCCTGCCGCCGCCGCTCATAATGATCAGGCCGGCGTAACCTTCCTTATAAAGTTCTACGCCCTTTGCCACCCGCGGCACCGTCTCCCCGGACAGGATCACGATGGCGTCACACCGGCGGGGCCTCTCATCCACCACCAGAAACCGGCCGAAGGCCGACAGCCAGCAGTCGGCAGCAAGGCCGATCACTGCAATTACAACGGCGGCAGCCACGGCAAGATGTCTTTTTTTCAACATTCACCACCTGTATATGTATTTCTTTATATCCCCAGGATTTCCTCGCCGGCTGCCGGGTAAGCCCCTTAAAAAAAGAGTTCTTTTACAAAAATGGTTTTTTTACGTTATCCTTTAAAATACGTGGAAAAGAAGCCCCATTTATCGGCTATCGGCGTAAAAGGGGTTTGTTCCCTATTGACCTTTTTAGAAAAATGAAATAATTTATTCTTAGCAAAAATGAGTGAGGACTCAGTCATCAATTTTTGGCTGGTTAGTTGCTAAAAATACATAAATAAAAAGGAGGAAGCGCAAAAGATGAAGCGCAGCGTCAAAAAAGCTGCCGTTCTGGGAGCAGGGGTCATGGGTGCGGCCATCGCCGGGCACCTGGCCAATGTAGGGATCCCCACCTACCTCCTGGACATTGTTCCGCCGTCACTTAACCCGGACGAGGAGAAGGCGGGGTTGACCCTGGAAAGCCCCCGGGTGCGCAACAGGTTTGCGGTCAACGGCATCAGCAACCTGCTGAAAGCCAGGCCCGCCCCCCTCTACGTGCCGGAAAACGCCGCCCTGCTGACTCCCGGCAACTTTGAGGACAACATGAACTGGCTGTCCGAGTGCGACCTGGTCATCGAGGCGGTGGTGGAAAGGCTGGACATCAAGCAGACCCTCTTCGAAAAGGTCGAAAGCAATTGGAAGCCGGGGTCCATTGTAGCCACCAACACCTCCGGCCTCTCCATCAACAAGATGATTGAAGGCCGCTCGGCTGAATTCAAAAAGCACTTTATCGGCATGCACTTTTTCAATCCCCCCAGGTACATGCGCCTGCTGGAAGTAATCCCGGCCAGGGAAACCCTGCCGGAAGTCCTGGAGTTCACGGTGGACTTCGGCGAGAGGGTCCTGGGCAAGGGCGTGGTGGTCTGCAAGGACACCCCCAACTTCGTGGCCAACCGCATAGGTGTCTACAGCATGTGCGCCACCATCAAGGCCATGCAGGAGTTCGGCCTGGGCGTGGACGAGGTCGACGACCTGACCGGGCCGGTGATGGGCCATCCCAAGAGCGCCTCTTTCCGCACCCTGGACATGGTTGGGCTCGACGTGATGATGCACGTGGCCAAAACCGTGTACGACTTCGCCGAGGACCCCAAAGAAAAGGCAGTCTTCGAGGCTGTTCCGTTCCTCCAGAAAATGCTGGAAAACAAGTGGCTGGGGGACAAGACCGGCCAGGGCTTCTATAAGAAGGTCAAGTCAGACAAGGGACGGGAAATACTGGTTCTGGACTATAACACCATGGAATACCGCCCAAAGGCCAAGGCCAATTTCGGCTCCCTCTCCACCGCCAAGATGTCCAAGAAAACCGAGAAGCAGTTCAAGGCCCTGGTCACCGGCAGCGACAAGGCCGCCCAGTTCGCCTGGAAAGTGACCAAGCAGCAGCTCCTCTACGCCGCCAACCTGCTGGGGGTTATAGCAGACGACATCCAGTCCATCGACCAGGCTATGAAATGGGGCTTTAACTGGGAATTCGGCCCCTTCGAGGCCTGGGACATCCTGGGCGTGCCGGCCGTGGTGGACCGCCTGAAGGCCGAGGGTGAAACCATACCCAAGGTGGTTGAGGACCTGCTGGCCAGCGGCCGGACCAGTTTCTACGAGAAGAAGGACGGCGTCCGACAGTTCTTCGACTGGAAGACCAAATCCGACGTTCAGGAAAAATTCGGCGACAACGTTATTTTCCTGGCCCCCCTGAAGGAGCAAAATAAGGTCATCAAATCCAACGACGGAGCCAGCCTCATCGACATCGGCGACGGCGTGGTCTGCCTGGAATTCCACTGCAAAGCCAACGCCATCGGCAGTGACATTGTGGAAATGATGAACTTCTCGGTGAAAGAAGTTGAGAAAAATTACGAGGGACTGGTCATTGCCAACTACGGCCAGCACTTCTCGGTCGGGGCCAACCTGATGCTGGTCATGATGTACGCCGAGGCCCAGGAATGGGACGAGCTGGACCTCATGGTGAGGGAGTTTCAGAACGCCAACATGAGGTTGAAATACTGCAAGAAGCCGGTGGTGGCCGCACCCCACAGCATGGCCCTGGGCGGGGGCTGCGAAATCGTCATGCACTCCCACAGGGTGGCCGCTTATGCGGAATCCTACATCGGCCTGGTGGAAGTCGGGGTGGGCCTTGTGCCCGGCGGCGGCGGAGTGAAGGAACTGGCCTTCAGGGCCGCTGAAACCGACCCCCCGGTGCCGGCCAACGTCAAGACCGGCGGCACCAACACCGTCCAGCCCATGATTAACCGCGCCTTTGAACATATAGCCACGGCCAGGGTGGCTACCAGCGCACCCGAGGCTATCTCCCTGGGATTCATCAGGGATTGCGACACGAAGGTGATAACCAACCGTGACCACCTCATCGGCGAGGCCAAGAAAATGGTCCTCGATATCGCGCCGGAGTTCAAGCCCCCGGTACCGAAGACCATCAAGGCCCTGGGCGCTCCCGGCCAAGCCGCCATCGAGGTGGGCGTCAAGACCATGCTCTGGGGACGCTATATCAGCGAACACGATGCGCTGATCGCCTGCAAGGTGGCCGGCATCCTGACCGGAGGCGGGGTAACCCCGGGCACCCCCGTCACCGAGCAGAACCTGCTGGACCTGGAGCGGGAGGCCTTCCTGAGCCTGCTGGGAGAGCAAAAGACTATCGATCGCATCCGCCACATGTTGATCACCAACAAGCCACTGAGGAACTAGCAGGTCTGTGATAAACTTCCGAAAAGTCAATCCACTATTAATTAGGGGGTTTTATGAAAAATGCAAGAAGCCGTAATCGTAAGTGCGGTGCGCACTGCGGTGGGTAAGGCTCCCCGGGGGAAACTGAGAAACACCCGGCCGGAATACATGGCCGCCACCGTTTTAAAAGAGGCCCTGGCCCGGGTACCTGCCCTGGACCCGGCCGAAATAGATGACGTACTGTTCGGCTGCTCCTTCCCGGAAGCCGAGCAGGGAATGAACGTGGGAAGGATGATCAACCTGCTGGCCGGGCTGCCCCAGAGCGTGGCCGGTGCCACCGTCAACCGCTTCTGCTCCTCCGGCCTGGAAGCCGTGGCCATAGCCGCCACCCGGATCATGTCCGGGTTCGTCGACGTGTTTGTGGCCGGCGGGGTGGAGAGCATGAGCCTGGTGCCCATGGGGGGCAACAAGCTGATGCCGGAACCGGAACTGCTCAAAATCTGCCCCGAGGCATACATGGGCATGGGCCTGACCGCCGAAAACGTGGCCGAAAAATACAACATAACCAGGGAAGAACAAGATTCCTTCTCCGTCTCCAGCCATGCCAAGGCCGCCAAGGCCATCGCCGAGGGCAAGTTCAAGGAGGAAATCGTGCCCCTCACCGTCGTCGAAAGACAGTGGGAAGGCAACAAGATCAAGGAAAAGAGCTTTGTCTTCGACACCGATGAAGGCGTCCGCCCGGACACCAGCATGGAAGGCCTGTCCAAGCTGAGGCCGGTCTTCCGGGCCAACGGCACGGTGACGGCCGGGAACTCGTCCCAGACCAGCGACGGGGCGGCCTGCGTGGTGTTGATGAGCCGGAGAAAGGCGGAGTCCCTGGGCATCAAGCCCCTGGCCGTTTTCCGCAGCTACGCCGTCGGCGGCTGCCCCCCCGAACTGATGGGCATCGGCCCCATCGTGGCGATTCCCAAGGCCCTGAAGGTGGCCGGAATCACCAAGGACCAGGTGGACGTCTTCGAGCTTAACGAAGCCTTTGCCGCCCAGGCCCTGGCCTGCATCAAAACCCTGGAGCTGGACATAAACAAGATCAACTTCAACGGCGGGGCCATTGCCCTGGGCCACCCCCTGGGCTGCACGGGTGCCAAGCTCACCGCCACCCTGCTGCATGAAATGAAGCGCCAGAAAGCCCGCTACGGCGTGGTCAGCATGTGCATCGGCGGCGGCATGGGAGCCGCCGGCGTGTTCGAGATGGTCAACTAAGTAGTTTTAGCCAGGGAAGTCACATGGATCGCAAAGAATCAAAGTAAGCCGCAGTCCCCTGTGTTCCTTTGCAGCTTCAAAAACATAATCAAGACCGGAAAGGAGAAATTGAGAATGCTTCAAAAAGGCGGCGCGTTCCTGCTTGAAAGCGTCAATCCCGCGGATGTCTTCACCCCGGAGGACTTTACCGAAGAGCACCGGATGATTGCCAGCACCTGTCAGGACTTCATCGAAAAAGAGGTGCGTCCTAAGAACGAGGAAATCGAGGCCCAAAAAGAGGGCCTGATGAGGGAACTGCTGCTCAAGGCCGGAGAACTCGGACTGCTCTCGGCCGACATCGAAGAGGAGTACGGCGGCGCCGAACTGGGCAAGCTGGCCTCCATTATCATCACCGAAAACATCTCCTACGGCGGGTCCTTCGCCCTGGGCCACGGCGCCCACACCGGCATCGGATCGCTTCCCATCGTGCTTTTCGGGAATGAGGACCAGAAGAAAAAATACCTCCCCAAGCTGGCCAGCGGTGAATGGATCGCGGCATACGCCCTCACCGAGCCGGGGGCGGGATCGGACGCCCTGGCCGCCAAGACCAAGGCCGTTCTTTCCGAAGACGGGAAATACTATATCCTAAACGGTGAAAAAATGTTCATCACCAACGCCGGGTTCGCCGATTTGTTTGTAACCTACGCCAAAATCGACGGCGAGAAATTCACCGCCTTCATCGTGGAAAAGAACACCCCCGGCTTCAGCCTGGGCGCCGAGGAAAAGAAAATGGGCATCAAGGGATCGTCCACCCGGAGCCTGATTTTTGAAGACGCCAAGGTGCCGGTGGAGAACGTGCTGGGCGAGATCGGCAAAGGCCACGTCATCGCCTTCAACATCCTGAACATCGGCCGTTTTAAACTGGGCGCAGGAGTCACCGGTTCGGCCAAGAAGGCCATCGAGCTGTCCGTGAAATACGCCCTGCAGCGCCAGCAGTTCAAGACCCCCATCGCCAAGTTCGGCATGATCCAGACCAAGCTGGCCCAGATGAACGCCAGGACCTACGCCTCCGAATCGGTTCAGTACCGCCTGGGCGGACTCATCGAGGAAGCCCTGCAGGGCAAGAAGTCCGGCCCGGAAATCGGCAAGGCCATCGAGGAATATGCCATCGAGTGTTCCATCAGCAAGGTTTTCGGGTCAGAGGTTCTGGACTACGTGGCGGACGAGATGGTCCAAATCCACGGCGGCTACGGCTACATCCAGGAGTACCCGGCCGAACAGTTCTACCGGGACTCCCGCATCAACCGGATATTTGAGGGAACCAACGAGGTCAACCGGCTGATTATCCCGGCCACCCTCATGCGCAAGGCCATGAAGGGAGACCTCCCGTTCATGCAGGCCGCCCAGGCCCTTCAGAAGGAAATCATGGACCTCAAGGCAACCGTTCCGGAAGACGACGGCAAGCCCCTCTACACAGAGCGCGCCATGCTGGCCCTGGTGAAAAAGCTCTTCCTGATGATCGCCGGCCAGGCGGCCATGAAGTACATGCAAAAACTGGCCGAAGAACAGGAACTGATTCAGATCATGGCCGACATCGCCATCGAGATATACGCCATGGAATCCTGTATCCTGCGCGCCATGAAGGCCTGGGAGAGGGACCCGGCCTCGGCCGAACCGAAAATAGAACTGACCCTGGCCTACATCTACGACAAGTGGCCCAATTTTGAGAAGTGGGGCAGGGAAGCCATGTGCTACCTGGCCACCGGCGACATGCTGGCCACCCAGCTGGCCATCGTAAGGCGCATGACCAGGTACGTTCCCATCGACATGATCAGCCTGCGCCGGAAAATTTGCAGCCGGATAATCGACAAGGAAAACTACGTCTGCTGATTCAGTAGTCGGTCGTCGGCCGTCAGTCGTCAGGTATAAGTTATCAATCACCGGCAGTAAGACGTCAGATAAGTCGGTATTGGACTTGAGAACCCATGTCCTTCATACTATCATCTGGCGTCTTACTTCTGACGGCCGGATTGGACCTCGGAAAAACGGCTTCTACCCGGCGTCCGGCGCCTGACGGCTTACAACTGATATTAGGAGGCAGCCTGTGCCGAAAAGAAGAGGGGAAAAATACAGGACAATCATTGAAGCCGCCATCAAGGTGATCGCCGACAACGGCTACCACGGATCCCAGGTCTCGAAAATCGCCAGGGAAGCCGGTGTGGCCGAGGGAACTATTTACCTGTACTTTGAAAACAAGGAAGACATCCTGATATCAATATTCAGGGAAAAACTGGGGGAACTGATTTCCACCGCCCCCAGGAGGCTTAAAAACATCAAAAACTCCTTTGAAATCCTGGCCAACCTTATTCACTTGCACTTCTACACCTTTCAGAACAACCGCAAGCTGGCCCACGTGCTACAGATAGAACTCCGCCAGTCAGACAAATCCATAAGAAAGGGAATTGCGGAGGTAATCAGGGAGTACTACCGGCTGATTGAGGACATCGTCCGGGACGGCATGGAAAAGGGTTATTTCAGGCCCGACCTGGACCCGAAAATCGCCCGCAAGATAATTTTCGGCAGCATGGACGAGGTTGCCACCTGCTGGGTGCTCTCCACCCGCAATTACAACCTGCTGTACATGACGGAACAGGTGTACAGCGTCCTGGCCCAGGCCATGTCCAGGGACGGGAGGTACGACCCTTTTCCGCTAAAATTAAGGCCGCCCCAGTAGAACGGCGTTTTAATTAGCCAAAGAGTGTCTAAAAAATGAATACATTTTTTTACCATGGTAAATAATAACCTCCGCAAGGAGGTGAAAACCGATGCCGACGATCAAGTGCAACGTTGTCGAATGCCAGTACAACTCGGATGTAATGTGCGATGCTCCCATGATCCAGGTGGATCACAACGGGACTGCCCGGTCGGATAACTCGTCCCAGACAAAGTGCGAAACCTTCAAACCAAAAAAAATGTAAAACCGAGAGGACCGGCGCCGACGCCGGTCCTCTCGGCATATCCGGTATGATTTTTGAATTAATATTCACAGCCGGCATAAATCCGCCCACCATCAGACACCGGCCGGCTTCAAGCGGGAGCCGGGCCACCGGGAAAAAGCGCCGCCGCCGGCCGGGCGGCGGAAGAAAAAAGCCCCTTGACTATTTAGAAAGTTAACAGCCCGGTTAACAATTTAAACATATCCGTTATCTTTTTTTGTTAGAAATATATTACCCAGAGAAAGGAGAGTAAAGTCAATGTCAAAGCCGGTAGTATCCGTGGTAAAATTTCATGACCCTTACAAAACGGTAAAAGAAGCCCTGGACCTGTGTGACGGACTCAGGGACTTCCGAAGCGACAATAAAATACTCATCAAGCCGAATCTGGTGGGCCATGATTTTGACTACCCCCTTCCCTTCGGCATGATTACCACCTCGGCGGTTGTTCACGCACTGGTAAGGATCCTGGCGGAGGAAGGTTTTAAAAACATAACCATCGGCGAAGCCCCTTTAATGATCCCGGAAACAATCGGCCAGAGGATGTACAGGGCCCTGGGCTATGAGAGGCTGAAGGAGAGGTACGGTGTTGAGCTGGTAGACTTCAATGAGGAAAAGTTTGTTCCGGTGAATTTCGGCAGCTTTAAACTGTCGCTGGCCCGGAGGGCCCTTGAGGCGGACAGGATAATCAACGTTCCGGTGCTGAAAACCCACAACCAGTGCAAGGTTTCCCTCGGTATAAAAAACCTCAAGGGGTGTCTGGACAGAAAATCAAAGCAGTTCTGCCACGGAAAGGAGATGGAGTTCGACCTTGACCGCACATTCAACCACATAATAGAGAAACTCCCGGTGGCACTGACTGTAATCGACGGCGTTTTCGTCCTGCCCAGGGGACCGGCCTCAAATGGCTACGCCTACCGGAAAGACCTCATTATAGCCTCCCGCGATACGTACGCCTGCGACCTGGTGGGGGCCGAGATCATGGACTATAGGGTAAAAGACGTGCCGCACCTCCGTTATTTCGCCGAGCGGCACGGGAGAAGCATGGACCTGGACGACGTGGAGGTAAGGGGCGAAGACATAGAAAAACACAGAGAATACGTCGAATATGACTTTGACTGGCTGCCGGACGACACCGGGCCCAAGGGATTCGCCAAGCGTGGAATTTCCGGGCTGGCGGTAAGAAAATGGGACAGTTCGCTGTGTACCGGCTGCTCCATGCTGTACAACCCAATGCTGGTAATATTGATGGCAGCATACACCGGGCAGCCCTTCCCCGGGGTGGAGGTTATTACCGGCAAGAGAATGCAGGCTTCCCCGGGTTTTGAAAAAACCGTTCTTTTCGGGAAATGCCCCACGGTATCCAACAAAAACAACCCGAATATCAAGCAGGCCATCAAAATAAAGGGCTGCCCCCCAGACCTCAATGAGCTTGCCGGGGCTATGTCCGACATAGGCGTAAACATTGACCTCAAACAGGTGGATAGCTTCAGGAGTTATATGTACCAGAAAACCATGGCCCAGGAAGGGTATGACATGGACCTCTACGCTATAAAATAGCTTTAAAGTACAAAAAGCGATATTTTGAGTATAAAAAGCTAATTTTTGTGTCTAACAAAGGTTGTCAATTATATATTTTTGGTTATAATTAAGCTTGGTGGAGAAATTTCACGTTCTATCCACTTCCTATTATCATGCGGGCAACTTTACCTGCAGCAAAAAAGGCCAACCCCGACCTTGGCCTTTTTTGTTTTTTATCCTTATTATTCACTGCAGGCACCGGATTTAGGATTTTCCCGTTGGGGCCGGCCCTCCTTTTTTCACTGGCAACAGCAGCCCCGCCACCATAATCAGTAAACTCACCGGCATCCCCACGTACAGTGGGTGCACCAATCCCGGATTGACGATCGCCCAGGCAAGGGCAGCCAGCGGGGGAACCGCCACCGCCCAGGCTCCAACCCGCGCAGAAATCCTGCGGGGAAGAAAGACAGCGCCGACAAGGGGAAGAAAAACCGTCACTCCCCTCAGGGCATTGGACAGGTAAGTCCAGTCCAGGATCAGGTCCCCCAGGATGCGGTAACTGAATACGCAGGCTGTAGCCATAATGATGAAAACCGCCAGCCTGGCCGTCAGCAGCTGCTCCCTGTCGCCCGCCGCGGGCCTGAAAAGAAGGTAAATATCCCTGCTCAGGAGGGTAGATACGCCCAGGGCCAGGGCACTGGCCGTAAGGACCAGGGAAACCAGCAGCGTGGCCACCCCCACCCCCCCAAGCCAGGCCGGCTGGTGGAGAAGCATAAAGAGGGGCAGGGCGGCCGCCGGGTCGATGTCCGGGTGAACGGTGCGCATGTACATTCCCACCATCACCCCGGCCAGCCCGAAACAGGGGAGGACTACGGCCGCCATAAGGGAACCCGTCCTGGCGGCCCTTACATCCTTGCCTGCAAATACCGGCTGGATGAAAGACTGGGTGGAAATAAAGCCCACCACCACGGACATTCCCCCCGCCAGCTCCGCCAGTATCCCCCGGGGGAACATACTGAACCAGGGAAAGTCCGGAAACTTCTGGCTTAAGTCCTCAAACCCGCCCAGAAGCCCCCAGCTCATGGCTCCGGCCATAAAAAATGTCCCAGTCATCAGCAACAGTTTAAAGAATCCCACCAGGGTGGTGCTCATGAAACCGCCCCCCAGAATGAGCACCACGGAAAGGCAGGCAAACAGCGCCAGCCCCCCAACGGCAGAGACCGGGAACATGGAAGTGAGCAGGGGTACCGAGGCGATCATCTGGACTGCCAGCTGAATATACATGCCAGTGGCGATAAACATGGCCGCCCAGGGAGCCACTCCTCCCCCGTAAAATCCGGACAAGAACTGTGAAATTGTCTCAACCTTTTTTTCCCTCAGGGGTTTGGCCAGAAAAGACGAGAGAATAAGGCAGGCCGCACCGGCCCCCAGGGTGAACCAGATGCCGCTTACCCCGTACTGGTAAGCCATCTGGGCGGTGCCCACGGTGACGGTGCCGCCGGCAAAAGCCCCCACGATGCCCCCGCACACCATCAAGGCGCCCAGTTTCCTTCCCCCAATGATGAAGTCGGTGGACGACTTGACCAGCCTGGTTGAATACAATCCCACCAAGACGATAACTAAAAGCACTATGCCGATGCTGACGTATTGGTCGATGCTGAGCAACAAATCACCGGCTTTCGTCTGCGCTCACCGGCTGAATGGTTTGTTCAAAGCAACCAGTGACCCGGCAGCGAAGCCCGGCACAGTATCTCAAGCACAACCGGGCCCCGCCATAAATCAGGGAGGCTCTGTTTAAGCAGCAGGAAGATACCGAAAGGACCTTCCTTACTCTTTATTTGTAAAACAGGCTTGGTATAAACATAATTATATCAGGTATCAAAACCATAATAAACGTGCATATTATCAAAATGACAATGAACGGCAGGGCCGACCTGGCAATTTTTTCTATAGAAACCTTCGCAATCGATGATGTTACGAAAAGGTCCACGCCCACCGGCGGTGTAATACATCCCAGAGACAGGGTAATAGACATAACAACGCCGGCAAAAATTGGATCTATTCCGAGTATCTTCATGGTCGGGACAAAAATCGGAGCCATTATAACCATGGCCGGGACTGCATTCATAAACGTGCCGACAAACAAAAGCAGTACAACCACGAATAACATCAGCAGTGTGGGATCCGAGGTATACCGAATTATGCCCTCCGCTATCAACTGGGGGGCTTTAAAATTCACTAAAAGCCACCCGAAGAATCCGGCCGCGTTCATGATAAACATGACCACTGCCGTGGCCTTGGCCGCATCAATTAATACTTCGCCGACGCCCGACCACTTCAGCTCTTTATATACGAACATTGCGATTACGAAACCATAAAAGGCTCCCACCGCCGCTGCCTCAGTCGGGGTGAAAATGCCGCCGTATATTCCCCCGAGAATAATAACCGGCATCAGCAAGCCCCAAAAACATTCCCTGAAGGTTACCCAGACATTCCTGAAGACAAATTTCTCTCCCGCCGAATACCCCTGCTTCCGGCTGACAAAATAGACGTAAACCATCATTGCCAAGCCCATAAATATTCCGGGGCCGAACCCGCCCAGGAAAAGCTGACCGATTGACGCTTCGGCAGCGACGCCGTACACAATCATAAGCATACTGGGCGGAATAATCATGCCCAGAGCCCCGGCGGACGCCGTTATTCCCGCTGAAAAATCCTTTGGGTAGCCCCGGTTTGCCATCGCCGGGATCATGATTGCCCCAATGGCCGCGGCGGTTGCCGCCGACGAGCCCGAAATGGCTGAAAAAAACATACAGCCCAGGACAACCACCATGGCCAGCCCCCCTGAGAAGGACCCCACGATAGAGCTGGCAAAATTAACCAGCCTCTGGGAAACCCCTCCGGCAGTCATTACGGATCCGGCCAGCATGAAGAAAGGTATACACAACAATGGGAAGGAATCGTTGGTTGTGAAAAATTTTTGGGGTAGGATCATGAGCGGTATGTCACCGACAAAAGCCACGACAAGGGAGGCAATACCCAGGGCGATGCCAATGGGAACGCTGACGACTAGGCAGATTATCAGTACAATGAAAAGCAAGGCCAGCAACATCTTTTAAGCCCCCTTTGAAATACCGTGCTGTCCGTTGTGTTTTTTAACAGAATCAAGGAAACTTTCGATAGTAAACAGGATCATGAAAAACGCCCCTGCTGGAATCGCCGCATAAGCGTAAACCATTGAAATTCCCGTAGCGGCAGCAGGCTGATGCAGAACCAGTTTTGAAATGTTAACTCCCTCCACAAATAAAAAGCCCAGGAATATCAAACTAATAACGTAAACAATAATCTCAACGATAAATTTTTTTTGCCGGTTAAAATAATTTATAAAAAAAGTTACCGCTGCATGAGATTTATGTTTTACACATACAGCCGAGGCAAGCATGACAGACCAGACAAAAATATACCTGTTAAATTCCTCGGAAAAGCTCAGCGACTGACCTATTATGTAACGAAAAACCACTTGCAAGATGGCCAAAAAGATCATCACGACAAATAATACTTTTACCATCCCTTGAAGGAACTTATCTAACTTGTCACAAAAAATTCTATAAAAGTACATTCTGGATTTCCCCCCAAGGCTGAATTAAACCCGGAAATTTATGCGGTGGTTCATCCCCAAATCAAAACGGCACATGGAACCTTTAATTTGTGCTTTCCTGGGAATAAATTTAATAAATTTATTCCCAGGAATATTCAAGTTTTATTTATTGCTGCCCAGTTTTAAGGCGGCATCTATCAAATCTTTGCCAATCTTGTCTCCATATTTGTTCCAGATCGGCTCCATCTTCTTCTGAAACAGACTCTTCTGCTCCGGCGTCAGTTCGGTAACCTTCAACCCTTTTTCAATCATAATCTTCAAGAATTCGTTTTCCTTGTCCTCGGCGAGTTTTCTCTGGAAAGCGGTGGCTTCCTTCGCAGCCTGGATCAGTATGTCTTGGTACTCTTTGGGTAGCTTGTTCCACGATTTCGTGCTGATTGTTACCATGATGGCCGCGTACTGGTGCCCGGTAAGCGTACAGTATTTCTGTACCTCATAAAACCTGCTGGCATAAAGATTGCCGATGGGGCTGTCATTGCCGTCGACAGTCCCCTGCTGAAGGGCCGTAAACAGCTCATTAAAAGCTATGGGCGTGGCATTGGCGCCCAGGGCCTTAAATGTATCCACACAGATGGGTGTATCTATGGTGCGTATTTTCAAGCCCACCACATCTTCGGGCGTTTTGATTTCTCTTTTGGAGTTTTCAATATGCCTAAATCCGCTGTCGAACATGGCGATGGTTTTGATGCCGAGCTTGTCCTCCAGTTCCTTGTAGAGCCTCTGGCCTATTTCGCCGTCGGCTACCTTGTAGACATGATTCTTGTCTTCAAACAGGAAGGGCAGGTAAAACAGGTCAAGCTTAGGATAAAACACAGCCATGTTGGTGGTGGGAGATAGGGTCATGTCGACCGTGCCCATTTGCAGGCCTTCTATCAGGTCCCTTGACGTTCCCAAGGTATTGTTGGGATAAATATCGATTTTAAATCTCCCGTTAGTTTTTTCTTTCACAATATCTGCCAGCTTTACCGCTCCTATGTGAAAGGGCTGGTTCTCGGCCGCATGGTGACCCAATTTCAGCGCTATTTCCGGCAGTTCCTGCTTTCCGTCGCCTTTAGCATCACCTTTTGCCGGCTGGCTGCTCCCGGAACACCCAGCAGCCAGCGCCAAAGTCATGGCCAGTGCCAAGCAAAGCATTAAAATACTCTTTCCCCGCATCATTTTGAAAACGCCTCCTTTTGATGGATGTAACTTATCCGGGAGTCAATGCCATAAGGTACTTTTCTGCCGAAACCGCAGCGACGGCCCCGTCGGAAGCGGCTGTGACCACCTGGCGCAGCGACTTGCGACGTACATCACCGGCGGCAAAGATTCCGGGAATCGACGTCCTCATATCCTCGTCGGTAATGATATAACCCTGGTCATTAACATTTACCAACCGCTTGACTACTTCTGAATTGGGAACAGTTCCAACGTAGATAAATAATCCTTCAACCGCGATTTTTGAAATCATACCCGTGGCGACATTCTGTACAACTAACCCATCGACCACCTCCTTGCCTTCTATTTCCTTGACAACTGTATTCCAAACGATCTCTATCCGTCCGTTTTCAAGCGCCCTTTTGGAAATAACGGCCGCAGCACGCAGCGTGTCACGGCGGTGAATAATATAAACCTTGCTGGCAAACCTGGTAAGATACAAGGCTTCTTCAACAGCAGCGTCCCCGCCCCCGACAACAGCTACTTTCGCACCTTCAAAAAGTGCTCCGTCGCAGGTTGCGCAATAGGATACTCCAGCCAGGGTATTTTCACCCTTGACGCCCAATTTTCTCGGGTTAGCCCCGGTCGCCACGATTACGGAACGGGCCGCAATGCACCGGTCATTGAGTTCCGCGACAAAAACACGGTCTCTTAAGTCAACCGACTTGACAGTATCGGTTAAAATCCGCAGCCCGAAGCGCATCGCCTGTCTTTTCATTTTTTCAATGAGGCCGGGGCCGTCGACACCATCCGGAAATCCAGGGTAGTTCTCAATACTGTCTGTGGTTGCGGCCTGGCTTCCCGGTGAGCCCTTTTCGACCAGCAGGACGTCCGCTTTTCCCCTGGCGGCGTATATTCCTGCTGACAACCCGGCCACGCCGCCCCCGATAATCAACAAATCCCTAATTTCCATATTCTTCACCTTTTGAACAGTTTCAAAATATTGACCAAAGTATCCTCATGTCCTGCTGGGCACTGAAACTGTGTACTTGAAGCGGTCGGCCCGGTAGACCGACATACCTACCACAACCGGCCTGAAGGTTATGTCATAAATGGCCAGTCTTCTGGTCAGCAGCGGGTCGCCCGGCCTAATCGCCAGCAACTCCGCCTCTTCGGGTGAAGCCGCTTTTGCACCAATTTCATAATCGGCCCGGTCTATGAGGATATTTCCCTTCTGGGCCAAGGTAATGAAAATCGATTCGGTTTTTACATCCTCCGGCGTGATAAAGTCCTTTAAATCGGCGGGGATGTACCGGTCGTCAAAGGCAACGGGTTTTCCGTCAGCCGACCTTAATCTTTTCAGGTAAAGCACCGGTGTGCCTGCAGGCAGGCGAATCCAGTCGGCCCACTGATCGGGAAGCGGAACAATATCAAAGTCTCTTACCAAAACCTCGATTTCCTTCCCCTGTATAGACCACTCATAAACGAAACGTTCTATTTGACCCAGCTGACCTGTTACGTGCGGGGCGGCGATAAAGGTCCCGATCCCCTTAACCCGGTAGAGCACCCGCTCATCCACCAGTTCCTTTATTGCCTGCCTTATGGTCATCCGGCTTACATTAAACATTTTAGCCAGGTCTTCTTCCGGGAATATTCTCTGCGGTCCGGACTCATCGGGATTCTCCCTTTTGAAGCTTATATATTCCAACAACCTCTGCTTGATTTGAACATACAAGGGGATAGGCGAGGTGCGGTCAATGTGAGTATCTATATGCACCACCCCATTTTGATTTCTTTTATTTCCCGTTTGCTTTTTTTCTGTCGAGAGCACTCAAGTCCGAATGAGGTCCGTAAAAAATGCGGAAAACTAGCTGAAATCAAATACTGTCTGGCTGGTTATTTGGGCCGAAAGCGCCTGAAGGGCCAGTTCCACCAACCTCCGCCGCAGTCTCTTCTCTTCTTCAGGCTTTAAATCGGGATTCCCCAGTGGATGGGGTATGGCAACGGCCGGTACAACCCGGTTGGCACCCATGGCCACGGCAATTTTTGTAATCGTGCAAATTTGAACGGCGGGTATGCCGGCCCTTTCCAGTTCTTTGGCAACCGTTGCACCGCAACGGGTTCCGGTCCCTCAGGTGGATGTAAGGATTACCCCATCAATACCGTTCCGCCTTAAGTATCCTGCTATTTCTTTTCCAAAAATACGGCTGTTTTCTATAGTCGTCCCGTTTCCGGTGGTAGTGAAGAAGAATTTGTGGATTTCTTTAATTTCCCCTTCCCGCTCAATCTCCCTGAGCACATCCAAGGGTAGGACTCTGTCAGGATCCAGGTTGGCAAACCTGTTATTATAGCCCCCGTGTACCGACTCAAAGTATTCCCCCGAAAGGTCGTTCAGTCCCTCAATGCTGTATTTCAGGTATTTTGTAGCCCGGGACGATTCAAGGCGGTCGGGGTTTCCTTTGGGAACGATACCCCCCTCGGTCACCAGCGCTATAGTGGATTTCCTTAAATCACTGAGCGCCGGGGCAGGGGGTATTTTCTCAAATTCCGGCATCGGCAGCTCAGTTCGGAAATCCCTGCCGTCAATTTTCGCCAGCAGCATATCCACAGCCCGTACTGCCCCGCTTTTTTCGGCCCTGACATTCCTCCGAAAACCCTTGGGCAGATACCCTTCTTGGAAAGGCGGCCCCAGTTCCTCCCCGAGAGCCAATTTCATTCCCAGTCTGGCCATGTCGGCGACGGCCTTGCGCATGCCCGCCGCCGATGGACCTGTCTCAACGCAATAAACGTCTCTGTGGAAAAGCTCCACCCCGGGGTTCTCGGGGTACATCCCGGTTACCGATGAAATCTTAAGTCTATCCCCTACCGCCTTGCACAAAGCTCCGCAGGCGGGTCCGTACCTGCCGGCGTTGAATGCTGGGCCGGCTACCAACAAGTCCGGGTTCAGCGGCCTGATCAGTTCAATTATTTCATCAACTGCCTTTTCCATATTCTCCATGAAATAATTATCACCGCAGATGACCGTGGCTATTATTTCAGCCTTGCCTTTAAAAGCCTCCTTCAGAGCGATACCTGGGCCCACCGGCTTGTATTCTATCCGGGGACCTATGCCGGCCATGTCTTCACCGCCGATTTGCCCGAAAAACTGATTGATGTAATGAACCACTCTGATCATAATCCTTCCTCCCACGGGTCCGGATATCCTAGAACTGTAAGGTTGTAAGGTTGTTCCAACCCAATTGATTGGTGGAAGTGTAGATTCTGGCTAAAAAACTTTCGCTCATGTTTCTCCACCTCTCTTCATCCTGGGCGTTGTCCGAGCAACCAAAGACTTTATCCATCACCCCAAGTTTGACAAGTTCGTCATTATTGCCGGTTGACACCACGGCATCCGCTTCGGGAGCAACATCAACCAAGGGCGGCAAATCCCCCTGCGGCCCCGATGACTCGTTGGCAATAATAACCGTTTTGATACCCATTTTTTCGCACTCGGAGCAGTTCAGCATGAGGTCGGTATCCGCGTGACCACCGCCCTCCTGCGTAATAACTACGCCTCTGACGTCCAGCTGCAAGGCCAGCTTAGCCGCAAAAGCCGCCGAACGCTCTTTTTCAAGGAGGGTGCTGTGTTCATTGACAGCGATAACCCCGGCAAAAATGAGGTCGCGACCGTGCCTGCGGGACAGTTCACGGACAACTGGGTTGTTTAAATGAAAATAGGTGGGGTTTTTCTGGGAAGCGATAATATAATTACTGCTGACAATTGCCCCGTCCAAAATTTCATTGGGGTGAAGAAGTATAGGCATGATTGAGCGGACCGGTCTGCCGTAAACGAGCGTATCCCTGTACAGTTCCTGGGACTGCAGTTGATAAATGTATGCCACGCGTGGGAGGCCCGGCGACCCGGATTGGATACTGAAAATTTCGGTCTCGTCAGGATCCAGGTCCCTGGTTGTGCGTCCCAGATAAACAGAGGCTTTTAAAAGAGCCGCACGCGTATAACTGTCAAATGCATGATCATCGACACCGGAGAAGGGCACAAAATTCAACGCAATGTTAATCAGGCCCGAGAAAAAACTGTATTCCGCCCCGGGACCACTCATGTCTATGAAGCCTTCTTGAATCCCTCCGCGCTTTCCCAGTTGGAGTATGGAAATCCCGTCCAGCGCATTGGTTTCGCCTCTCCCAGCGATACGCATGGGACCCAGGGCGCCGGGAAAGGGTGAGGATCCGTCTGTTTTCCACCTTGGCTGAACAGCATCCATAATATTCACTATCCTGGTGTTTTCCCCGGGTTTCGCGATATAGACCTCTACCCTTTCAAAAAAACCGCTTTCATTTAGAAGGGAAACCAATTCTTCCTTATTTACATAAAGCGTCCCGTTCTCCAGTTTCGTTTCGGATCCGAAGAGTGCATTGACAACCTTGTATCTGCGAAGTTCCAGCCTCATCACTGATCATCCGCCTCTCTTTTGCGGCATTGTTGCAACGTTTTCAAATATTTAACAATAAATATTGGGAATGGAAAACAAAACCGCTGGTATATTTGCTTTACCACCCCCCACAAATTAACTATCAAAGGCATTTTCTCCCCGGTACAATTCTCCGGCCTTTAAAACTTGTCATGTTCGGTCTCTGTTACGGTTTTAGCGGCAAATAAACTCCCCTTTTTCAAGCCTGAACCCGTTCTCTTATCTTCCTTACACTTTCACAGATAGATTTTGCATCCAGGACCATTTCCATGACGCCGACTTGTTGCTGATAAACTTCCGGATCAATGAGTTCTTTAATTTCCGGTTCCAGGATGTGATAAACCGGGAGTCCCAACGAGACTCCTGCCAGTGGACCTGCGAAGGTGGGATCACCCGTTGTGACTGTTTCGGCATATATTTCAGCGCTTTCCGGATCCGGCGATCCAAGCACCACCACCAAATTTTTTAGATCGTTTTCATCCACAGTCTTTTTAATGATCCCCTGATCCTCCATGTCCATGGCCCCGGCGGCCGTTCAGACAAAACACTGGGTTAGTGCCAGTACTACTTCACAGTCTGCCGTCTTTAGACATTCAGCGATGGCGGGGGCTGGCACGCCATCCCTTTCCCCTATGCATATAGCTTTTTTCCCGCGAAGCAATTACATTTTCCCCCTTTTTTAATTTGTAGTCTCTCGGAAATCCGAAAGTATATATGGTTCAAGGCATGAAGCCTTGGGCCATTTTTGCTTTTTCCTCCAAAATTTGAGGAAAAAAGTTTTAAATAGAACACATGTTGGCTTGACAAATCAGGATCGCCCC
>DYET01000094.1 GCA_020725625.1 Desulfovirgula sp. | reverse complement strand
GGGGCGATCCTGATTTGTCAAGCCAACATGTGTTCTATTTAAAACTTTTTTCCTCAAATTTTGGAGGAAAAAGCAAAAATGGCCCAAGGCTTCATGCCTTGAACCATATATACTTTCGGATTTCCGAGAGACTACAAATTATAAGCGGAGGGATATATTATCACCCCCGCTTTTTTTATTTTAGGTTTGGATTTTATGGTTGCTTGACTCAGATATGACGGTATATACCTTCTATACTTTATATATTTGAAAATTGATAAAAATAAATATTTTGATAGAATTAAAGAGGATTCAGTATTATACTCCGGGGTGCAGGGGATGGCAAGAAATGAGAAGGCTGGTCCGCATGACCGGCTTGAGGAAAAACTGAAAAAGCTCAGAAAGGAAAAGCTTATCTTTGAAAAGATACTGGACATATCTGCCGATGGATTTTTGATCGTGGACGAAAAAGGCTGCATTATTGAAATCAACAAGGCCTACTGTGACTTTTTGGCGATGAAAAGAGAGGATATCATCGGCAGGTATGTTCTGGACGTAATCAAGAATTCCAAGCTTCCGCAGCTGCTGTCCACCGGGGAAACCGAAGTGAATGTTGTTCACAAGCTGGCCGTGGGGCAGTCGCCGAAAAAAGACAGGTACGTGGCCGTAACCAGGGCCGCAGTTAAGGACGGAGACAAAATCATTGCCGCGGTGGGACAGATTAAATTTTCCACCGATACCATGGAGCTGGCGGACAAGCTTCACAAAATGGAAACGGAGTTGCAGTATTATAAAGACGAGTTGAAAAGGATCGCAAGCAACAAGTATTCTTTTGAAAACATCGTGGGCAGGAATGAAAAGTTCCTGGAAGTTAAAAGAATGGCTGAAAAAGCCGCGAAAAGCGATTTCACGGTGCTCATAACCGGCGAAACCGGAACCGGCAAGGAAGTGTTTGCCAATGCCATACATTACGCCAGCAACCGCAAGAACCACCCGTTTCTGCGGATAAACTGCGCGGCTATCCCCTCGGAACTGCTGGAATCCGAATTGTTCGGTTACGAGGAAGGTTCTTTTACCGGGGCAAGAAGGGAAGGCAAAAAGGGCAAGTTCGAGCTGGCCGACGGCGGCACCATATTTCTGGACGAAATAGGGGACATGCCGCTTAGCATGCAGGCAAAAATACTGAGAGTTTTACAGGAAAGGGAAATTGAAAAAATCGGGGGTCACAAGACGATACCAGTTAATGTAAGGGTGATTGCGGCCACCAACCAGAACCTGGAAGAAAAAATCAAGAAAAACCTCTTCAGGATGGACCTTTATTACAGGTTAAACGTCATCCAGATAAAAATTCCCCCCCTGAGGGAACGGAGTGACGACATCCAGTTCTTCATCGACTATTTTCTGGGCGAACTGAACAGGAAATATGAAACAAGCGTAAGCATATCTCCCGAAGCGGTCAGGACACTCAATTATTATTCGTGGCCGGGCAATATCAGGGAACTAAAAAATGTCATTGAGAGGGCCTACAGCCTTATAGAAGGGAACATTATCCTCGGTTCCCACCTGCCCGCCAACATATTCATTAAATCCAGTGTGAATCCGTCTGTTGCCGGGTCCGGAAACAAAACTCTGACAAACATGATGAAGCAGATAGAAAAGGAGTTGCTGCTGGACCTTCTAAGCAAGAATAATTTCAACATCCAGCAGACGGCCAGGGAATTGGGACTTCACAGGAGCACGCTTTACAAAAAGCTGGACAGGCTGGATATAAATTATAAAACCAATTAACGGGGAGATGCAAGGTGGGAAATCTATTTGAACAGGGCGGCCATGGCAGGAAGGCCCCCCTGGCCGACAGGATGCGCCCCCGGGACCTTTCGGCCTTCGAGGAGCAGGAGGAGATACTGGGTCCCGGCAAACCCCTGAGAAGGGCCATCGAGAGCGACAGCCTCGGATCCATTATCCTGCACGGGCCGCCGGGGACGGGAAAGACGACCCTGGCCAGGATCATAGCCGGGATGACCAAGTCCCACTTTGAGACCATAAACGCCGTCATGGCCGGGGTGGCTGACATCCGCAGGGTGGTGCAGGAGGCCCGGGAGAGGAGGTCCCTTTACGGCGAGGGGACGATTCTGTTTATCGACGAAATCCACCGCTTCAACAAGGCCCAGCAGGATGCGCTGCTGCCCTTCGTGGAAAGCGGCCTGATTACGCTCATCGGGTCCACCACCGAAAACCCGCTCTTCACGGTCAACCGGCCCCTGCTGAGCAGGTCCCGCCTGTTCAGGCTGGAGCCCCTGTCCGCGGAGGCGGTGCTGCGAATACTGAAGAGGGCCCTGGCGGACGGGGAAAACGGGCTGGGCAGGTATAAGGCCTTTTTTGAGGACGGGGCCCTGGAATACATTGCCTCCACCGCCAACGGGGACGCCCGGTGCGCCTTGAACTGCCTGGAGCTGGCGGTGATGACTACACCTCCGGGAGAGGACGGCGTCCGCCGCATATCCCTTGCCGCCGCCGGGGAGTCCTGCGGGGGCAGGGTGCTGCAGTTCGACCGGCAGGACGAACACTATGACGTGGTTTCTGCCTTCATCAAGAGCATGCGGGGTTCCGATCCCCAGGCCACCCTTTACTGGCTGGCCCGTCTGGTTTATGCCGGAGAAGACCCGGAATTCATCTGCCGCCGGATCATGATCCACGCCGCCGAGGACGTGGGCCTGGCTGATCCCGGGGCGCTGGTGGTGGCCGTGGCGGCGGCCCAGGCGGTGGAGAGGGTGGGGCTTCCCGAAGCCAGGATTATCATGGCTGAGGCTGCCCTGTACGTGGCCCTGGCCCCTAAGAGCAATTCGGTGGTAAAGGCAATTGACGCCGCCATGAAGGCCGTCGAGGACAATACCGCCGGGCCCGTGCCGGCCCACCTGAGAGACGCCAGCTACGCCAGGCTGGAGGCGATTTCCGGCGGCAAAAAAACGGCCCCGTATAAATACCCCCATGACTACCCCGGACATTACGTGAAGCAGCAATACCTTCCCGACAACCTTCTGGGGAGGGAGTTCTACGTGCCCTCGGAGAGCGGGGAGGAAAGGGCGGTAAGGGGTCTCCTGGACAGGCTGAGGAGGTTTCAGCCGCCGGTTTGAACCGGTGCCGGGAGGCTCTGCCGGCCTTCATCACCTGCCCGGGCAAAGTCCCGCCCACAACGGCTTCCAGCCTTCCGGCCGCTTCGATCAGCAGGTCCAGTTCGGTCCCGGTATCAATTCCCATTTCCTCCCGCATGGCACGCGGCGGTCCGCCGCCAGGGAAACAAAATTCCTACTATATTACTCGGTTTTCAAGTTGACTTGATCATCTGGCCATGCTATTATTTTTTTAGTCAAAATTCCGACTAAAACAGTATGGATTTATCGGAGGTGAGGGATTGCGGCTTTCCACCAGGGGGCACTACGGCCTGAAGGCTATGTATGATTTGGCGCGGCACTACGGGGCCGGTCCCATTCCTCTGAAAAACGTCGCCGCAAGGCAGAATATATCCGGATACTACCTGGAACAGCTGATCGCCGTTTTGCGCAAGGGAGGCCTGGTCAAGAGCGTGCGGGGGGCCCAGGGGGGATATGTCCTGGCCCGACCTCCCGATGAAATCCGGGTGGGCGACATCATCCGCATCCTGGAGGGGCCCATCGCCCCGGTGGAGTGTGTCAGCGAAATCAGAACGGCGGAGTGCGACCAGGCCGACCGCTGCATTACCAGGACGGTCTGGGAAAAGGTCCGGGACAGCATTACCCAGGTGATGGATTCAATCAGTCTGGCGGACATGTGCAGGGAAGAGGAAAGGAGCCGTCAGAACAGGGAATAATACAACCGGGGCATGAGGAAGAAACGTGAGGAGGAAAAGAAGTGCGCAGGATTTACTTCGACCACAGCGCCACCACGCCCGTCAGGCCCGAGGTGGCCGAGGCAATGTGCGGGTACCTGAAGGGCAGCAACTTTGGCAACCCCACCAGCCTGCACTGGTTCGGGCGGCAGGTCCGAAAGGGCGTCGAGGAGGCCAGGGAAAAAGTGGCCCGGGCCATAGGGGCCTCCCCCAGCGAGATTGTTTTTACCAGCGGGGGGACTGAAGCTGACAACATGGCCATTCACGGAGTGGCCTATTCCAATAAAAACAAAGGAAACCACATCATTACGTCGGCCGTCGAGCACCACGCGGTTCTCAATACCGTCAAGGCCCTGGGCAGGGAAGGATTTACCATCACCATCCTGCCGGTGGACAAATACGGAACGGTCAGCGTCGACGACGTGGCTGCGTCCATCACCGACAAGACAATATTGATCACTATCATGCACGCCAACAACGAAGTGGGCACCATCATGCCGATCAAGGAGATAGGGCAACTGGCCCGGTCCAAGGGGATCGTCTTCCACACCGACGCCGTTCAAAGCTTTGGCAAGATACCCGTCGATGTGAACGAACTGGGGGTGGACCTGCTTACCCTGTCGGGCCACAAGATATACGGCCCCAAGGGGATAGGGGCCCTGTACATCCGCAAGGGCACCCGCTGGCGCCAGACCCTGTTTCACGGAGGTGCCCAGGAGCGCCTGCGGCGGGCCGGCACCGAAAACGTACCGGGGATCGTTGCCCTGGGGGTGGCGGCCGAGCTGGCGGCGGCCAACCTGGACCGGGACAGCGAGTATCTCCAGGGATTGCGGGACAAGTTAATCAAGGAGGTCACTGAAAAGATCGACCACGTCAGGCTGACCGGGCATCCCACCCGCAGGCTGCCCAACCACGCCAGCTTTACCTTTGAATTCATCGAGGGAGAGTCCATGCTGCTCAGCCTGGACATGAAGGGTATTGCGGCATCCAGCGGTTCAGCCTGTACCTCGGGCTCCCTGGAGCCCTCCCATGTCCTCCTGGCCATGGGCATACCCCATGAGGTGGCCCACGGCTCCATCCGGATTACCCTGGGGATAGACAACACTCCGGAGGATATAGACTATTTCATGAAGGTAATGCCTCCCATCGTGGAAAGGCTCCGGGCCATGTCGCCCCTGGACCAGGAAACCGAATTCGCCGTGAACTCCGACTGCGCCGCGTGCAAGGTGAGCGGGACGTGCAGCAGGGTATAGGCGGGGATAACCGGTTTAGGTACTTTCGGACATAACCAGATAAAGGGAGGCCGTACTGATGTACAGCGAAAAGGTGATGGACCATTTTGAAAACCCCAGGAACGTCGGGGAGATTCCGGATGCGGACGGCGTCGGCCAGGTGGGCAACCCGACCTGCGGGGATATTATGAGAATTTACCTGAAAATCAAGGACAACGTGATCGAGGACGCCAAGTTTAAGACCTTCGGCTGCGGTGCCGCCATTGCCACCAGCAGCATGGTCACCGAGATGGTGAAGGGGAAGACCATCGAGGAGGCCCTCAGGATAAGCAACAAGCAGGTGGCTGAAGCCCTGGACGGGCTTCCTCCGAAAAAGATGCACTGTTCCAACCTGGCGGCCGACGCCCTCCATGCCGCCATAGAGGATTACAAATCAAGGCTGAAAGGCAAGTGATTCCACAAACTCAATGTCGTATGCCGACGGCGCTGGACGGGTGAACAGAATTGGACGCGGGCAAGAAGGTTATCGTGGCCATGAGCGGCGGGGTGGACAGTTCGGTTGCCGCCGCCCTTTTGATTGACCGGGGTTATGAAGTAATCGGGGTGACCATGCAGATCTGGGACCCCGGGATTACCGAGGTGGCCGGAGATTACGTGGGCTGCTGCTCACTGGCGGCCGTGGAGGACGCCAGAAGAGTGGCCCACCTGCTGGACATACCCTATTATGTCATGAATTTCCGGGAAGCCTTCGAGAAAAGGGTGATCGACTACTTTGTCAGGGAGTACCTGGGCGGGAGGACGCCGAACCCTTGCATCGCCTGCAACCGGTACGTGAAATTCGAGGCACTGCTGCAGAAGGCGCTCGCCCTGGGAGCCGATTACGTGGCCACCGGCCACTATGCCAGGCTGTACCGGGATCCGGCCACGAACAGGTACATGATCGGGAGGGCGGCCGACAGGAAGAAGGATCAGACCTATGTCCTTTACGGCATGACCCAGCGCCAGATAGCCCGGACCATCATGCCGCTGGGAGATTACACCAAGGACCAGGTCCGCCGGATGGCAGCGGAGAAGGGCCTGCCCACGGCGGAGAAGCCCGAGAGCCAGGAAATCTGCTTCGTGCCCGACAACGACTACCACCGGTTTATTGCCGGTAGGGCAGGCGGGGAGGTAAAGCCCGGCCCTTTCCTGGACAGGGAGGGAAATGTGCTGGGCACCCACCGGGGGATCCCATACTACACAGTGGGGCAGCGCCGGGGCCTGGGGATCGCGGCGGGGCACAGGATGTACGTGGTGGACATAGACCCGGAGAGGAACGTGGTGGTGCTGGGCTCCGCGGAGGAATTGCTGGCCCCCGGGCTGGAGGCCTGCGAAAACAATTTCATCCCCTTCGACACCCTTGGGGAACCCCTGCGGGTGGAGGCCCAGATCCGCTACAACGCCCGCCCGGATCCGGCAGTTATCTTTCCTCTGGAGGACGGCAGGGTGAGGGTGGTCTTTGATCGGCCCCTGAGGGCCGTGACTCCCGGCCAGGCGGTGGTTTACTACCAGGGGGACCTGCTGGTGGGCGGGGGAACAATCGACCGCCGGCTGTAACCGAGTCTTTTCTTGGCCAAGTTCCGTATTGCCAAGCGGGGGATGTCCTTGTATAATGTTTCTCAAGGTAATGACAATATAAGCAAAGAACTACTGCCTCCCGGCCTTTGAATTGTGTAAACCGGATGACAATAAACCCGGAATTGATGAATGCCGCGTTTTCAGCCGGGGCCGGCGGGCGGGCAAAACTTGATATTTTGGTTTACGGTTGGCCTCCCGGGAGGTTTCAAGATCGATTACTAGGGTGGGTAGTCACGTGTGACTATCTTTTTTTCCCCCGGCGGTTCTTAAGGGCGGGTTGTCCGGCCCGGAGGCCGGCCGGGAGGAAGTTTTTGAACGGGCCAATCAGGCCTGATGAATTTGGAAGTTGTTGTCCTCATTTACATATAGT
>DYET01000093.1 GCA_020725625.1 Desulfovirgula sp. | reverse complement strand
TGGGAGTTCTACCTACTAAATCTTGACGCAGACCATCCGCCCCGGCAGACTTGAAAGCTGCCTCAGCTTCTGGTACAATATTCTGGAAATTGAGGCAGAGGGAGTAATTTCATGAATTTTCAAGATCCGGAGGAATTTCTCAGGCTGGCCGAAGATTCCGGCGTCACCCCGCCCAAGACGAAACGCGGGGAAGCAACTTTCAACCGGCTGCTGCAGGCGGCGGAGGAGGTTTTCGGGGAGAAGAACTACTACGAGGCGTCAATAGTGGATATCACCAACCGGGCCGGGGTCGGGCAGGGAACGTTCTACCTCTATTTCAAAAGCAAGAAGGACATTTTTGTGGAGTTAATCAAGCACCTCCACCACGAGGTGCGGTCCTTCATCCAGAGGGAAATTGCCCCGGTATCCAACCGCATCGACGCGGAAAAGGCCGGCATAGAGGCTTTTTACAAGTTCACGTTAAAGCACAAGGACCTCTATAAGCTGATCAGGGACGCCGAGGGGGTGGAGCCGAACCTGTGGTACTGGTACTATGCTTCATTTGCCAAGGCGTACGCAGAACGGCTTAAAGCCGCCATGGACAGGGGGGAGGTCGCCCGGGTGAACCCCGAGGCCCTGGCCTACTGCCTGATGGGTATCAGCGTCTTTACCGCCATGCGCTGGCCGGTCTGGGAAGGCAGAATGCCCCCCGGGGAGTTTACCGGAACGGTCTTCGATTTTATCACCAAGGGATTGGTTCCGCCCAATGAAAAAAGGGGTGAGGAAAAATGAAAGTAATCGGGATAGGGGGAAGCCTGCGCAAGAACAGCAACTCGGAGTACTACGTTCGCTATACCCTGGATAAACTGGCCGCTGAGGGCATGGAGGCCGAGTACATATCCCTTGCCGGCAGGACCATCAAGCCCTGCAGGGGCTGTTACGGCTGCCGGGAAGCCAAGAAATGCACCCAGGAGGACGACGACTTCGGGGAGATTTTCGACAAGATGTACGAGGCCGACGGTATAATCGTGGGATCACCGGTTTACTACAGCTCGGCCACTCCCCAGTTAATGGCGCTGCTGGACCGGGCCGGCTTCAGCTCCCGCTTCAGCGGAAAATTTTTCTCCCGCAAGGTGGGGGCGCCCATAACGGTGGCCAGGAGGGCCGGACACAACCTGGCCTTCGCCCAGCTCCTGATGTGGTACTACATAAACGACATGATTATTCCCGGGAACACCTACTGGAACGTGGCCACCGCCGGCGCGGGCGGGGCCAGGGACCCGGAGAACGACAGGGAGGCCCACGACATCCTGGACAATTTCGCCAAAAACATGGCCTGGGTGTTGAAAAAACTTAATTCGGGGAGTTAGCCAGATGCTTGTGAAAGTAGGGGACAGCGCCTCTTATTCCAAGAAATTCACCGAAGAGGACGTCACTTTATACGCGAGAATTACCGGCGACCGCAACAGCGTTCACCTGGACGAGGAATACGCCAGGAACACCGTTTTTAAAGGAAGGGTAATACACGGGATGCTCACCGCGGGCCTGATCTCCACCGTTCTGGGGACGAAGCTGCCCGGCCTGGGTACAATTTACCTGTCCCAGTCCCTGAAGTTCCTGGCTCCGGTGAGAATAGGCGATACGGTTACGGCCACCGTGCGGGTAGTCGAAACGGACGAGGGAAAGCGAAAGGTGAGGCTGGAAACGGTCTGCACCAACCAACTGGGGAGGGAAGTGCTGACCGGGGAGGCAGTGGTAAAAAGCGGGTAAGGGCCCGATACATTTTCGCTTTAGTGCCCCGGATATACACACTGTATGTCCCGGGCCGGCGACCAGGCTGCATAAGTACAGAGAACCGCCCGGCGATCAACGATCCCGGGCGGTTTGATATTTCCGGCAGGCAGTGGAGAATGGCTTTCGGCGAATTTCATCGAGCCCCTTCACCATTTAAGCAAGTCCCCTTTTCCCTTTCCGACTTGGCTTTTTCGCTTTTTTCCCCCCGGCCGTACTCCTCCCGGTACTGGATCACACGCCTCGGATATGGTATTTCAATGCCTTCACGGTCCAGGGCGTTTTTAAACCTCCTCAAAAGCTCCCTCTCCACCGCCCACTGCTCGCCGGGGACGGTCATGGCCACGGTGCGGATTTTCACCGCCGAGTCATCCAGGGCCACTACCCCCTGGACCACCGGGACTTCCACAATGGCTGGGATCTCCCGGTGGGCCGCCTCGCATTCTCTTCTCAACACTTCCATGGCCCGGTCGACGTCCTCCTCGTAGGCGATGCCCACCACGGCCAGGGCCATCATGTGCCCCCGGCTGTAATTGGTGACCTTGGTGATCTCACCGTTGGGGATGACGTGCAACTGCCCGGTCCACTTGCGTATCTTGCAGGTACGGAGGCCGACCTCCTCCACTACACCCACCACTCCGCCGGCCTCAACGTAATCCCCCACGGTGAACTGGTCCTCGAAGAGGATAAAAAACCCGCTGATTACGTCCCTCACCAGGTTCTGGGCGCCGAAGCCCACGGCCAGGCCCAGTATGCCGGCGCTGGCCAGGATGGCGCTGGTGTTCACGTTGAACACCTGCAGGATCATCAGTCCGGCGACGAAATACGTCAGGTAGGTGACGCCGTTTTTTAACAGAGACTCGAGGGTCTGGGCCCGCCGGTCCTCGATAAGCCCTTCCTTAAGCTCCTTTCGTGCAAAGATCTGGGCTACCGCCAGGCGCCCGAAGTTGGCGGCCAGCCGGGCGGCCACGACCAGGCCGATTACCTTCAGGGCTGTCAGGCCCATGTTTTTAAGGTCGGCAGGGGATATGACCTTCACCTGGAAAATTTCCAGGATAATCACTGCAGCGGCAAAAATCCCGCCGTAGGATATGACCGCCCTGATCAGGACACCCAGCGAAAAAAACAAATTACTCTCCACCGGGCCGGCTTCGGCGTTTTTCCGCCGCCGCTTTTCTATGGCCCGGTTCAGGGCCGCATTGGAAATCATGACGACTGCTATCACGGCCGCCGCCACCAAAAGGGACCACAGCAGCTTTACGGCGAGGCCGTCAGGGCCCGCGGGCAAAATACCTCCGATTTTCTGGCTGATTATTTACGACACCCCTTCCGAAAAAGGCGTGATCCAGATGAATATATATTTCACCGGACAAAAAAATAGTATTTGTTTCACGGCTTCACCTTATTTTTTGACCGCGTTGTGGTCAAAATGCTGATGGCTGACCGTGACGTAATCGGCCGTCAGGTCCGGTTGCGGGTATCCCACGCTCTGGTCGAAGGGATCGGTGACCACGGTTTTGCCGTTTTCCAGGGTGACGGCGAAGCAGGCGTGTCCAAGCCACTGGATTTTCATTGAATATCCCCCCCCCAAGGCATCGCTTTTTTGCTGGTCAGATGCCCTTTTTTTATGGTTAATTATTCCCTGGAAGACAAAAAATCCTTCTGCGGCCGGATTATTTTTAAGTTAACGGCAAAAGCCGGGATGCGAAATCCACCGCAAGGCACGGTCTCCACTTGTCAATTGGTATTATTTGTGGTAAAACATGTTATAGTTGTATGGAGGTAAGGATTGTGGACGGACTGCCTGTCAAAACCATAACCCTGCCCACGCCCTTTCCCGTGGGCGACATCAATTCATACCTGTTCACGGCCGAACCGGTAACCATTGTAGACCCCGGGCTGTACTACCCGCCGTCGGAGAGGGCTCTGAACCGCGCCCTGGGAGACTTGGGACTCCGGTTGTCCGACATTAAAAGGGTGGTAATCACCCACGGGCACCCCGACCATTTTGGAATGGCCGGGAAGATACAGGAGGAGGCCGGAGCCGAGATACTGGTAAGGGACGGGGAGGCCGGCAAGATAATGCCCGACCGGGACTTTATCCACCGCATGATCCAGTCCCTGGTCACGACGGGCATGTCTGAAGAGATATTGAATCTCAACTGGAACGTGGTCTTCGGCGCCAAGATCCCCTACACCCACCCCGTAGGGGAGATGATTACCTTTTCAGGAGAAACCGCCCTGGATTTTTCGGGCTTTACCCTGAATTTGTTGCACATGCCCGGGCACAGCGGCGGGCACACGTGCCTGTATTGGGAAGATGAAAAAATACTGCTGTCGGGCGACTTGCTCCTGCCCGAAATAACTGCCATACCCTCCATTGAGTTTGATTCCGGCCGGAAAAACTTGCGGCGCCGGAGCCTGTCCGAAATTATGGAAAGCCTGGAGAGGGTCCGGCGCCTGAAACCCCGCCTCTGCCTTCCCGGCCACGGGGTCCCGGTGACGGAACCGGCGGAGCTGGCCAGGGCAAGGATTGATTTTCACAGGGGGAGGATCGAGGAAATATTCGACCTTGTTCCACGGGGAGAGGAGAACGGGGTTACCGCCTACCGCCTGTCCAGGGTGTATTACCCTGATGTTCGGGGCTTTGACAAGTTCCTGGCCGTCATCGAGGTGGTTTCGCACCTGGACTGGCTGGCCGACGAAGGAAGGATAGTGGAACGGATGGACGAAAGGGGCGTGTCCCATTTCCACCGCCCCTGAAGATGGCAGCAGCCGCCAAGAAGGCTGTTTTTTTTTTTTTTGCGCTTACGATGTGGATATATTCCGAGGACGGTATTAATAATCATTTAATCAGAAAGGAATACGGGGCTTTTTCCCCCGGCGCCGTCAAGGATTTTCAGAACCAGGACCAGGGCCCTGATTACAAATTCCTGATCCTCCGGACGGCTGCTGTAGTGCCTTTTAATAATCATCTAAACATCCTTCGGTCCTTGCGGGTTTTTGTTATATAGGAAAATATATGCGGCAAGTGAAAGGGGTTTCTCCTTTTGAGGGTGGCATTTTATGGCAGGGTGAGCACCGAGGAGCAGGCTGACCGGGGAAACATAACCGGCCAGGTGGAATTTGCCAGAAAGTACTTTGATCTCCACGGCCCGGCGGAAAACATAGACGGGTACGAGATGTACCTGGACGAAGGGGTTTCCGGAACAATACCGCTGGAGGAACGCCCGGAGGGGGCGAGGCTGCTGGCGGACGCCCGGGCGGGCAAAATATCCGCGGTATATTTCTACCGCCTGGACAGGCTGGCCAGGTCTACCCAGGTGGTTCTGAACACGTACAATGAGCTGGAAAGGCTGGATGTCAGCATAAAATCCATGACCGAGGCCTTTGACACTGCGACGCCGGTGGGTAAATTCTTTATGACGCTTTTGGCCAGCGTGGCCGCCCTGGAACGGGACACCATACTGGAGCGGACCCAGATGGGGAAGGAGCGAAAGGCCCGGGAGGGCTGCTGGACGTCCGGGCCCCCGCCCTTCGGGTACCGCATCGGTCCCGACAAAAGGCTGGTCATCTTCCCGCCGGAGGCCGAAACCGTGAGACTTGTCTTCCGGTTGTACAACGAGGGAATGAACATGGTTTCCCTGGCCGAATACCTCAATGCCAGGGGGATTCCGACCCCTACGGCTTCCAAGAGAACCAGGAAGGCCAGTACCGGACTTTGGCACGCCGGCCATATCAGCATAATCCTCCGGACCGCTGCGTACATGGGGGAATACAGGACCATGCGGAGGTCCAGGAAAAAGAGAAACCCTGCCGTAATCAAGGTTCCGGCCATCGTTTCAGCCGAGGAGTTCAGCCGTGCCAACAGGCTGCTGGTAGAAAACGTCGGGGCGGCCCGGGGATCCCGCGGCCGCCGCTACCTGCTGCGAGGGCTGGTGTACTGCGGCCGGTGCGGCCTGGCCATGGTGGGCAACAGGGGCGGAGGAGGGTTTTATTACCGCTGCACCGGTACGGTAAACCACGGCCGCGGCAAATCCTGCGGCAATAAACAGGTTCGCGCGGCGGACATCGAGCAGGCCGTCTGGGGCGACATCCGGGAGTTTTTGAAAAGACCCGGGAGCGTGCTGGAAAAAGCCATGAGCCTGCTGGAACAGGAAAGCGTGGACGTGGATCCGGTGGAACAGGAACTGGGCCGGGTGGAAATGGCCGTCGAGGAGAAGAAGCGGGCCAGGGCCAGGGTACTGTCGCTGGCGGCCAGGGGGATGATTACCGGCCTGGAAGCAGAAAAAGAACTCAACGCCATTGCCGTCGAAACAAACTTGCTCAACAACCGCAGGAACGAACTTTTGTCCCGCCACCTGCAGAGCCGCGCGGTCCGAAGCGGCCCCGCAGGCGTAGACCTTACCCTGGAGAGGCTTTCCCGCCGGATTGACGGGCTGGCGCCCAGCGGGGAAATCGTCAGGCTTCTGGTGGAGAGGATTGTGGTGGATACGGAGGTGCGGGACGGAAAGAGGGTTTCCCGGGCCGACGTCTATTACCGCTTCCGGCAAGAAGCCGACGGCGGTTAATAATCCGGATATATTGCCGCTCCCCTTAATCCGGGATTTAGGAAACAATACGGCGCAGGCGGTCCATTTGGTCACAGGGATTGAGCAAAACCTGGTCGACCGAGGCTTCGATACAAAGATCCAAATCCTGCCGTGAAATTTTATCTGTGTAGACAATCAAAGTACAGTCGTGCAATTCCTTGACCTTGTTCAAAAAATCAAAGCCGTTCAGCTTGGCGAATTCCAAAGAAACGAAAATAATTTTTGGCCTTTGGGTAATTATATGAGACATTGCCTCACTTTCCCGGTCAAACTCGTGAACCGAACACTGGAGTTGCCATAGACATGTTTTTAAACTATAACTTTTTTGCGGATTGATGTCGACAATCAGGGTGTTTGTTCCATTGTTCATAAAAAAAGCCTCCGGAATATCGGAGGGCCAAGGGCTCAAATGCATTTTCCCGCACTCGGAGCAACTGGCTGTCATAGACGGCGTTAAGCGCCCTTAGACCCTTTAGCTTTGCGTCGCTACCTTTCGGTAGTTTTGCCCAGTATTTTTTTACTATATATTTACTATATAAATAAGGACATTTGTCCTCCCAAAACGAGGTTAGACAACTCCCGAAAGCTCATGTAAGCTAAAAATAGCCGACGGGAGGGGACCTAAGAGAAGGAGGACGAAAAATGGAAACTGCGGTACAAGAACGAATCCAGTCG
>DYET01000092.1 GCA_020725625.1 Desulfovirgula sp. | reverse complement strand
GTTCCGATCACCGCCCGGGTAAATTTCATCATCAGGTAGTTTTCCTCGTTGGTGCAGCGGGCGGAGGTCAAAACCGCCAGTGAGTCCGGCCCGTACTTGTCTCTTAGGGCGCCCAGCTTCCGGGCCACGAGGTCAATGGCTTCCTCCCAGGTGGCCTCCACGAACTGCCCGTCCTTTTTAATCAGCGGGCTTTTCAGCCGGTCCGGGTGGTGGATGAACCCAAACCCGAAGCGGCCCTTGACACACAGGGCCCGGCCGTTGACGTCCCCGTCGCAGGAGGTTACTCCCACCACCCTGCCGTCCTTGACGTTAAGGTCGAAGGTGCAGCCGGTCCCGCAGTACGGGCAGGTGGTGCGGACCTTCTTTACCTCCCAGGTCCGGGCGGACGAACGCAGGGCCTTCTCCTGCAGCGCCCCGGTGGGGCATACGGCCACGCAGTTGCCGCAAAAGACGCACTCCCCGGATTCGGCCAGGGTGGCGTCCATGGCCGGGCCCACCTTGGTCCTGAAGCCCCGGTAGGTGAAGTCCACCACGTTGTTGCCCTGAATTTCGGCGCACACGCGGATGCACTTTCCGCAAAGGATGCACTTGTTCATATCCCTGACGATAAAGGGATTGTCGTCCTCCAGGGGATAGTTGTGCCTCTCCCCGGCAAACTGGGCGCCGCTGCGCACCCCGTACAGGTAGGAGTAGTCCTGCAGCCGGCAGTCCCCGTTGCGGCCGCAGGTAAGGCAGTCCTCGGGGTGATTGGCCAGCAAAAGTTCAAGGATCGTTTTGCGGGCCTCCAAAACCGCCGGGGTGTCGGTCTCCACCACCATCCCGTCCCTGGCCAGGGTGGCGCAGGACACCGTCAGGTTCCTGGATCCCCTGGTCTCCACCACGCAGATGCGGCACGAACCGGGGCGGCTCAGCTCCGGGTCGTGGCAAAAGGTGGGGATGAATACGCCCAGCTTGCGGGCGGCATCCAGGATGGTGCTGCCCTGGGGTACGGAAACCTCCATCCCGTTTATGGTTAATGTGACGTCAGCCACCATGCCACCTCCTCAAGACAAACAGCCCGTAAGGCTATTTGCCCTCCAGTTTCTTTATTTTTTCCATTACCCCGGCCAATCCCAGGGCCTCCGCCCAGGAGACCTCCTCGAACTGGTCTCCCTTCTTCAGCTGCGGGGTCACCGGGTCGTCGCAGTGCAGTAGTTCCATGCCCAGCCGGCCTTTCAGGCAGAGCGGCCTCCCCGGGCCGGGAGTTCCGGCGGTGACGCCGATGACCCTGCCGTTCTTTCTGTTTAGAAAAAACTGGCACCCGCTTTCGCAAAAAGTGCAGGTAACGGGCTCCCTGTCAATTTCCCAGACGCGGCCCTTTCCGGCCAGGGGCTTGTACAGAAGGGCCCCCACCGGGCAGACCGCCACGCAGCGGCCGCAGTAAACGCAGTCGGACTCGCCCAGGGTGGTGTTCATGGGCGGCGCCACCTTGGTGTTGAATCCCCGGAAGGCGTAGTCTATGACCGCCCTCCCCTCCACCTGGGCGCAGGTGCGGACGCACTTGCCGCACAGGATGCACTTGTTCATGTCCCTGATGATGTACGGGTTGTCGTCCTCCACGGGATAATTGTGGCGTTCGCCCTTGAAGCCGCTTTCCTTTATGCCGTAAAGGAAGGCGTAGTCCTGCAGGCGGCAGTCTCCGTTCTTTTCACAGGTCAGGCAGTCCTGGGGGTGGTTGGCCAGGATCAGTTCCAGGATGGTCTTGCGGGCTTCCACCACCGCCGGGGACTCGGTCTCCACCACCATTCCCTCCCTGACCGCGGTCATGCAGGCTGGGGTCAGGTTTTTGGAACCCTTCACCTCAACAACGCAAATCCGGCAGGAAGCCACTCCCGGCAGGCCGGGGTCGTGGCAGAAGGTGGGGATAAAAATGCCCTGGGCCGCGGCCGCGTCCAGTATGGTACTGCCGGCGGGGACACTGACCTGCCGTCCGTTTATGGTCAGTCTGACATTGGTCATTTCCTTTCACTCTCCTTCACCGGCAGGATCATTTTTTCTCCACGGCCCCGAACTTGCACTTCTGGATGCAGTTTCCGCACTTGATGCAGGCCTTGGTATCGATGACGTGGGGCTGTTTCTTTTCGCCCGTGATGGCGTTGGCCGGGCAGTTCTTGGCGCAGAGGCCGCAGCCGTTGCATTTTTCGGCGTTGATGCTGTATACCAGCAGCGCCGTGCACACCCCGGCCGGGCAGCGCTTGTCGTTGATGTGGGCAAGGTACTCGTCCTTGAAGTACATCAGCGTGGATATTACCGGGTTGGGCGCGCTCTGGCCCAGGCCGCAGAGGGAGGTTTTGACAATGACCCGGGACAGCCTGTCCAGCGTGTCGATATCCCCGGGCACTCCCTGGCCCTCGCAGATGCGGGTCAGTATTTCCAGCATGCGCTTGGTCCCCTCCCTGCAGGGGGTACACTTGCCGCAGGACTCGTTCTGGGTGAAGTTCAGGAAGTAACGGGCCACGTCCACCATGCAGGTGGTCTCGTCCATTACCACCAGGCCGCCGGATCCCATCATGGCGCCGACGGCGCCCAGGGAATCGTAGTCGATGGGCAGGCCCAGGTGTTCGGAGGGAAGGCAGCCGCCAGAGGGGCCGCCGGCCTGGACAGCCTTGAATTCCTTGCCGCCCAGGATGCCGCCCCCGACATCGAAAATAATCTGGCGCAGGGTGGCGCCCATGGGCACCTCCACCAGGCCGGTATTAATCACCTTGCCGGTCAACGAGAATATTTTGGTGCCCTTGCTCTTCTCGGTGCCTATGGAGGCGTACCAGCCGCCGCCCTCGTTGATGATCACGGGGACGTTGGCGAATGTCTCCACGTTGTTCAAAGTGGTGGGCTTTTCCCACAGCCCCTTTTCGGTGGAACGGCCCACCTTGAAGCGGGGCATCCCGCGGTTGCCCTCGATGGAGGTCATCAGGGCGGTGCCCTCGCCGCAGACAAAGGCCCCGGCGCCGGCCTTGATCTTTAAGTGGAAGTTGAACCCGGAGTTGAGTATGTTATCTCCCAGCAATCCGTACTGCTCGGCGTGGGCGATGGCGATCTTTAGCCGGTGGATGGCCATGGGGTACTCGGCCCGGACGTAGATGTAGCCCTCGTCGGATCCGGTGGCGTAGCCGCAGATGATCATTCCCTCCAGCACCGCATGGGGGTCTCCCTCCAGCACGCTGCGGTCCATGAAGGCCCCCGGGTCGCCCTCGTCGGCGTTGCAGATAACGTATTTCTTGTCGTTTTTGGCGTTCAGGGCACCCTGCCATTTGACACCGGTGGGGAATCCCGCCCCGCCGCGCCCCCTTAAGCCCGACACCTTGACCTCATCCACAACTTCCTGGGGAGTCATGTTAAACAGAACCTTGACCAGGGCCCGGTAACCGCCCATGGCCACGTACTGGTCAATCCGCTCGGGGTTGATAAAACCGCAGTTTTTCAGAACCAGCTTTTTCTGGCGGGTATAGAAGGGCACCTGGTCATAGCCGACCACCTTTTCCCCGGTCTCCGGGTTGGTGTACAGCAGCCGTTCAACCGGCCGGTCGCCGATGGAGGCGAGAATATCGTCCACGTCAGCCTCGGTGACCTGGGTATAAAAAATTTTGTCAGGCTCCAGGGTGACGATGGGCCCCTGCTCGCAAAAGCCGTGGCAACCCACCCGGCGGACCTCGACGCTTCCGCCCAGGCCCTTGTCGGCCACGGCCTTCTCCAGCCTGTCCAGTATTTTCATGGACCCGGAGGAGGTACACCCGCCTGCGCAGACGCAGATTACCGTCCGGCCCTGTCCCGGGGCGGGGTTCACTTCGCTCCTAAAGCGGATGCGCTTTTCTTTACAGGCCTCATCCTGGTGGCAAACCGGTCCCTCCAGCCTGCAGACCACATAGTCCCGGCAGGGGGTCCGGGGTGAGTGGACGCACTTGTCACAACATTTATCCATCAAGTTGTTCACGGATCGTCCCTCCTACTCGTACTGCTTCAGTGTTTCCACGGCCTTGTCCGGTGACAGCCGGCCGTGGGTGTCGTCGTTGACCATCATGGCCGGCGCCAGCCCGCAGGCTCCCAGGCAGGCCACGGTTTCCAGGGTAAACCTGAGGTCGTCGGTGGTCCCGTTGATGCCCACGCCCAGGTTTTCAGACACGGACTCGAAGATCCTGGAAGCCCCCCTGACGTGGCAGGCCGTGCCCTGGCAGATGCGAATTATATTGCGGCCCCGGGGCTTTAAGTGGAACTGGGCGTAAAAGGTGGCCACGCCGAAGGTCTTGCTGAAGGGAACCCCCAGCGCCCCGGAAATCTGTTGCATGACTTCCCTGGGAAGGTAGCCGTAAATCTCCTGGGCCTCCTGCAGCAGGGGGATGAGCGCGCCCCTCACCGTCCTGTACTTGTCCAGCGCTTTCTGCAGCGCCTCCTGTTTTGTCGCCGCGTCATCGTGTCCGCATTTGCACGTCAAACCTGTGTACCTCCTCTCACTTTTTCCCTTATTTTCAGACCATGAAAGGCCGGGTATCGGAGCGCCCGGCCCGTTCATACCGGTTCAGCCGGCCCCGCCGTGATGATCCTTTTCTCGGTGACGACGATGTGCACCGGAACATCGTGGGGGCCTGGGAAAACGTCCTCCACCAGCTGCACCTCGAAGGCCGGGGCGATGTAAACAGCCCCCGGGCGGGTCCGGGGCAGGAAACGGTCGTAAAAGCCCCCGCCGTAGCCCAGCCTGTTTCCCCTGGCGTCAAAGGCCACCCCCGGCACCACCACCAGGTCCAGTTCCCCCGGGTCCACCGGGCGCACGCAGCCGGGCCTGGGCTCCGGTATGCCCCAGGCGCCGGGGGCCAGGTCGTCCGGGTAGGCAAGCAATCTGGATGGGGTCAGCTTCTTTTCCCTGACATCGGTGATGGGCACGGACACCTTTTTACCGGCCTCCAGGGCCCGGATGATCAGGCCCCCGGTCCGCACCTCGTTTCTAAAGTCGGCGTACACCATCAGGGACTTCGCCTTGCGGTAGGGATCGGAGGACATTATTTTATCTATGATAATCATGCTTTTTTCTTTCACAAAATCCGGGGACAGGGCCATCCTGGCCTTCAGCACGCCCTGTCTTACTTCGCTTCTGTTCAGAAAAACTCCTCCACCAAAACAGTTGAAAGACTTTTAAAAATTCGCCGTTTGGAGATCAATCTCCTTCTTTCACCACCGGTCAAAACCCGGTGAAAATCAAGGGGGCGGGATTCAACCCGCCCCTGGTAATTAATAACGCGCAACGCAGCAGATGGACTTTTTCACCGGCCTCGTTACAGGTTGTATACCTCGGCCCCGTCCAATATCCTGACGCCCCTGTCCTGGAGAACCCGGGCGGCCTCGTCGATTTGCTCGACCCTGAACACCACCAGGGCGGCCTTTGTGGCCCTGGTCAGAAAGGCATAGAGGTACTCGATGTTGATGTTGGCATCCTTGAGGCAATCCAGGGGATCGGCCAGGCCGCCGGGAACGTCAGGGATTTCCACGGCAATGACATCGGTTACGTTGACCGAAAAGCCGGCCTCCTTCAGCACCCTGTACGCCGTGTCGGGGTCGTTGACGATCAGGCGCAGGATTCCGAAATCGGTGGTATCGGCTATGGAAAGGGCACGGATGTTGACGCCGTTTTCGCCCAGGACCCTCGTAACCTTGGCCAGCCGCCCCGACTTGTTTTCAAGAAAAACGGAAATCTGCTTTATCTTCATACGGTCAACCTCCTATTATTCTTAAATTTCCCGCCGGTCCACGACGCGCTTGGCCTTTCCCTCGCTGCGAGGGATGGTCCGGGGCTCCACCAGCTTGATCTTGGCTGATATACCCAGGACGCTGGCGATCCGGCCTTTAAGCCTCTGCTCGATATCCTCAAGCTGCCGCACCTTGTCGCTGAACCACTGTTCGGACAGCTCCACCCAGATTTCCAGATCGTCCAGGTTTCCCTTGCGGTCCACCACCAGCAGGTAATGGGGCTCGGTTTCCCCGAATTCCAGCAGGACGCTTTCCACCTGGGAAGGGAAAACGTTTACCCCGCGGATAATCAGCATGTCGTCCGTGCGCCCGGTAACCCTCCGCATCCTTATGTGGGTGCGGCCGCACGGGCACGGGTCGTCCATCAGCATCGTGATGTCCCTGGTCCGGTAGCGGATAATGGGAAAGGCCTCCTTGGTCAGCGAGGTGATCACCAGTTCTCCCTGCCGGCCGGGAGGCAGAGGTTCGCCGGTGTCCGGGTCGATAATTTCGGCCAGGAAGTGGTCCTCAAATATGTGCATCCCCTGCTGGGCCGAACACTCCATGGAAACGCCGGGCCCTATAATTTCACTGAGCCCGTAGATGTCGTGGGCCTTAATGTCCAGTTTGGCCTCCAGTTGCCCGCGCATCCTCTCCGACCACGGCTCGGCCCCGAAAACCCCCGCCTTGAGGGGCAGCTTTTTGAAATCGATACCCTTCTTTTCGCCCTCCTCGGCCAGGAAAAGGGCGTAGGAAGGAGTGCAGGTCAGGATGGTGGCCTTGAAGTCCTGCATGATCATCAGCTGCCGGTCCGTATTCCCGCCGGAAATGGGAATGACCGTGGCGCCCACCAGTTCCGCCCCGTAGTGAACCCCCATGCCTCCGGTGAACAGGCCGTACCCGTAAGCGTTCTGGACCACGTCGCCCCTGGTGGCCCCGGCCATGGTCAGCGACCTGGCCATCAGCTGGGACCAGGTGCGGATGTCATTCTTGGTATAGCCCACCACCGTCGGCTTTCCGGTGGTTCCGGAGGAGGCGTGCACCCGCACCACCTCTTCCATAGGCACCGCAAACATGTCAAAGGGGTAGTTGTCACGGAGGTCCTGCTTGACAGTAAAGGGAAGCATTCTGAGGTCATCCAGGGTCCGGATGTCCGAGGGTTTGATTCCCCGCTCGTCCATCACCTTCCGGTAAAAAGGTACGTTGTTGTAAACCCGCTCCACCGTCGTTTTCAGGCGTTCCAGCTGCAGCTCCCGCAATTTCTCCCAGGGCATGGTTTCAAATTCCCGGTCCCAGTACATAACAAGCTCCTTTCACAAGTATAGCAATCAGCTTTCAGCCGCTAAAAGGACAACTGTGGCAGCTGTTGCAAAAGCTGAATACTGACCGCTGACAGTTGAAATAGTGACAATAATAAATATTTTCAACACTTTAAGTGATAATCCTTCATAAATTCAAGGTTCGATTAGAACTTAAGCACGCTAGATTGCCTCCACCGGGAGACCTCCATCAAGCTCCAGGTCAAACCAGCTGCGGCCGGCAATATCCCTGCCCCGGGCGTCAAAGGCCACCGCCGGGACAATGGCCAGGTCGGCGCCAGCCCGGCAACCCGCCAGGGCACGCAGCATGTCCTCCACCGTAAGCAGTCCGGCACAGCCGATAGAACCCCCGAAAAAGCGGTTCTTTACCGCCACGATGCGAATCTTCCCGCCTTCCCCGGGAGGTGTGTCAAGCCCCATCTTCAATGCCGGAGCACCCAGTTCCGAGGCAAGCAGCACCGCCCGGCGGGCCCTCCGGCGCCTCACCGCACCTGCGATTTCTCGAACAACGGCCGGGTCCAGGTCATAGTCAAAGACCAGGCCGGAGGGACGGCCCTTTTCCTTGGAAATAATACAGGTCGAAATTTCCCCCCGCCTGATCACCTCCACGGAGGGGTCCTGCCCGGCCAGCACCCTTTTGAAGGCGTCTACCCTTGACTTCACGGGCACCCCGTCCACCGAGGCGATGACGTCCCCGGTCCTGATGCCGGCCCTGAAGGCCGGGGAATCCGCCAGCACCCCGGCCACCTCCGCCCTTAAGTCTCCGATCAAGGGAGGTTCCAGGGTGACGGGCGCTTTAAGCCGGGGCCTGATCCCGGTTATGAAGGAGTGCAGGCGGTGCCTCAGATCCCGGGGCGGCCTTAAACCGGGGGGTAAAAGCCTGGTGTGACCGGGCCAAAAAACCCTTGCCGCGGCCGCCCCGTGGCGGTCGAAAAACTCCAGGGTGCCGGCAAGGTCGGCCCATCCCGTCAGGTGCGGCATAGCCACTACGCTTCCCTGGAAGGAGACCCCGGCCTTCTGCAGCAGGGCCGCGGACGCCACTGCCGCCTCGGCCCTGGGATCGTTCATCAAGTACCTTCTCACCGGGACCTGGGAGCTGTTCAGCGAAAGGCGGACCGCCACCCCGCCCAGGGAGGCCAGGAAATCCACGGTTTCCCGGTCAAGCAGGGTTCCGTTGGTGGTGATCCTGATTTCGGTGCCGGGCAGCTTTCTCTTAATCTTTACCAGTATTTCCCTAAATCCGGGATGAACAAAGGGTTCCCCTTCGATCAGCCTGGTCACCGACTCGCCGATTACCACCGGTTTTGCGGGATCCATGAGCGACAGGGCTTCCTCCACCAGTTCGATCCCAATGGCCGGCATTCTCCGGATATCGGCCGGGGCGGGATTTTGTCCGTGGCTGCAGAATCTGCACCATACGTTGCAGGTCGAAATTACAGGCAAAATGTTTGACCGGGCTGCACTTTCCAGCACCAGCTCTTTTACGGTCATTTTCGGGGCGGTTTGCCGAACAATTTCACCCACAGATCCAAGTCCCTTCAATCAAGTTATTAACAAACTTATTCACATTATCCACAGATCCCTTGTGAAAAGGTCTTTATAAATGAGGGTGAACCAGGGGCACGGATCGTGTTAAAAGCCTTGAAAATTAAGGCTCTTTACCACTACCCGGGGCCTATTTCGCTGTCAAAAAAGGGACGGCCCGCCAGCGGGATGTTACAGCAATTTTAAAGGTCCCCGTCCAGTTCCAGATTGGGTACGGCGTTAAGGGTAAGGCCGGCGAAGTCTCCCCTCAGATAACGGTAATAGGCCGCACAGGCAATCATGGCGGCGTTGTCGGTGCACAGCGCCGGAGGCGGGTACACCACCCGCAGGCCGTACGACGCCGAAGCTTCACCGACACCGGACCGCAGGAGGCGGTTGGCGGCCACTCCCCCGGCCAGGAGAATTGTCCTGGCGCGGTACTGAACGGCGGCTTCCAAAGTCTTGTGGACCAGCACGTCCACCACGGCCTGCTGAAAGCTGGCGGCCAGGTCGGCCAGGTTGACCTCCTCCCCCCTCTGGCGGGCATTGTGCAGGTAATTTACAACCGCTGATTTGAGGCCGCTGAAGCTGAAGTCGAGGCTTCCCTCCTCCAGGTAGGCCCGGGGAAGTGCTACGGCCGCCCCACTTCCCCCGGCCGCCAGCCGGTCGATCAGCGGCCCGCCCGGGTAGCCCAGGCCCATAGCCCTGGCCACTTTGTCGAAGGCCTCGCCGGCGGCGTCGTCCCTGGTTCGGCCCACTACCCGGTAGCGGCCGTGGCCGTACATAACCAGCAGGTCGGTATGCCCCCCGCTGACCACCAGGCAGACCAGGGGAAACTCAAGGTCCGGGTGTGCCAGGAAGTTGGCGTAAATGTGTCCCTCCAGGTGGTTTACCGCAATCAACGGGATGTCCAGGGCGTAAGCTAAGGCCTTGGCGGCCGACACCCCCACCAGAAGCGCCCCCACCAGCCCGGGCCCGTGGGTCACCGCCACGGCATCCAGGGTCTCAAAACAGGCCCCGGAAACGTCCAGGGCCTCCCCGATTACCCCGTTGATGAGCTCCAGATGCTTGCGGGAGGCCACCTCGGGCACCACGCCGCCAAACTTTTTGTGCACGTTGATCTGGGAGGAGACGATGTTGGCGAGAACATCGATGCCGTCCCTGACCACGGCCACCGAGGTTTCATCGCAGGAGGTCTCAATTGCCATAATCAAAGCCATACTCTCATTCCTCTACTACTACTCTGCTACTACTCTGAAAAACAATATGCCGGAGTATACGCAGGGGGTGGATTCCAAAGCCGAGCGGATGTTCCGGAGGCTGATTATCCGGCTCTTTGCGACGGAGCGTACGGGATGCCGAGCGGGCTGCAGGATGCAGCCGCAGCTTAAGTGTGCATGGACGCACGTACGGAGGCGGTCGG
>DYET01000091.1 GCA_020725625.1 Desulfovirgula sp. | reverse complement strand
GATTCCAGTCGCCCTGCGGGCTTCTTCCATCCCGCCTGCTAAAAAAATTAATCTTCAATGCTGTAGGGGGGATGCCCAAAATTTATGAAATACTACGAAATCAAGAGTTTTTTAGCCGGACAAATGTCCTAAATGTAAATATTATAATTAAATATAAGATATGGGCAGGTGGGGCGGCAAAAAAATAGAACTTCAGTAATGAACTCAACAATGCGTTGTCAAATAAAAAGTCAGAGGTGATGTTTGTGAATACCATGAAGGCATGGCTCCTGATGGGGGTGCTAACCGTATTGCTGGTGCTGATGGGCAACGCCATCGGGGGCAATTCGGGGGCGATGATGTTTTTCTTGATTGCCATGGCCATGAATTTCTTCGGGTATTTCTACAGCGACAAGATTGCCATCAAGATGACCGGGTCATATCCCGTCTCCGAGTCCGAGGCACCGGAACTGTATGAAATGGTGCGCAGGCTCAGCAAGAGGGCGGGCCTTCCCATGCCCAGACTTTATGTGACCCCGTCGGACCAGCCCAATGCCTTCGCCACCGGCCGGAACCCGGCCCATTCCGCGGTGGCGGTGACCGAGGGACTGATGAGGCTGCTTAACCGGTCTGAGGTTGAGGGTGTCCTGGCCCATGAGCTGGCCCATATCAAAAACAGGGACGTACTGGTGGGGACCATCGCGGCGGCCATGGCCGGCGCCATCTCTATGATGGGCCACGCCATCCAGTGGGGGGCGATCCTGGGACTGGGACGGGGGAACGATGAGGAAGAAGGCGGCGCCGGCTTGCTGGGCGGGCTGGTCATGGCTATTATCTTCCCAATTGCAGCCATGATTGTCCAGTTGGCCATATCCCGCTCCCGTGAATACGGTGCCGACGCAACCGGGGCACAAATCGCCGGAACCTCCAGCGGGCTGGCCAACGCCCTGTTAAAGCTGGAGTCGGCGGCGCACCGCATACCCATGCAGGTCAACCCGGCCACCTCGCACCTGTTTATAGTCAATCCCCTCTCCGGCGCCTCCTTGGCGAGGCTGTTCAGCACCCACCCGCCCATCCAGGACAGGGTGGAGAGGCTGCGCCGGATGAAAATCTGAACGGGGGTGGCGAAATGAAGGTTCTGGTTGTCGTCGGCAGCCCCAGGAGGGGAGGAAACACCGACATCGTGCTGGGAAACATGGCGGACGTGTTTGAGGGCAGGGGCTTTGAGGTGAATAAGGTTTACCTCAATGAAATCGGGATGAGGGGATGCCAGGGATGCATGTCGTGCAAGAAAACCGCCGAGCGCTGCGTACAGCAGGACGGTATGACCCCGGTTTACGACCTTATCCAGTCGTCCGACCCGGTGCTGATGGGGGCACCGGTCTACCTCTGGGACGTTGCCGGGCAGTTCAAGCTTTTTGTGGACAGGTGCTTTGCCTTCTGGGAGAGGTCCTACCGGGGCAGGATCAGGCCGGGTAAAACCGCCGTTCTGGTAACCGTTCTGGGTCAGGACAACTTCAAGCTGGGCAGCAGCGTTTCCGAAAAATACGTCAGCCTGTTCAGGAGTTTCGGCTTTTCCAGGGTGGAGCCGCTGGTGTTGCCCGGGGTAAACAGCAGGGGCGCCATGCTGGACAGGGAGGACCACCTGGCTGCCGCCAGGGAACTGGCCGAGAGGGTACTGGAAGGCATTAGATCTTAGCTTCCCCCCCACGCAGGGTTCGGCATGGGGCATTCTAGATTCTGGATCCCGGCCTGGAAGCTTTTCGTACCGTTTATTTTTTCTCCCCCGGCCCGAATTTGAAGGCCGGCCGGGGTGCCAGGCGCTCCCTGCCAAAGCCGTAAACCAGCCCGGCGAGCATCAGGAGGCCGGCGTAACCCACCGCCGAGTATAGGACCCGCACCAGGGTTGAGAAACCCAACTGGGCTGCGGCCAGGGCGGCCGCCCCGGATCCGGCCACCAGCCACCTGAAGGCCGGGGACTCCGGGTTGAGAACCCTGGCGGCGAAGCCGAAAAGGCTTCCCACCGCGGTGGTGTACACCTCGGCCAGCAGGACCACGCTGTAGGCGGCTTGAGCCAGGGGAGAGAACCCGGCGGCGATCTGCACCATGGGGATCTCGTACCCAGAAAGCGCCGGGGGGTTGGACAACAGGGCAAGGTTTATGGCCAGGGCGCCGATCCCCAGCCCTACTCCCCCGTACAGGGCTCCTTTGCGCAGCACGTCGGGGTCGTTTCCGGCCAGCCTTCCCATAGGCGCAAGAACTGCCACCCCCAGTACAAGGTTGTACGATACGTAAACTACAGCCGAAAGGGGCCAGAAGGGGACCGGGGGGCTGGCGGCGCCGGCCCAGCGGGCGGCGGATGAAAGGCTGACGGGGCCGGATGCCAGAGAGGCTATGCTGATCCCCAGCACGGCCACCAACAGAAAGGGCACCACCAGGCTTATGGCCGTGATTACGCCCTGAATTCCAAGCAGTACGGTAAATACCGTGGCTGCCACCATGACCAGGCTGCCGGCAACGTAGGGCAATCCGAACTGCTGGGCGAAGATGGCCCCAGACCCGGCCGCCATGGCGGTGAGCGCCCCGAACAGGAAAAAGGTGATTACGGCGTCAACGGCTGAGCCCACCCACCGTCCCCCGGCGTACCGGATGACCTCCTGGTGAGACCGGGCCTTAAGCCTCCGACCCAGCTCCAGGATGATAATCCCAAAAAAAACAAACAGAATCGCGGCGGTTATAAGGGCGAGAATCCCGCTTGGCCCGAAGAAGGTGAAAAACTGCATGACTTCCTGGCCCGAGGCGAAGCCCGCCCCCACTATGGTTCCAATGTAAGCGGCGGCCACTTTAAAGGTAGTGATTTTCTGCTCTCCGGTTTTCATGGGATTAGTTTTTCTAAAACGACGCGGCATTAACCCTGAATTGATTTCCAGGCAAAAAGCCGCCGATCCGGCCGGCGAGGCTGCTGACAAAGCGCAGATCACGCCCATGGCTGTTATTCCGGCCGCCTGCAACTCAGATAAAATAAGCTTTTTAAAGCACGTCTTGACGGCATGGCAAAACCCGGAGTGTGGACTCCGGGTGTCGGCAGTCTTGTTTTTTTGATATGTCGGCAGACTTTGTGCTACTGCTGGACCGGGGCCGGCGGGGATGTCTGCGTAAGGCCCCAGCCTCCCATCATACCTCCGCCGCGGCCGAAGCCGCCGCCGGGGCCGAAGCCCATTCCCATGCCTTTTCCCCTGCCGGGACCGCCCATGGGGCAGACAAAGCCGTTTTGCTCGTGGAATTTGTACATATCATCAAAATGCTTCTTCCACGCCTCTCCCTGTTCAGGGGTAATCCTGCCGTCTTTCACGGCCTGGTCCACGAAGGCCTTTTTCGCCGCAAACCTGCTCTCAAACCACGCTTTGGCGCTGGAACCGGTTGCTGCGAAGGCGGGCACAGCCAAAAGGGCTGACAGGGCCACCATAACCACGGCTGCAATCCATTTTTTACTCATACTTTGTTTCCTCCTTCCGGTTTTGGTTAAGTACAGTATACTCATGGAATGTGGCGAAGCTGGGGAGAAAATGTTACGTTTTTGTTACAACTCTCCGTTTCCCTTTAGTATATCCTTGCGACCCGTTCTCTTGTCAAGGCGGCCGGTTCCGCCGGAATTTTGGCAACGGCTTGATACTGCGGTTCAACTAGTATGGCTGTGATAGGAAAAGTGAAGGCTGCTTGTACCAATTCGTTTTGATATATTGACTTGCTTTTTCGCCGGTAGTAAAATTTTTTAAACGGTTAAAACTAAATATGTCTATGTCAGGTCTTCCGGCCGGGCCGGACGGCAACGGGTCTGCTGAAAACAACTCCGTGGGACATTTGCGCTGTACCACGGGGTTTTTTATCTGAGGGTGCATGCAGGGGGAAAAGATGGATAAAAAGGTTAAAGCGGCGAGGCTTTCAATAATCTCCAATTCATGCCTGACCCTTCTCAAGCTCTCGGTGGGACTGTTCATGGGGTCCATCAGCGTCATTTCGGAGGCGCTGCACTCGGGGATAGACCTGGTGGCATCGGTGGTTGACTATCTTTCGGTGAAACAGTCCGGCAAACCGGCCGACCCCGAACACCCTTACGGGCACGGCAAATATGAAAATGTGGGCAGCATCATCGAGGCGGCCCTGATTATCGCAGCCGCCCTGTTTATAATCGTAGAGTCCGTGCCCAGGTTGGTACATCCCGCCGAGGTCCATTCCCTTGGAGCCGGGGTTGCGGTTATGGCGGTGTCGGTGGTGGTAAACATTTTTGTTTCCGGAAAATTAATGAGGGTGGCTAGGGAAACAGACTCCCCGGCCCTGGAGGGTGACGCCCTGCACCTCAGGGCGGACGTATACACCTCCCTCGGCACTCTTGCAGGACTGGCCGCGATCAGGTTGACCGGGCTGATGATCCTCGACCCCATCATCGCCACGGCCGTCGCTCTGTATATTATGAAGTCCGGGATTGACCTGGTCCGGAAGTCCTTCCGGGTCATCGTTGATGAAAGGCTTTCAGAGGAGGACATCAAGGCCATCAATGACGTGCTGGATGAAAATTCAGTAAAGTTCCTAAATTACCACGATCTGAGAACGCGCAAGGCCGGGTCCCAGAGGTTTATCGACCTTCACCTGGTCTTTCCCCGGACTATGCCCATCAGGGACATATACGACACCTGTCGGGATCTTGAACAGAAAATAAAGGCCCGCCTGTACAGGGCGGACGTGGTCATCAAGGTGGAGCCCTGCCAGGAGGAATGCAGGGAATGCAGCTTTGACTGCAGCCTGGAGGAGGAACAACCCCGGCCAGAACGCCGGGGTTGAGAGAATCTAGCTAGCCGCTGGCACCTATGAGCTGACCGATTGCCGTTGTCTCATTGATTAATCGGCGGTACGGTTATAAAATATTTTAAAATGCGCAAACATTCGAAAAAGCAGCGGTTTAGCGGACGGGGGCCGTCTGGAAAGGCTGGCCGCTCTCTGCCGGGGTATTGAAGGCGGCAAACACTGCCCTACAGGCTCCTGGGGCTGGTTGAAGAGGAGTTGATGGTCAGTTGCTGGTCCGGGACATGATGGATATTCCGTTGGAATCCCTGTTCGTTTTGAGAATCGGCACCGGCGATGCGGGTTTCGTTTGCCCCGCCGGGCACTTTGCGGGTGAACAGTTCGCTGTCGTTGTTGACGAGAAAGGATGCCTGCTTGGAAAAATCGATTTCCGGCTGATGGACGGCTGCCTTGAGGCCGCCCGGGTGCGGTCCCTGCTGGAGCCGGTGAAAGAAACCGTGCGGGAAGACGACAACGCCACGGAACTGGTCAATCTCCTCGACGATGGCTTGAATAAAGGCAGGGTCTATGTGGTCGACCGGCAAAACAAGCTGGTGGGCGCGGTATCACAGGGAAGCAGGATTTTGTACGCCTTCTCCGGCGTGAAGGACAACATGGTGCCGTTTTCCAGTATCTTTGACGCAATGTGCGAGGCGGTCCTGATCATTGACTCCGGCGGCACGATAATCTATGCCAACCCGGCCTATTCCGGCATGCTCGGCCTTCCCGGCGGCAGGGTCATCGGGCGGAGGATGGAGGAAGTGGAGCCTTCCTCCGCCTGCTTGAAAGTGTTGGGTGGGCATCCCCCGATCATCAATCAAAAAATCGTTGTCCGGTCCACCGGGACGGAGGTGCTGGCAAATATAACCCCTTTCTACGTGAACGGCAGGCTGAAAGGGGTCATTTCGGTCTTCCGGGATGTCTGCAATGCCGCAAATCAGGGCGGCGGCCCGGATAAGGCTACCGGCCCGCCGCAGCACCAGCAAGGCGATCTAAAAGCGGAGGGCCGGTTGTCCGGCCCGTTGTTAATCCCCCCGGAATGGCAGCAGGAAACCCTCCCCCGACTGGTGGAGCAGCTGGAAAAGGAGGTCATTTCCATGGTGATCAAAAAATGCCGGAACAAGAGCACTGCCATTAAAGTGCTGGGCATTAGCCGCAGGACCTTTTACCTTAAGCTGAAAAAATACCGCCTGATGATTTAACAATTGTATTGATTAGCTGGCATGAAATTCGTTATAAATCAGTTAAGAAGAATTAACAGGGGAGAGGCGAGACGGTGTGGGCGATGTAATTCAGGTGTTGAAGTCCAGCGTTCCTTTTAACGCCCTGGACGATGACTTTTTGGCCGAACTGGCCGGAGAAGTGGAATTGAAGAGGTATCCCAGGGGGAGCTACGTATTCAGGCAGGGACAGAAAAGCCTGCAGATACTGTTTATAGTGGCATCGGGCCTCGGGGAGGTGACCATAACCGACGCCAAGGGCCAGGAGACTGTGGTCAGCTACCGCCGGCAGTACGATTTCTTCGGTGAAACAGCCCTCCTGACTGGAAAAACGTACGGGGGGTCGGTGCGGGCGGCCGAGGACATGGACTGCCTGCTGATACCCCGGGACAAAATTGAAGAGATAATTATCAGCCACCCGGAGTTTTCCAGCTTTTTCTCCACGCTTCTTTCCGAGCGCCTGCGCATGCTTTACGAGGAAACCGTGGCCCAGCAGTCCTACGACGCATACAGCACCGTGGAGTCCCCGCTGCTCCGCAAAAGGATAGGCGAGATTATGACCAAGTCCCCTGTCACCTGCCATGTTCAGGCGTCTGTGCACGAAGTCGCCCGCCTAATGGCCGAGTACAGGATCAGCTCAGTGATCGTGGTCAATGACGAACTGCAGCCGGTGGGGCTGATTACCGAAAAGGAACTGGTTCACAAGGTTCTCACCCGGGTGTCCTGGCAGGGGGAAAAGTTGACCGCAGACCTGATCATGGATGAAAAGCTGGTCAAATTAAAGGCGGATGATTTTTACAACCAGGCCCTTTTAGCCGTGGTCAAGCACCAGGTCAAGCACATGGTGGTCATGGACGGGGACAAGCTGGTGGGCATTATCAGCTTAAGGGACCTGATCAAGACCAGAAGCACAGGCAGCCTTTGGGTTACCGACAAGATAGAGTCCGCCAAAAACCTGGACGACCTGGCCAGGATCGGGCAGGAGGTGGACAATTTCCTGAATGCCCTGGTGGCCGAGAGGGCTTCGGTGCCGGAACTTTTTGAGATAATCACCGAAATGCACGACCGGCTGACCTGCCGGATTATCGACCTGTGCCGGCAGGAGATGGCAAACAGGGGGTACGGCCCTCCGCCGGCGGACTTTTGCTGGATTAACATGGGCAGTGCCGGCCGGAAGGAGCAGACCCTCCGCACCGATCAGGACAACGGGATTATTTATGCCGACGAAAGCCCGGAAAGCGAAAAATACTTCCGGGTCCTTGGCACCAGGGTGGTGGAGGAACTGGTACGGGCCGGTTTCGACTGGTGCAAGGGCGGTACTATGGCTTCCAACCCCCAGTGGTGCCGTTCTTTGAGTAGTTGGAAGGAAGTGGTGAAGGTCTGGATCAACCGGGCCGAGCCCGAGGACACCCGGCTGCTTTCCATTCTCCTGGACTTCAGGCCGGTGTGCGGTGAGAAATCCCTGGCCCATGATCTCTGGCAGCACATCTTCGAAGCTTTCAAAAGGCCGGTCAAGGCGTCCCACTTTTTAACCGAGGAAGAGGTGCACGTGAAGGTTCCCCTGACCATTTTCGGAGGTTTTATAACCGAGAAGATCGGGCCTAACAAGGGCGAAATAAACCTCAAGCACGTCTGCCGGCATATCATCAACTGCGTCCGGATTTTTGCGGTGAAGAACGAGATCGAAGAGTCCTCAACCCTGGGCAGGCTCTCCAGGATCGTGGAGGGCGGGATCCTGGACAGGGAGGATGCCGAGTTTGTACAGAACGCATATGAAATCCTGATGATGCTGCGGATCCGGGAAAACCTCAAAAAGGCCAGGCAGGGCAAGGAAGCCGACAATTACCTCAACCCGTACAGGCTGAACAGAATCGAACAGTCCCTGCTCAAAAACGCCCTTTCCGCCATCACCAGGCTGCAGAAGATTACCAGCAGCAATTTCACTAATTACTGGATGAGGTATGTCGTTTCGTAAATGAAGTAAGTATGGCTCCAAAAAATTGAGATAGGAGGAGTGTACATGGATTTCAGTTTCAGCAAGGAGCAGGATTTGCTGCGCAAGACGGTCAGGGAGTTCGTGGAAGCCGAGGTGGCCCCCATGGCGGCCGTATGGGACGAAGAGGATCACTGCCCGGTGGATGTGTTCAAAAAAATGGGAGAACTGGGGTTTGCCGGCGTGTTTGTGCCTGCGGAATACGGCGGGGCCGGCCTGGGCTACACCGAGCGGGCCATTATCCTGGAAGAAATAGCCAGGCACTCCGCCGGCCTAGCCATGTTCCTGATGACTCACCACCTGGGGGTAGCCGCCATACTGGAATTCGGCGGGGAAGACCAGAAGAAGAAATACCTTCCCGACTTGGCCTCGGGCAGGAAAATCGCCGGACTTTCGGTCACCGAGCCCACCGGGGGGTCGGACCTGGGCAACCACCAGACCACCGGGGAATTGGTGGACGGATGGTGGGTCCTCAACGGGCGCAAATGCTTCGCCAGCAATTCACACTTGGCCCAGGTGACCATCGTCACCGCCAGGACCGGAACAGATGACAAGGGCAGGCAATCCCTGACCGCTTTTATCGTGGAGGGGGGAAATCCCGGATTCGCGCCCGGCCGGAAGGAAAATAAGTTCGGTCTCAGGGTTTCCATTATGGGGGACTTGGTTCTTAACAACTGCAGGGTGGGCCCCGAAAGCATCCTGGGAGGCGAAGGCAGGGGGCAGCGGGTGGCCCTGAGCATCATCAGCGAGGTGGGCCGGGCCGGGATGTCGGCCATCAGCCTGGGTCTCTTAAGGGCCTGCCTGGAGGACATGGTGAGGTTCGCCAAGGAAAGGAAACTTTATGGAAAGCCCATTTCCTCCCTCCAGGCGATCCAGTTCTCCATCGCAGAAACCAAAGTCGATTACGAGGCCGCCAGGCTGCTGACATACAGGGCCTTGGCCCTTAAGGATGCCAAACAGCGCTGCGACGTCGAACTGGCCATGGCCAAGTATTTCTCAACCGAGGCCGTGGTCAAGGCGGCCAAGAGAAACATGGACAATATGGGGGGCTACGGGGTGCTCAACGACTATCCCGCCGGAAGGTACCTGCGGGACGGCCTGGCCGGGCTGCCATCGGCCGGCACCTCCAATATCATGAAAATCATCGTGGCGGCCAGCGCCCTGGCCTGAGGCCGCAACAAGCTTTATGGCGAGGAGGAAATCTTGCCTTGAACCCAATGAAAATAGCCGTTTGCATAAAACCGGTGCCCAGCCCGGATCACTACCACCAGGTCGGGATCGACCCAGAGACCAAGACCCTAATCAGGCAGGGCACCCCCACCGTGATCAACCCCCTGGACAAGAACGCGCTGGAAGCGGCCCTGCAAATCAGAGAGAAGCACGGCGGAGTGGTGGCCGTGGTCTCCATGGCCCCGCCCTTTGCCGAGGAAAACCTGAGGGAAGCCCTGGCCATGGGGGCGGACGAGGCCTACCTCCTTTCGGACCGGGCCTTTGCCGGTTCCGACACCCTGGCCACCTCCATGGTGCTGGCCGCGGCCGTAAAAAAGCTGGGCCCGGTGGACCTGGTGCTGACCGGGAACGAGTCAGCCGACGGGGGCACCGCTCAGGTGTCCGCCCAACTGGGGGAGTGGTTGGGCTATCCGCACCTGATGCACGCCTGCGGACTGGAGGTTATGGAGGAGGGCTTAATCAGGGTCGACACCGCCCGGGAGAACTGCCGGGTGGTGTACCGGGTGAAACTCCCGGCGGTGGTTTCGGTGGTCCGTACCATAAACAGGCCCAGGTTCACCTCCCTGATGGGGGTCATCGCGGCCGGGAAGAAACCTTTAACCGTCTGGTCATGCGAGGACCTGCCGGTGGACAGGTGTTTCCTGGGACTGGAGGGGTCCCCCACCAAGGCCGGAGACATTTACCAGCCTGATTTGAGCCGGCGGTGCGAACTGCTGGATGTACCCCCCGAAGAGATCGCCGGCGCCATTCTGCAGAAGATCCGGGCGGCCGGCCTGCAGCTGTGAGGTGAAGCAATTGGACGGTAAAAACGACCTCTGGGTAATCGTGGAGCGCAGCACCGAGGGTTTCAGGAAAGTGGCCCTGGAACTGCTGAGCCGGGGCAGGGATCTGGCCCGCAGCCTTGGGGAAGTCAGGGGCAGCAGGCCCGGGGTGTGGGCCGTGGTTACCGGGCCCGGCAACGCGCCCGGGGCGGAGGAACTATACAGGTACGGAGCCGACGAGGTTATGATGGTGTGCCACCCGCTGCTGGAGGAACACCGGACAGACCTCCACGCCTCGGTCCTCACCGCCCTGGTCAGGGAAAGGAACCCCGAGATAGTCCTTTTCGGGGCCACGGCCTGGGGGTCCGAGGTTGCCCCCACGGTGGCGGCCAGGGTGAAGACCGGACTGGCGGCCCACTGCTCCGATTTGTGGATTAACGACCAGGGGATGCTGGTGCAGTCCGTTCCGGCCTTTGGGGGCAAGGTGCTGGGCGAGATCCTCTGTCCCCGCCACCGGCCCCAGATGGCCAGTATCAGGCCCGGCGTGTTCCCGGCCGTACCGGGGGAGGCCGCCTCGGGTGCCCCGCTGGTGATCCGTCCGGATCTGCCCGATGATGAACGGATCAAGGTGCTGGAGGTGCAGCGACAGGAACTGACCGGAAAGCCCCTGGAGGAGGCCGAGGTGGTCATTGCCGG
>DYET01000014.1 GCA_020725625.1 Desulfovirgula sp. | reverse complement strand
TAATTTACTTGCGTCACCGAACCCCTTTTAGCAATTGTATCATTGGAATTTAGTTTTGTCCATTGTTATTTTTAAGTTACGCTGTAGTACTAAGAAGTGGTGAGGTATATTTCCGATCCTTCCTTGCGGGCGCGGACCAGCTCGCAGTGGCGCAGCACCGCGAACTGCTTCTCCATCTCCCACTGGGGCAGGTCAAAGCTCTTCATCAACTCCTCCCGGGTGATTTTGCCCCGTTCCCTGATCAGGTCGTAAATCCTCTTCTGCAGGGGCGTCAGCCCGTCGGCCCCCCTGTGGCCCAGCATGGCCCTGGTGGAGCGGGCGCTGTCCACCGCGGCGGGGTCACAGGGCCTGGGCGGCTGCAGCGCTCCCACATAGCAGTCCTCGCACAGCTTCTTGCCGTAGTGGTCGAACACGTCGTCTCCTTCCGGTATGTTTACCTTGCAGCGGTCACAAAGCATTATACATTCCTCCCCTGGTGAGTTCACCTTGATGGACCTATACAAGAGATGTGCAGCTGCAATGACGCAGTAAACAGAATACTTCTTTCCTTCCCAACCCCGGCAGGATTTTCAAGGCCGGTTCAGTCCTCTCCTGAGCTTTTCTAAAAGCGATGGTTTTCTTTTCCTTGCTGTCCAGCGTTTAAAGCATTGTACCACAAATCGGCCAGTGTCTTGGACACTTCTTCCAAGTTTTCCTTTTCATTCTTGAAAAAAATGACATAGGCATAGTGCTCTATCATGCCCGACAATGCCTTGGCCGCGATGACCGGGTTGACGTTTCTGAACAACGATTTTTTGATGGATGACTCAATATTTTTCCGGATGCGGGAGGTTATCTGATCGACCAGTTTATCCCATAGTTCTGCAAATGAATTGTCGATAAAGCACATTTCTTTCCAGGTCCGGATAATTTTCCAGTGCTTTTCATACATCAAAAAAAAACCTTTGATGGACTCTTCAAGGCTCGAGTAGGTGCTGCCTTTTTTCCACGGCTCCTCGGTGATCTCGTACAAGACGTTAAAAGCCCGGTTCACTAATTCCCGGAGAACCTCTTTCTTATTTTTAAAATAGATGTAAAATGTTCCATGCGAAATACCGGCCCGGTCACAAATGTCATCGATTTTTGAATCCAAAAAACCTTTCTCAAAAAAAATATCGGCAGCTGCCTGCAAAATCTTGTCGCGGGTCAGCCCGTTTCCTTTTACCATAAATTACCATTCCCCGGCTAAATCTTGGGGGATGGCTAAACTGCAATCTTACCATCCCCCGGCAATGCCAAGATCAATTATAACAAATCAGGGCCTTCTTGTTAACAATATATAGGGCGGCGTCACGGATTCTTAATCCGGCAGTACGGCCGACGCATTTCCTACCGACACTTTTTTGCCTTCCTGGTTTTCGCACCATACCTCCAATACCACGAAGGATGTGTCTTTTTCGGCCCTGGGGTGTATTTCGGACACCTGGGCAAATACCGTTATTCGATCCCCGGGCCTGACCGGTTCGATGAATTTTCCTTCCAGGGACCTGATACGGCCGCCGGCGGGGTAAACCCAGTCGGTTACAATTTTGCCCATGAATGAAAGAGTCATCATTCCGTGGGCAATTGTGGTCCCCTTCCCCAGCAGGTTTATTTTTTTGCAGTATTCAGGGTCTATGTGAATGGGGTTATAGTCCAGGGATGCCTCGGCGTTTCTGGTGATCTTTTCCTGGGTGATCAGCTTGGTTTGAGAGGGCAGATTATAGCCAAGTTTTACTTCTTTGAAGGTTAGTCTGCCGTTCACCGTCTTCCCTCCTTTCAGGCTTATCGCGGCAGGATCAGGCCGCCTGTCCAGATGCAGACTGTTTCCCCGTTCTGGTTGGTTATGTGCATCCGGGCAAGGGTATATTTTTTGTTTCGCTTGATAAACTTGTCAATCAACTTAATACTGCAGTATATGGTGTCGCCCGGCCTGGCCGGGACACCAAATTCCAGTTTCTGTCCCGGGTTGACGGCACCCGGCATTTTAATCCAGCTGTTTGGGGGTGTGGAGGCGAATACAATGGGAACGACAATCGTCGGCGGGGCAATCATGCCCTTGAATTGCGACTTTTCGGCGATTTCCCCGTCCAGATACAGGGGATTGAAATCCTCTGTTCCCTCGGCGTACTTCCGTATTCTTTCCTCGGTCAGCACAAAGGGAACGGTTTCATATTCCTCGCCCACCACCAGGTCATCCCAGCTCCGCTGGTCCTTTTCATGAACAAAGAAATCCTTTTCAAACCACTCCGGCAGCTGCTCTCTTTCCACTGTCAATCCTCCTTTGCAAACGCGGTGTTGCAATGTCCCGGCCGGTAGTTTCGCGTTTCCCCTTCCGGCCGGTTCAGTCGGTCCTCATACCTTGCGGTCCCTTCCCTTCCAGTATTTTTCCCTCAACTCCTGCTTGATCACCTTCCCGGCGGTGGAGCGGGGGAATTCACTGACAAATTCTACCGACTTCGGCTTCTTGTAACTGGCCAGGCGGCCTTTGCAGAATTCTATCAATTCATCCTCGCTGACGTCGATCCCGTCTTTTTTAATGACCAGTGCCTTTACCGCCTCGCCCCACGTGTCGTCCGGCACCCCGATCACAGCCGCGTCGGCCACGGCCGGGTGCCTGAATAGGACGTCTTCTATCTCCTTGGGGTAAATGTTCTCCCCGCCGGAAATAATCATGTCCTTTTTACGGTCGACTATGTAAATATACTTGAGTTCGTCCATTCTCCCCATGTCGCCGGTATGGTACCAGCCGTCCTTAAGGGCTTCGGCGGTTAGATCGGGCCGTTTCCAGTATCCCTTCATGACATTGTTTCCCTTGACCACGATTTCGCCCGTTTCTCCCTCTTTTACCTCGTTGCCGTGGTTGTCCACGATTTTAACCCGGACTCCGATCACTTCCCTGCCCGCCGAACTCATTTTCCTGAAATCCTCGCCGGATCCTTCCAGGACATGGTCTTCAGGCTTCAGCATGCTTATTGGGACAAACGTTTCGGTTGCACCGTAGACCTGGCAGAAGCCGCATCCAAAAAGCCGCATCGCGTTTTTCAAAGGCTCCACCGGCATGGGTGCAGTGCCGTAAAGGACGGTTTCCAAGCTGCTCAGATCAAATTTTTCGGCGCCGGGATACTGAAGAATGAACAGCATCATGGCCGGCACCAGCAGGGGGTGGGTGACCCTGTGTTGCTGGATGTTTCTAAGGATTTCCTCGGGACTGAAGGAGTTCATTATCACGTTAGTGGCGCCGACAAAGGAAAAGGCGAACATCCCCATGGCATCCCCGGCGTGGAAAAGCGGCGGGGCGTTCAGATAAGTTGCCCCCGGGTAAAGGTTCATTTCAACTGCGCAGTTATAGCAGCTGGAAATCAGGTTCCTGTGCGTAGTCAGGACTCCCTTGGGCAAACCCGTCGTGCCGCCGGTGTAGCCCAGTATGGCGACATCATCTTCCTCTATGTTGTCGCCCGGTTCCGCGTCCGAAGCCATTTCAATGATTTGTTCATAGTTTTCGGTGCCGGGCAGGTTCGCGTCGATGCAGACGATGTGCCGGAGGTCTTTCAATTCATCCCAAATTTTTTCAATCACGGGCAGATAGTTTTTTCCCGTGAACAGCAGCCTTGCTTCCGAGTCATGAATGATGAAAGAAAGCTCTTTTCCCGAAAGGCGGAAGTTGAGGGGTACAATCGGCGTGCCGGCCCTGGCCGCGGCGAAATAAAGTTCGATGTACTGATAGCAGTTATGGTTGAGTACCGCCACTTTATCCCCTTTTTTCAATCCCAATCCCAAAATGGCGTTGGCCAGGCGGTTTATCCTGCTGTTTAGCTGAAAGAAGTCAAGTCTGACACCGCCGTCTATAACAGCAGTCCTGTTTCGGTAAAGCCTGGCGTTTCTCCTCGGAATGTCCCCTATCAACACAACGATTCCCCCTTGCTTTTTAATCCAAAAAACTGTACCAGAACCTTAATGAAGGGCCGAATAAGTCTTAAAACCACCTCCGTTCTTGATTTCTTGCAACCAACGGGCGATGGAGCGAATCCGGGCGGGATGCGGGGAATTGCGGATTGGCAATGACACCATTGTGCAAGTAAGTACGGAATGACAATGACGTCAATGTCATTTTTATAATATTAGCAATGGTTGTCAGGTGTCAACCCGTTTCTGCTACATAACTGTGAAGGCGGAAACCTCAACCCGGACGGAGAGGAGAGGGGCTGGGATTTGAAGGTAAGATACACACCAAGGAGGCGGCCATGGAGGAGATTCCTGGATTCACCCCTCCGGGTGACGGACGTTTTTTTCAGGACCGGGACCGGGTTCCGGCCGGATACTGCGTGTCGCCGCTGATTAATTCCTCGATCAGCAGTGTTTGTACAGGGGCAGTGCGGAACCCGGGGCCGGCCTGCTTTTGTCAAGGCTTGAACAGCATAAATGTTGCCATTCCGTAACTCACCAGCCTGCCCTCCCTGTTTTTTACCTCCGCAGTGCATACCGCCAGGGTGCTGCCGTTGTGGATAACCCTGGCCTCGGCTTCCAGTTCATCACCGGGGACAACCGGTGTAATGTAATTGATCTTCATTTCTACGGTTACTCCCCTGCGGGAGGGCATATTCAGGCTCCAGACCGCGGTTCCCATGGCCGAATCAATTAGCGAGGCGGTTGCCCCGCCGTGTAAAAGACCTGCCGACTGGGTCAGTTCAGGACGCACTCTCATTGTCAACCTGACCTGACCGGGGGTCATTTCTTTTAGCTGAATACCCAGAAGCTGCCAATAAGGAAGTTCTTTGACATTTAGATCCACGGTAGACCTCCCGATTGTTTTAGTGATGAATTTCTATTTTGGTAATAATTTTCCCTCTTAAAATTTTGACCGGTAACAGAAACCGGGTTTAAAAAAGCAAAGTAAATAAATTCCATACTAGCACGGCGGCCGTGAAAAATTTATAATTATATAGCGCACCATAATCGGCGGTGAGGAAAAAATGATCCATACAGCCGGAGAGAACGTGGTCCTGGCCAGGGGCCTGATCAAAAGGTTCGGCGATTTCGAAGCAGTCAGGGGCATAAACTTCGCAGTCCGCCGGGGGGAATGCTTCGGACTGCTGGGGCCCAACGGGGCGGGCAAAACCTCCGTAGTCAGGATGATTTACGGTTTTTCCCCGGTTACTTCCGGGAGGCTGGAGGTATTCGGCCGGGACATAGGCAGCGGGGCCAGGAAGATCAAAGCCAGGATCGGGGTGGTCCCCCAGGAGGACAACCTGGACCCGGAACTGTCCGTCATGGAGAACCTGTTGGTCTATGCCGGTTACTTCAGGCTGAGAAAGGATCAGGCCTTGAGAAGGGCTGCCGAAATTCTTGACTTCATGGAACTGGCCGAGAGGTCCGAAGAGGTGGTGAATAACCTGTCGGGTGGACTCAGGCGCCGCCTGACCATAGGAAGGGCGCTGGTAAACCGGCCTGAACTGCTGATCCTGGATGAGCCCACCACCGGCCTGGACCCTTACGCCCGCCACCTGGTCTGGCAGCGACTCAGAAAGCTGAAAGAATCGGGAACTACCATGATCCTGACTACCCACTACCTGGAGGAGGCCAGCCAGATCTGCGACCGGCTGATCATTATCCACCGGGGAGAGATTATCGAAGAGGGGACGCCGCGGGATCTTGTCGACCGGCACGTTGGCAAGGACGCCCTGGAACTGGGGGTCGATCCGGTCTGGCGGGACTCCCTGGCGGAGGGGTACGGGGATCTAATCAAAGCCCGGCAGACCCTAGGGGACGACCTGGTGTTTTTTTCCGACTACGGAAAAGATCTTGCCGAAAAAATTTCCGAAAGGGCGCTCAGGCAGGGAGTGTCCATATACTACCGCAGGCTCAGGCCCACCAACCTGGAAGACGTCTTCCTGAAGCTTACCGGGGAGTCCCTGGAAGGGGGCCGGGTGAATAAATGAGAAAAGGGTACTTTTGGCATGGCGTCTAAAAATGAATTTTTCAGGGAACTGCTGACTCCGCCGGATTTGTCCTGGCACCTGGTACTGAGAGTTTTTCACCGCAATCTCGTGGTCTTCGGGAAGACCTGGAAGGCCAACATCATGTTCAACTTTGTAGAACCTGTGCTTTACCTTTGGGCCCTGGGTTTCGGGCTGGGCATCTATGTGACCCGGATCAACGGGCTGGCCTATATTGAATTCCTAGCCCCGGCCCTGATCGCCTCCTCGTCCATGTTCTCCACCACTTACGAAATGACCTACGACAGCTTTGCCAGGATGGCCTACAAGAAGACCTTCCACGGGATGGTGGCCACCCCGGTGAGCATGGACGACGTGGTGACCGGGGAAATCCTCTACGGGACCTTTAAGGGGGTTCTTTACGGGACGGTATTTTTCGCGGTGGTGGCGGCATTCGGGCTGGTCAAGTCCCCCTGGGCCCTGCTGGTCCCGCTGCCCCTGGCCCTGATGGCCATGTCGTTCTCCATCCTGTCCATGATTTGGACCAGCATAGCTCCCAACTATGATTCCTTCGGTTACTTTTTCACCCTCTTTATCTCGCCCATGTTTCTGTTCGCCGGGGTTTTCTTCCCGGTGGAAAACCTGCCGCCGGGGGTGAGGGTCCTTCCCTGGTTCACTCCCCTTTATCACGCCGTGGAGGTAATCAGGCCTCTGGTGCTGGGTCAGGTGACCCGGTCGGTTCTGGCCGATTTGGCCTGGCTGGCGGTGTTTGTACTGGTCACCATCCGGTTTCCCATGGTCATGGTGAAGAAAAGGCTGATCCAGTAGCGCCCCGGCAGTCATGCCGCCGCGACCCGGGTGCCTGGTGCCGGGGATGCCGATCCTGCAATGTTTCCAAGGACCGTGGCGTGGTACCGCCGACAAAAACTGACCGGTGCAGCCTGCCGGTGGCTGCCTGAAAGAAAAAAAGGGGGTATATTTGTGATGGCGAATCCGGAATTAAACGTGGTCACCGGGGCCTTCGGCTACACCGGCAGGTATATAACGCGCCGGTTGCTGCAAATGGGAAAGCGGGTGCGGACCCTGACCGGGCACCTGGACCGCCCCAACCCCTTCAGTGAGCGGGTGGAGGCATTCCCCTTCAACTTTGACAAGCCGGACCGGCTGGCGGAGAGCCTGCGCGGGGCCACCACCCTGTACAACACGTACTGGGTGCGCTTTAACCGGGGGCAGACAACCTACGACCTGGCCGTGGAGAACACCAGGGCCCTGATCGGGGCCTGTGTGGAGGCCGGCCTGCGCAGAATTGTCCATGTCAGCATCTGCAGCGCCTCGGAGGATTCTCCCTTTCCCTATTTCAGGGGAAAAGGGGTCCTGGAAAAGGCCATTGTGCAGTCCGGGCTGTCTTATGCCATCATCAGGCCCACCGTAATCTTCGGCCCCGGGGACATCCTGATCAACAACATCGCCTGGCTGCTCAGGCGGTTCCCGGTCTTTGCCGTGCCGGGGAAGGGAGATTACCGGCTGCAGCCGGTCTTCGTGGAGGACATGGCAGAACTGGCCGTAAACGCGGCCCACCAGGACGAAAATGTCATCCTGGACGCTGTGGGGCCGGAAATCTTTACCATTGACGAATTGGTGCGGTTAATCGCCGGCAGTGTGGGCAGCAGGGCCAGGATCGTTCACCTGACACCCGAACTGGCCCTTTTCCTTTCCCGCCTGATTGGCCTGGCGGTTGGGGACGTGGTGCTCACCCGGGACGAGGTCCGGGGGCTGATGGCCGGCCTGCTGGTTTCTCCTCATCCCCCCGGCGGGCGGACAAGGCTCAGTGAATGGCTGAGGCTTAATGCAGCAAGTGTCGGCAGCAGGTACGCCTCGGAGCTGGGCCGGCACTTTCGTTAGAATACGGAATTCAGAATTCAGGAGCCGGAATGAAATAGGACTGCTGACTGCTGAAGTGCTCACAGCTTTCAAGGATACATGAAAAAAAGTGAGGTGTGGGGAAATAGCAGTGACCCCCACACCTATAAATATTATGGTAATACTTAAACCTGGCCAAGAAGCCTAGCACGGCAGGAAGGTGAAAACCAGGACGCCCAGGATAAACCAGAAAGCCGAGAATATCAAGCCGTAGCCAAAGAACTTCCTGAAGTCTATCCGGGCGATGCCGGCCACAACCACGTACCAGAACGGGGAAATCAGGTTGCCCATCTGGTCGCCCACCATCAGCGACAGCATGCCCCGCTGATAGGTTACTCCAACGGCTTCGGCCGCTTTACAGGTGATAAAGCCCTGAATGACCCACTGCCCCCCGCTGGACGGGACGAAGATGGCGATGGCGGTGCCGGCAATGGCCATCAGCAGGGGAAAGGTGTACGGCGTTGAAATGGCGGCAAAGAAGCCCGCAAATTTTTCTCCTATATTTGTGAACTGGATTATCCCCGCCAGGGCGGCGTACAGGTGGTAGATCACGATAACCGACCAGGAGGACTTCACACCTTCCTGCAGGGCCCTTGTAAAGTTAAAGACATTTTTATGCAGAAGGAAACAGAGCAGCAGGAAGATGGCGTTCAGGGAGTTCAAGTCCAGGCTTAATTTTTTCACCCCGAAGTGGTAATACAGCCAGCCAACCAGCGCAACGCAGAGTATAATCGAAATAAATGTATACCTTTCCAGCCGCTCGGAGTAAGTCAGTCCCTTTGCTTCCCCCACGCCGGTGCTTGTAACCATATATTCGCCGACGATGTTGGCCTCGGTCAACTTCTGGGCGTCGGGATATTCGGAAATGGGCCTGGCGTTCCTGGGCGTAAACAGGCTGGATGCCACAATCAGTATGACAGTGAAGGCAACAACTTGAACGATGGCCGCCGGCGACCATATGGTGGTGCTCAGGGGCATAATCCCCGTCACTTTTTCCAGGAAGTGGCCGGGGGTTACCATCAGCAGGGCCTCGCTGGAAGAAAAACCGTACTGCCAGACGGAGCTGGCCGCGTAAAAGGCCGCCATAGTAAAGAGAAAGTCGACTTTTATTCCCTTCTTCTCGGCCTCGTTGCAGAAATACACGGCGATAATGGGGGACAAGGCAATGGCAAGCCCCCAGTAGAAATACCCAAGAATTGATACAAGCAAGACACCCAGCGTCTGAACCTGAAAACGGTTTTGAGGGACCCTGGAGAGCGAGATTATAATGCGCCTGAACAGGGGAGTGGAACCGAATACCGAGGCCAGGGTTATAATCAGGGTCATCTGCATGGTGAAGGCCAGCAGCATCCACAGGCCCTTGTAATACGCATCCATGGTCTTCTGAACCGTGTTTCCGAAGGCCAGCGAAAGTGCAAAAAGGATGACCAGGAATATAATCGAGGCGGTAATGGCGTCCGGCACTATCCCTTCCGCAAACCTGGCAAAACGGTCAAGACGGCTCTGCTGGGCTTTTACACTCGACTGAGGCATTGTCATAAATTTCACCCTTTCGCGACAATACATAATTATTGCGCAATTTAGTACATACAGTAAGTTGTTTATGCAGGTCCGGCCCCACCACCTTGCCAGTATTGTTTCCGGCTCTGTTGATGGTTTTTCCGGATCCCTTCCGCTGATCACCTCCCGGTGGCATCTTGTTCAGCGCATGTCGCTGCCCGGCGGGTAAGGCTTTCGCCCTTGTCCCGCCTATTCAGCCCAGTACAGGTTTTTCAGCCGCCGGAGAAACTCGCGGTCCCTTTTTTTCACCACTTGGTCCCAGCCGGCCTTGAGGTAGTCGGCATCGTAACTGTAAAAGCCCCTTCCGGTTTTCAGGCCCAATTCTCCCCTCTCCACCTTTTCCTTCACCGCCGGCGAGGGTTCGGTGGAGCTGTTGATCGCCTTCATCAGGTTCTGGCCCACCCGGTACCAGAGGTCCAGGCCCCCCAGGTCGCAGATCTGCAGCGGTCCCAGGCTGGCCAGGCGGAACCCGAAGCTTCCCTTGATGGCCAGGTCTATGTCCTCCACGCTGGCGATTCCTTGCTCCCAGAGGGACCAGACCTCCCGGATGGCCGCCGACTGCACGCGGTTGACCAGAAAGCCGGGGATTTCCTTCAAAACCTTGACCGGGAATTTCCTGGCCTTTTTCAACAGGGTATAGGCGGTGTCCACCGTTTCGTCGGAAGTTTTCGGGCTCTTGACTATTTCAACCACGGGCACGATATGGGGAGGGTTGAACCAGTGGGTGATCACCTGCCTGTCCTCCCTTTTTGTCCCGGCCCCGAACTCGCTGATTAACAGCGACGAGGTGTTGCTGGCAATGATGGTGTGCGGCGGGCACAGGGCGTCCAGGGCATGGAAGAGCTTTTTCTTGGCCCCGATGTCCTCCACGATGGCCTCGGTGACGAAATCCGCATCAACCGCCGCCTTTTCCAGGTCGGTGGTGGTGGAGATCCGGGACAGGGTTTCCCCGATGTCTTCCTTTTTAATCAGTTCGCTTTCATGGAAGGTTTCCAGGTTGTGCCTGATGTGGTCCAACGCGTTTTCCAGGATGGCGTCACTGACGTCGTTCAACACCACGCTGTAGCCGGCCATGGCATAGGTCATGCCTATGCCGTGGCCCATCAGGCCGGAACCGATAACGGCTATATTTTTAATATTTTTCACTGTCAATGAAACCACCTCCCTAGTAGTTGACCCTGTCCAGGCCCTTCAGGCCCAGGATGCGCCTGGCCTCGTCGGGACTGGCCGGCTCCCTTCCCAGTTCCCTGGCGATGCGCACTATTTTGGCCACCTGTTCGGCGTTGCTCCTGGCCATGACCCCCTTTTCCAGATAGAGGTTGTCCTCCAGCCCGACCCGGACGTTGCCGCCCATCAGCAGGGCCGCGGTGCACATGTTGATCTGGTGGCGGCCGGCGGCGCAGACCGACCAGGTGAAATCACCGATTACGTTCCTGGCGGTCTGGTGGAAGAACATGAGGTTTTCCAGGGTTGCCGGGGCGGCGCCCAGGATGCCCAGCACAAACTGAATGTAGACCGGCTTCTTCAGGTGGCCCTTTTCCAGCATGAAGGCCACGTTGTTGATCATGCCCAGGTCGTATACCTCCAGCTCGGGCTTGGTGTCGTTTTCGTTAAAGTACTGGCAGTATTCGCGCATGGTTTTGAAGGTGTTGGGAAAGATGAAGTCCTCGGTCATGCCGAGGTACTGCTTTTCCCACTCGTATTTAAACTCCAGGTTCTTGTTGGAAAGCACGTGGAAAAGGGCAAAGTTTATGGATCCGAAGTTGAAGGAGGCCAACTCGGGCTTGAAGGTGGGGACCACCGCAACCCTCTGGGCGGTGGTCGCTCCCAGGCTGCCCCCGGTGGTCAGGCAGAGAATTATGTTGCACCGGCTCTTAACCTCGGCAACCACTTCCCTGAACAAATCCAGGTCCGAGACCGGCAGGCCGTTTTCCGGATTGCGGACATGGATGTGGGCCACCGCCGCTCCCTCTTCGTAAGCCCTGACCGCCTCGTCGGCGATTTGCCTGGGAGTGATGGGCAGGTAAGGACTCATGGACGGAGTGTGGATGGCGCCGGTGATGGCGGCTGTGACGATAACCTTGCTGGACACTCTAATCCCTCCCGGATAATTTTGTTTGTTTTTCAGTCCAGACCTCCATGCCGTAAAATTACGGCACCACGAACAATGAAAATTCGGAGTCGGGGGCGGATTAAAGCCTCGCTACTCAATCCTCCGGCTGAACCAGCTCTAGGCTTGTCGCTTACGGCCTGCCATTTTGGAAGTCGGAGGCCGGAGGTGGGAG
>DYET01000090.1 GCA_020725625.1 Desulfovirgula sp. | reverse complement strand
TCGGCTTTGGAATCCACCCCCTACGTATACTCCGGCATATTGTTTTTCAGAGTAGAATCCGGACCCTAATGCCGCTAAAGCGGTACCACGAATCATGAAAATACCCTCATTCCGGCTTTTCCCATTCCGGCTTCTGGCTTCTGGATTCTGGATTCCGACCGGCGAGTTACACCCGGACCATTACCGCATCCCCCTGGGCCGCCCCGCTGCATATGGCAGCCACGCCGATCCCGCCGCCGCGGCGGCGCAGCTCATAGATCAGGGTCATCAGGATTCTTGCCCCGCTGGCCCCAATGGGGTGCCCGAAGGCCACCGCCCCGCCGTTGACGTTGATTTTTTCGTGGTCTATTTCAGCTATCCTGGAGCTCACCAGGGTTACCGCGGCAAAGGCCTCGTTGATCTCGAAAAGATCGACCTGGCCCACATTCATGTTCATTTTGGAGAGAAGCTTGTTAATGGAAAGGCCGGGTACGGTGGCAATGTAGGAGGCCTCCCGGGAGACGGCGGCGTGGCCCAGGATGGCGGCCAGGGGGCGGATGCCCAGTTCGGCCGCCTTTTCTTCCGAGGCTACCACCAGCGCCCCGGCGCCGTCGTTTACGCCCGGGGCGTTGCCTGCAGTGACCGTGTTTTCCGGATCAAAGATGGGCGGCAGCTTTCTCAGAGCCTCGATGGAGGTGTCCCGGCGGGGGCCTTCGTCCCTGGACACCTGTACTGGGTCGCCCTTTTTCTGGGGAACTGAAACCGGCATCACCTCGGCGTCCAGGTTTCCGCCGTCCTGTGCCGCAACTGCCCGCAGGTGGCTTCTTAAGGCCCACTGGTCCTGTTCCTCCCGGGAAATGCCGTATTCCCTGGCCACCTTGCCGCCGTGGACGGCCATGTGCCGGTTGTGAAAGGCGCACCAGAGGCCGTCGTGAATCATCAGGTCGGTAAAATTGGCGTCTCCCATGCGCAGCCCCCACCTGGCCCGGACGAAATACGGGGCGTTGCTCATGCTCTCCATGCCGCCGGCCACCAGTATGTGGGCGTCTCCGGCCCTGATCGCCTGGTCGGCCATGATCACGCTGCGCAGTCCCGATGCGCAGACCTTGTTAACGGTGTCGGACGGTGTTTCCCACGGCAGGCCGGCGTTGACGGTGGCCTGGCGGGAGGGAATCTGCCCGGCGCCGCCCTGCAGGACCATCCCCATAATCACGTTGTCGATGGAGGTGTCTTCTATGCCCGCCCTTTTTATAGCTTCCCTGATCACCAGCCCTCCCAGATCGGCGGCCTTGAGGGAAGACAGGCCGCCGCCCAGCCTTCCGAAAGGCGTGCGTACGGCGCTTAAAATTACTGACCGTGACAACTGCACCAACTCCTATCATCACGGCTGTCGGCAGCCGTTTTCAGTAATTTCTCGAACCCTTTATCCAACTAACTTATGGCATGCAATATCCGTACCAACGCTTGTTTTGCTTTGGGGGGCGGGGTTTTGGGGACGATTAAAACTCGCGCCTGTGAACAAGAATATACATTGAAAAAAACTGTCAACAATCATTTACAAATACTTCAGGCCGCCACCGGCGGCCTAAAGTCGGTCTGAAAATTTCCGGTTCCAGTAAATGTACACAATCAGGCCCAGCCCGATAAACCACCCGGCAAACAGACCCCAGGCCAGTGTCTCACCCCAGGGCCTGCCCCTCCTGCGGGAGTCAGCCATAACCCAGACGGCCGAAAAAATCATAAAAATCAGCATGCTGACGTACACAAAATTGGCCAGCACAGACCGGGTCAAAAATTTCACCTCTTTTCACCGGGCCGGATTCCCGGCCGGGCGATCAGGTTCAACCGCTCCGGTGCACCGGGAAGCGCCTGATTTATTTTACCAGAAAACCGTTCTGGTGAAAACCGGATCCGTCGGCGGGTCGGGGCGGGACAAACACGCCAGGGGCATGCACCGCACTCCCGCCGGGGCAGTCAGCGGCCCCGCCCGCTAATCAGGGTCAGGAGCCTCAGCCAGTTGCGCAGGTAGACCGGAAGGATATAGTTCTGGCGCACGTGCTCGCGCCCGTCGGCGCCCAGGCGCCTCCCCAGCTCGGGGTCCCCGATCAGGCGGTCGATCTGGGCGGCGGTCTCCTCCACAGTCCGGGCGGACAGTCCTGTCTTTTCGTCCAGCACCTGGTGGGCCAGGCCTCCAGTGGGTGTTGCCACCAGGGGCTTGCCCTTCCACAGGGCCTCGGTGGCGGTCAGGCCGAAACCCTCGCGCAGGGACTTCTGGACCACTATGTCGGCGCGCCGCTGAAGCACGTTGATTTCCAGGTTGGCGTCCGGGGACAGGGCGAGAATACTGATTTCGGGGTCTCCGTCCGCGGCTGCCCGGACCTCGTCGAGAACAGCCGCGCCCTCGGGGTCGTCCTCGGCGCTGCCCCCGGCCAGTATGAGCCTGCATTCCCTTGTTTTTTTCACCAGTTTAAAGGCCTGGATCAGGCCCACCGGGTCCTTCAGCCGGTCGAAGCGGGAGACCTGGAGGATAACCGGCGGCCCTTCCGGGTCAACTCCCAGGTTGTTCAGGACGGTGTCGTACTCCTCCTGGGAGACGTCTCTGTTTTTGTCGGACAGGGGGTCGATGGCCGGGGGCATGAAATACTGGAGCACCGGGAGGTCCCGGGCATATTCCGGGAGGTGGAACACCGCCGCATCGCAGGCGGCCGCCATGGGCGCCAGAAAGTACCAAACCGGCGGCACGGCATGGCTGGGGTCGATGTGGCAGTACCAGAGCCAGCGGCTGCCGGAGTCGCCCCGAAAGGCCGTCAGGCCCAGGGGTTGCTGGTCGTGGATTACCACCAGGTCATTTTCTCCCGCCACCAGCTGCCGGTTCCTTTTAGCCGTGGCGAGAAAGCTTTCCATCATCCTTCCGGTCACGTTCACGGGCTGCCCGTGAAGCCCGTTGTGGAACTGCTTGGTGGCGTTGAAAAAATCCTGGTCTCCTTCCAGAACCGACCACCTTGCGTCCAGCCCCACCTCCTGCATCAGGGGCACCAGTGAGTGGAGGATTTCGGCCACGCCGCCGCCGTACCTGGTGGAGTTGATGTGTAATACGGAATATCCCTGCAGGTTTTCTCCCAGCCGTTTGATTTTGTCGATAACCACGCTGACAGCCACACTCTCGTAATCCTTGAGTCCAAATCCCACCGTCTCTCGAACTCCTTTCATCGGCTTGGCTTCATGTGTTTGACAGCAGCATTAATTATTTTTTTATTTTTTCACTCCCCCGCCAGCAGCGCGGCGGGAAAATCCCGGAACACGTCGGCCAGACGGATAATTCTCCGGGAGGACTGCGGGTCATGGCCGGCCGGGGCGGCGGCCACCGCCTCGCCCGTAAAGATGTTGCGCCAGACGGCCGGCGCCTGTTCGGGCAAGACGAGGCAGCTTTCTCCCCAGGCCGGATCTTCCGGCATCCTGCCGGCGGCCGGCAGGTCACCCCTTTCCTGCGGCGCCTTAAGGGCCGTTGCAAGCCGGGCCAGCAGGCGGGGGGCGGCGGCCAGAACCCACCGGCCTCCCAGGTGCCTGGCGAAGGCACAGGCGTGATCCTGCCCGTGGCCCTTCACCTCCAGGGGTGTATATTCGCCCCGGGTGAACAGTTCCCTGTGAACCTTGCGGAAATTCAGCGCCCTGTAAGTCAGGTATAGTTTTACCCGGCCGTCCTCCCAGCCGGATAAAAGTTTTCTGGCCAGGGGAAGCAGCCCCCGGGACTCCTCGGACTTCAGCCCCGCCAAGATCCCGGACAAATGACGGAAGTCAACAGGGCGGCGGTTGTCCGGGTCGACCAGGCTGAAATTCCAAAGTTCCGTTCCCTGGTAGAAGTCGGGTACGCCGGGGGAGGCGATTTTAAGAAGCACCTGCCCCAGCGATCCCAGGGCGCCGTAGAAGGCCACCACCCGCTGGAACTCCCTGAAGTCGCGCAGAAAAAGGTTTTCGTCCACCAGGTCGAGAATGGACGCGGCGAATTCCCTGAGACCTTCTTCGTAATCCGGGTCCGGGCGGACCCAGCTGGTGCGGCTTTTCGCCTCCCGGGACGCCTTCACCAGGTAGTCCAGGAAGCGTTCCTTAAACCCGGGCAGTTCTTCCTCCCGCAAAGGCCAGGCGCCCACCAGCGTTTGATAGATGAACAGCTCGGTGTTTCCGTCGGGCACGGGCCGGCCGTTTAAGGCCGGCTTTTTGGCCTGGTTCCAGCGGCGCCAGCGTTCCACCCGGACCGCCCAGGCGGCCGGGATCTCCGACAGGACGTTAATCCTTGCCCTCACATCTTCACTCCGCTTGGTGTCGTGGGTGGATGTGGCGTTCATGGTGTGAGGCCAGCGGTCCCGCCTGGACTTGTTGAAGAGGTGAAAATCCTGCACCGTTGTCCCGGTGGATCCGGGATCGCCGCCCACTTCATTGAGGGATACCAGCCGGTTGAAGAGATAGAGAGCGGTGTCTTCGTAACCTTTGGCCATAACCGGGCCGGTGAGTTGCTGCCAGCGCATGACGAACTCCAGCCAGGCCGCCTTCCGGCCGGCCGGGGCGTTGTCCGGGAATTCCAGGAGCAGTACGCTGCGCAGGAAACGGCAGGCCCGGGCGGCGGGCGGACGCCTCAGGACGGCTTCCGCGGCGGCCCGGTTGATGGAGTCCCGGTCCGGGGCGGCCACCGTGAAATCGCGGGTGTAGGTCCGGTATACTTTGAGACAGGCGGTGATTTCCACAAGGGCCTGTTCAAGTTCGGCCAGGGTGAGATCGCGGCCGAACCGGTCCTCCTCGGCCAGGAGGCCCAGCCGCCGCACCAGGGCGCGCACCCCAGCGGGGAAAAGATCCTCCATTACGCGTTTTTTTTGGGAATAAGCCACCGTTTCAAAATCCTCCGCAAGCCCGCTTGCCCGGACATAGAGATCGGCCAGGATCGGGATTCCCTGCCGGTCCACGAAGATGCCGTTGAGTTTGTTGAGGAAATCATAGCCCGTTGTCCCGCAGGCCTGCCAGCGGGCGGGAATTTCCTCGCCGTCCCCCAGGATTTTTTCGACGACCACGTAAACACCGGGAGGCAGCCGCTCCCTGAGCCTGGCCAGGTAGGCCCCCGGGTCGTACAGCCCGTCGATATGGTCGATCCGCAGCCCGGTGACCCGCCCCGACCCGGCCAGGTCGAGTACCAGTGAGTGGCAGGCTTCAAACACTTCTTCAACCTCCGTCCGGATCGAGACCAGGTCGCTAACGTCAAAAAAGCGGCGGTAGTTTATATCCTCGCCGGCAGTACGCCAGAAGGCAAGCCGGTAGAACTGTTCCGCCAGAATCCCGTCCAGCAGGTCGAAGCTTCGGGGGTCTCCCCTGGTGCCGTTTAAGGCTTCCAGGTTCCCGTCCAGGAACGCCCTGATTTCCGGAAAGCTACTACGCAGGCGCCAAAAGATCTTAACCGCGCCTGTTATGGCAGCCGCGGGGGGATTGTTTTCCGCGGCGGATGGGTTATTAGTTTTCAAGGCCTGCCGCAGTTGATCGATCTGGGGAGTTGCGGGGTGGTCGGGCCCCAGGGAGGCGGCAAGCAGACCGGCCCAGACGTTCAGGATCCGCTTTGTTGATCCGGGGCTCAGCGGCAGCCTCCTGTCGTGATATGTCACCCAAAAGCCGTCCTCCGCCAGCTCAAGGGACAGCTCCCGGTTTTCAAGAACCCTGCCGTAAGGCTCCCCCAGGATGGGAAGCAGCACTTTTCCCGCCAGCCCCGGCCTGAGGGGCCGCCAGTCGATGTCGAAGTAGGCTGCGAAAGGCGAGTTTTCACCGTTTTGAAGAACATCCCGGAACCAGGGGTTTTCACTGCTGGCGGCCATGTGGTTGGGCACTATGTCCAGCAGCAGCCCCATCCCGTGCCGCCCCAGGCCCTCCACAAGCTTGGAGAAATCTCCGTCGCCCCCGAGTTCCGGGTTCAGCCGGGCGGGGTCGGTTACGTCGTATCCGTGGGGGCTTCCCGGCCTGGCCTTGAGCAGGGGAGAGGCGTAAAGGTCGGACACCCCCAGGGCGTGCAGGTACGGCAACAGGCCGGCAGCCTGAAGAAAACCGAAGTTCCGGTTGAACTGCACTCTGTACGTGGCGGAGGGGATCCGCTGGCTGGTCATTTTATTTGCCTCTCCGGATGAGGAGTTTGTCTCCCAGGGCGTTGAACCGCTCAAGCCACGCCCCGGCGTCCCGGTCGCCCTCCGCGGCCTTTTTCCTGAACTCCGGACAGACCGCCTGCAGCAACCCGTAATAGATGTTTTGCAACTTCCAGAGATCGACCTCGAAGGGAAGGGACCGGACCAGGCCCACCACTTCGTCCAGGTGGGCCATCAGGGCAGGATCGGCGGGCTGATGGCGGAGGCGGTCCCCCATTCGCCCCAGGGTCTGCTCCAGGACGTACCCGAGCCCGGCGCCGTCCAGCGGAATGCCTGACATTTCCGCCTCGTCCAGAAGGGCCCTGATGCGATCGATGTCCAGGGGATCGCCGTCGAAGGCCCGGCGAAGGCTGGTGTTCAGCACGATTTCGGCGGCGGCGGACAGCCCGCGGGGCTGGGGAATGTCAATGTCCTTTAAAAAGCGCATCAGGGGCGCATGGTGGCCGTATACGCGCTGGTATCCGGCCGTCACCTCGGCCAGGGTGTTTTCGAGGATAGTTTCCAGGACCACCCGCTGCTTGTCGCGGAAAAGCTCCTTCAAGGAGAAGGTCGACCCTTCGAAGTGCTGGTCCAGGAGGCGGATTACTTCGGGAAAGTCCCCCCGGTCGAAGGCGGCCGTCAGGTCCTGCACCATTTGCCGGTAAGTTTCTTCGTCCCGGTGTTCCCTGACGCCGCAGTTCACGTTGTGGTTGCCCAGATTGACCACCCCGTAGATGATGGTCATCGAGTCCCCGGTGATTCTGGAAGTCACCCTGGCCCGCCCGGCGGACAACCTGGCCGTTCCGGCCAGGCGGCTGTTGAAATCTTCCCGGTAGACGTCGTAGCAGAAGATGCCGGAATAGTTGTCGTACGACTCGAAAAGGGAGCAGATGGCGTAATGGGCGCCTACCTTGAGCAGGTCGACCATGGCCGGCCTGACAAACCTCTGGTATATGTGGGCGCCGTCACGGTATTCGGGGATGTTGCTTTTGGCCTGCGCCAGCATCCCGAGGAAATGGGGCTCCGGGTCGGCGTCGAACAGGTCCCGGGCAAGCTGGATAACACGGGCGGCGTATTTGATTACCTGCACCGTTTCGATCCCTGAAATATCGTCAAAGAACCAGCCGCAGCTGGTGTACATGAGCATGGCGTGACGCTGCATTTCCAGAAGCTTCAGGGCTGCGGTCCGTTCCCCGGGGTTTAGCCGGCGGCCGGAGTGTTTTTCCAGGAAACTGTCCGCAACCTCGGGGGAGCGGCGGAGAATGACCGAGATGTAATCGTTTCGCGCCGCCCAGGGGTCCTTAAAGAACTGTTTCGCCTTCCCCTCGTAACGGGGTGCCATGCTGTTCCTCAGCCAGTTCAGGGCGCTGCGCAGGGGGGCCCGCCAGGCCTGCCCCCACCCGGGATGCATGCCGGAGTTGCAGCCGCAGTTGTTCCGCCAGCGTTCGACCCCGTGAGCGCAGCTCCAGGCGGTGTTTTCATTGATTTCCACTTCGTGGGTGGGCGGGTGCTTTTCCAGGTACTCCGCATAGTTCGTAATCCGGGCCAGCCTGTTGGACTCGAGGTAATGGACGGCGTAGGCCAGCGCCATGTCCCCGTGCCGGTGATGGTGACCGTAGGTCTCGCCGTCGGTGGCTATGTTGACCAGCCGCGGGGGCCCGGGTTCTTCGCTGAAAGCGGCCAGAAGGCGCCTGGCGAAGCGCTCGCCGTTGGAGAGCAGTTTTTCGAAGGCGACAGCCCGGGAAATTTCGCCGTTGTAAAAAAACACACTGATCGCCCGGTCTGCTCCGGGCAGGTTGACGCGGTAGGGCATGGTGGTGTCAATTCCCCCGGGCCCCGGGTCAATCCAGCCCTTGTCGCCGATCCTGCGCACCCGCCGGGCCTGATACGGAGCCAGGATGGTGAAGCGGATGCCAAGATCCGCCATAATATCCAGGGTTTCCAGATCCACTGCCGTCTCCGGCAGCCACATTCCTTCCGGTTTCCGCCCGAAGCGGTGTTCGAAGTCCTTTATTCCCCAGAATACCTGGGTGTACTTGTCGCGGCTGTTGGCCAGGGGCATGATTATGTGGTTGTACGCCTGGGCGATGGCCGATCCGTGCCCCGAAAAGTTCTCCCGGCTTTTTCTGTCGGCCTCGATTATGGCCTGGTATACCTCCGGCTCGTTGGCTTCCATCCAGGAGAGCAGGGTGGGGCCGAAATTAAAGCTGATTTTTGAATAATTGTTTACTATTTTTCTGATCCAGCCATCTCCGTTCAATATTCGGGAGGCAGCGTTCGGTTCGTAGCATTCTGCGGTAATCCTCTCGTTCCAGTCGTGGTAGGGATAGGCCGAGTCCTGGAGCTCAATGTTCTCCAGCCAGGGGTTTTCCCTCGGGGGCTGGTAAAAATGGCCGTGAATACAGATATATTTTTCCATCAGACTTATTCCTCCTTAACGCGCCCGAACAGGAGGCACGCTTTTGGACTTATGGAGATGCGGACCTCTCCCCGGGATACAAGGGCTTCGGGCGTCTCGCTCCCGCCGCCCAGCCAGACGTCCTCGGCGGAGTCCAGCAATTTACGCCACCGGCCTGCCGGCACGGGAAGTGAGACCGGGGACCGGTTCCCGCTGAAGGAGAAGGCCGCCCACACCTCGTCCTCACCGGACCACCGCCGGACGAAGATCACCCGGTCCCCGTAAAGGGCGGTAACCTCCATGTCCTCCAGGCTGGTGCTCGCCAGGGCGGGATTTTCCCGGCGCAGCCGCAGAAGTTCCCGGTAAAACCGGAAAAGTGCGGAGTGAGGTTCCATCCGGCGGAGGTCGTGTTTCAGCCTGGAGTTCAGGAATGTTGCCTCGTCCTGGGGGTCGGGAGCCCGGCCTTCCCACCCGGAGCAGGCAAACTCCTCCCGCCGGCCTTTGCGCACCGCTTCCGCCAGGTCCGGGTCGGTATAACTGGTAAAGTATTGAAAGGGGGCGGTTTCACCGTATTCCTCGCCCATGAACAGCAGGGGCGTGAAGGGAGACAGGATCACAAGCGAGGCTGCCAGTTTCAATTCATCGAGGCCGACCAGGCGCCCTAGTCTCTCCCCGCGGGCGCGGTTGCCCACCTGGTCGTGGTTTTGTGAAAAAACCACAAACCGCAAGGCGTCGCCGGGGTCCGGCCGGCGGCCGTGCCGTCTGCTGCGGTAGGCTGAGTACTGGCCGGTGTATACATAGCCCCCGCGGAGGGCCCGGGCCAGGTGATCAAGGGTCCCGAAGTCCCGGTAATAGCCGTCCCGCTCGCCCGTCAGCAGAGAGTGCAGGGCGTGGTGAAAGTCGTCGTTCCATTGGGCGTCGAAACCAAAGCCCCCGGTGGCCCGGGGCCGGATTATCCGGGGATCGTTCAGGTCGCTCTCGGCCACCAGGTGGACCCTTCGTCCCAGCCGGTTTCCCTGTGCTTGGGCGGTGGAGGCCAATTCCTCCAGGAAGGGCAGGGCGGATTTGTCGGTGATGGCATGGACGGCGTCCAGCCTTAAACCGTCGATGTGGAACTCCGTCAGCCAGTATAAGGCGTTCTCGATGAAGAACCGCCGCACCTCGTCGCTGCCAGGCCCGTCAAAGTTAAGGGCGGCTCCCCAGGGCGTAAGGTAACGGTCGGTGAAGTAAGGCCCGAAATCTCCCAGGTAGTTGCCCTCGGGACCCAGGTGATTGTAAACCACGTCGAGAAATACCGCCAGCCCGCGGCTGTGGCAGGCGTCCACAAGGTGCCTTAAGCCCTCGGGGCCGCCGTATGAATCTTGCACCGCAAAGGGGTATGCGCCGTCGTAACCCCAGTTGCGGTTTCCCGGGAACTGGGCCACCGGCATCAGCTCCAGGACGGTGACGCCCAGTTCCGCCAGATCGTCCAAAAGGGGAATAATGGCCTCAAATGTTCCCTCAGGTGTGTATATGCCGACGTGGATTTCGTAGAAAACCAGATCCTGCCGGGACGGGCCGAACCAGCAGCGGTCAGTCCAGGCGAAGGAGCGTAGATCCACCACCCGGGAAGGGCCGTGCACACCCCGGGGCTGGTGCCGGGAAGCGGGGTCCGGCCTTTCCTTTCGGCCGTCCAGGATATAAAAATAAAGACTTCCGGGTTCCACGTCCGTTACCTCTGTGCGGTGATAGCCCCGTTCCACCCGGGTCATGGGGATCAGGCGGCCCCGGGGCGCTACAATGTGCAGGTCCACTTTCCGGGCCAGCGGGGCCCAGACGGTGAACCGGCAGCGGCCGTCTCCCAGGTAGACCGCACCCAGACCTAAACCGGCGGACATGGTCAACACCTTCCTTTCGGACTAAAAAGCCCCCGGGCAGAGGAACCGGTCTTGCGCCGCCCCGTTATGCGGCGGGCGGTCCTCAGGCGATTGATTTCCCGAAGTGTCTCCAGCACGCTGGGATCCCGGGAAAATTCCTCCAGGGAATATCGTGCTTTTCGGCTCCAGTTGGGGTATTCGCCGGTGCTGCCCGGAAGATTTTGGGGAGCGGTTTCCAGCCATAGATCCTCGAGGTTTACCAGCAGAATGCGGGCTCTTCCGGCGGCCAGGTATTCAAGGCAGGCGCGCATGACGGCCTTTGCCCCGGAGGTTGGGACTGCCAGCCGCCCCCGTCGATACAGGTAGAGGGGCAGGGCTAGCCGGCGGCGGCCGGGCTTTTTCCCCGTTTGAAGCCAAAAGGCCGCGAAGGGCGGCATGTCGTGGGTGTTCAGGGCCGCCAGGGCGCCGGCGGGGACCGGCCGCAGGGCCCTCCGCGGGTCCGCGGTGTATTCGAACGGCAGCACGTACATCCGTTGTATATTGTGGCTGGCCATGGCCGTCCGGACGCGGCCGGGCACAGTTCCCAGGTCTTCTCCCACCAGCAGCGCGCGGTGCCGGTGGGACTCGAGGGCGAGGATGGCATAAAACTCCTCGGCGTGATAGCGGACATAGACCCCTTCGCTGGCGGTCAGGCCCCCGGGCACCAGATAAAGGCGGTGCAGGCCCATCACGTGGTCGAGGCGCAGAGATCCCGCATAGCTGAGGTGGTTGCGCAGGCAGGCGATGTAGTAGCGGTAACCCTGATCCCGGATCCGTTCCGGGTGTAGTGGGGGAATTCCCCAGTCCTGGCCTCCGCTGAAGAAGGCGTCCGGGGGCGCACCGCTGCTGGCACCCAGGACAAAGGCCGTCCGCTCGCGCCAGACATCATACCCGGATTTGCTCACCCCCAGGGGAAGATCCAGGTAGAGAGCCTGCCCCCTTTGACGGGCCCGGTCCGAGAGGTCCCGCAGCTGCATGCGGGCCAGCCACTGCACGTAGAGGTGGTAGCGTTCGGCCCCGGGGTCGAAGTCACCCACCCGGAGGATGCCCTTCCGCATCCGATGGGGCCATTCGGTCCAGGCGGCGCGTCGCTTTTCCACCGCTGCCCGGAAGCGGGCGTAGTCCACCGCCGCCGGGTTGCCCGCCGCCCAGCGCCGAAGGGCCTCGAGGCGGCCGGGGCTTTCATTGAAACACCTGATCGCGCAAAGTTCCAGGATTCTTCGCTTGACGGCCATTCCGCGGCGATAGTCCACCAGGGGGGCTTTCCTGAGGGCGTCAATCTCCTCGAGAAAAGCCCCGGAACCGGTAAGTTCCCGCACTTCCGGGGAAACCCTGAATTCCTCCACCCGGTCGATGTCCAGGTAAAATTCGTTCCAGAACAGGCGGCTGACCGGGGAGTAGGGGCTTGGTTCAAAGGGTTCGTCTAGAAAGGAGGCCAGCAGCGGCAGGGTGCCGGCAAAATTTCCTCCCAGCCTGCGGACCCAGTCCAGCAGCGACTCCAGGTCGCCGAAATCGCCGGCGCCCCAGCTCCGGGCCGAGTGAAGGGCGTAGAGTGGAAGAAATACTCCCCAGGCCTGGCCGCCGGGCCCCCGGGCCGGCGGGGCATATGCCCGCCGGGGGGCCGAGATGACGGTGACCTCATGCTTTTGGCCCGGCATATCGAGGGTGATCCGGTGATATCCCGGGGGTAGATTACCGGGCAGGGAAAGCAGCCTGAGCTCATAATTCACGCCTTCCACTTGCACGGTCTTTAACAGCGGCAGGCGGTCCGGGTGGATGGTCCAGCGCAGAACCTCCCCGCTTTCAAAATCCATTCTGCAACCGACGGGACCCCGCCTTCCCGGGGGCAGGCGGAGGCGGATCCCGGTTGGGCTGCCGTCCCAGGACACGGCCACCGGTTCACAGAATCTCTCCCACATCTCCTTGACGCGTTCCCGGATTGCCTCCGGGACGTCGTCCATCCCCTCCAGAGGCGCGCCCAGCGCCCGGAGCGCCGCCAGCAGGGAATCCGGCGAAGCCTGCCGGCGCTGGCCGGCCGCATCCCGGTAGGCGGTTTCCACCCCGTGGAGCCTGGACAGCCGGTGCAGCAAATTGACCTGCTTTCCTGCCATGTACCGATCTCTTCCTTAAGCAGCGCGGAATGCTACCCTAAACAATGCTAGCCTGAATAGTGAAAACCCGGGTTTGGTTTTTGGGGCCGCATTCCGGCCCTCAGAATATTATCTCCCGCCCGACAAATCCGTATTATTTTTATGTATGATTAAAAGGACACCTTTAGATACTGTTTTTTCTTTGCCCGGTGCGGCCCCGGCCGGCCGCGAAAAAGGCGTAAAAAAGCCGCCCTAACGGGCGGTCCTTACAACCAATCGAACCGGGGGTTGCCCCTTCCAAATGGTGTTACGGGCCCTGTGCCTTACATCACATCCCACCGCTGGCAGCGGGCGCCCCACCTGCCGATTACCCTGTCCTCCTCGTAAATTTCGGCGATTTCGCAGTTATTGGGGCAGCCCCCGCACTCGAAGCTGCTGGTCCGGTAAGGGAGCCCGGCGATTTTGAAGCCCTTGAAGTTTGTCCGCCCGGTTTTTTCCACCTCTTCCCGGGCAAGCTGGGCGGCCCCGATGGCGCCCATAACGCTGAATTGTTTAGGGATGATGATGGGCAGCTTGAGGGCCCTTTCAAAGGCCGCTTTGATCCCCGCGTTTGCCGCCACGCCGCCTTGGAAGACGACCGGGGCCAGTATTTCCTTGCCCTTGCCCACGTTGTTGAGGTAATTCCTGACCAAGGCCTCACAAAGTCCGTTGATGATGTCGCTGAGCTTGTGGCCCATCTGTTGCTTGTGGATCATGTCGGACTCGGCAAAGACGGTGCAGCGGCCAGCGATGCGGACGGGGGCCGAGGAGCTTAGGGCCATCTCGCCGAAGTCGGCGATAGGTATGTTCAGCCTGGAGGCCTGCTGGTCCAGGAAGGACCCGGTTCCCGCCGCGCAAACGGTGTTCATGGCGAAATCCGTCACTATCCCGTTGCGCATGATGATGATCTTGGAGTCCTGGCCGCCGATTTCTATCACCGTCTGGACATCGGGCACGTACATGGAGGCCGCCACGGCGTGGGCGGTAATCTCATTTTTGATCACGTCCGCGCCGACCATCACTCCGGCCAGGTATCGGCCGCTGCCGGTGGACCCCGCCCCGGCGATTTCCACCCCGGGCGGGAGGAGGCCGGCGGTTTCGGACAGGCCTGAAAGGATGGCTTCGATGGGCCTGCCCCGGGTTCTTATGTAAAGGGCGGCCAGTATTTCCCTGGCCTGGTTGATCACGACGATATTGGTGCTGACCGATCCGACGTCGATTCCCAGGTAGGCTGTCATTGTCAAATAACCTTCTTTGTCAATTTTTTTCGGCTAAGTTGCAGGGACCCATGCCGTGTTCCCCGGCCTGCCCGGTTAAACGACTTCCGGCCGGGCGTGCAGGGCGCCGGCCTGGCTTTTCTTCCTGCGCATGAGGTCGACGAAGGCCTCCAGGCGGGTGGTCATCCCGGCCTTGCCGGTCTGCTCGTCAAGGAAGAAGGTCAGGACCGGAATGTTGTGCACCCTGCTCACGCGATTGAGGATGGTTCTGGCCACAATTTCCGGGATGCAGGTAAAGGGCGCCAGCTGGATGACTCCGTCATATCCCTCCTTGGCGTACAGTACCGTGTGGCCCACCGACTCCTGCCCGTGGCCGCCGATGCATAAGGGAATGTACGGCGCGGCGGCGTCCTTGACCGAGAGGGTTTCGCTGGTTTCCTTGACGGTGTTGTCCTGGGTCCAGCCCGTGAGAAACATCGACCGGTGAACCTCCACGCCCAGGATGCCCAGGGTTTCTTCGATTTCCAGGTTGCTGGCGGGCTCCAGCAGGACGTATATTTCACCGACTATACCCACTTTCAGGACTTTTCTTTCCGCGTCCTGGGGAACCGACCTGATGGCCTGGAGGGCCGCCTCGCCGGCCTCCTTGATTTCACTCATGGTATAGGCGATGTCGATCCATTCCAGGACCCTGCGGTATACCCTGGTGGTTGCTCCCTTTTCCAGTTCCCTGGGGCGGACCACGTGGGTCAGCTTTTCCACGTCGTCAAGGTATTTGAGTTTTTCCCATCCTCTCTTGATGCACTCCCAGATGGCGCGGTAGGACAGCCGGCTGGCATTAAGACGGTTGACCTTGCGCAGGAAGTCGATGGGGTGGTTCTTGGGCGCCTCGAAGACGATAATGTCGACGGGAAAGCCGATGCTGTTTAGGATCTTCTTGTGCAACTGCCCATAGAGCCCGGCCCGGCAGGGGCCCGATCCGCCGCTGGTAACGATTAGCTCCGCCCCTTCCAGGCAGGTTTCGACATATGTTCCCATCAGTATTTTAAGGGGCAGGCAGGCGAATTCAGGAGCGTACCGGACGCCGTAGTCCAGGGTTCTTTTATTGGGCCTGGGCGGAACCACCACTTCGTTGCCCAGATCGTTCATGAGCATTTTAAAGGTCCGCCATGATTCTCCCATGCGCGGGAAGGTTACCTTGGGCATGTACCTTGTTGCGCCTCCTTTTTTCTCTTGACCATGTCCAGGAAGGCTTCAAGCCTTGTGGATACGCCGGCGTCACCGGTGTGCTCGTCGATGGTTACGCTCATGTACGGGATTTCCGGGTATTCCTTGGAGGCAAGCTCCATCAGCTTGTCAACCATTGAGTCGGGGCCGCAGCCGAAGGCAGTGAGGTGAATGATCCCGTCCACCTTCCCTTCCCTGAAAAGGTAGTAGGCCGCGTTTAGGGCCAGATCGCTGAAGGTCCAGAACATTTTCTTCTCCAGGATGTTGGCCCGGGCGATTTTTTTCGGCGACAGGTTTTCCATGGTGATCACGGACACGCCCATTTTTTTCAGCTTTTTAACTAGTCCCACGCTGATAAACTGGTCGTGCACCTCGTAGGGGTAGCCCAGAACGGCGAACACCAGTCCCCCCTTGTGATCGTGCCGGGGTTGAACCCTGCCGCCCTCCTTCAAAACGGCCATGGCCTCGGGCGGGTGCATGCCGGCCAGCAGGAGGGATTGAAAGCGCTTGGCCACCGCCCAGGCCTTAAGGTAAGCCATAAGGATTTTCATTTTGCCTTTGCCGAAAATCCTGCCTATTTTCAGGTAGGACCTCCAAAGGGAGGCCCACCCCTCCCGGTTATCCATCTGCACGTCGATGATGGGCGGTATGCCCGAGAGTCCGTGCCTGATCATGTCGGGCAGCCCCAAAAACTTGGGGCAGTATATGGTTTTGCGGTTAAGGCAGACAACCCGGGGTATGAAAAGATAATCGACCTTGTCCTTGAGGGCTATGACGTGGCCGAAAAAGAGCTTTATGGGAACGCAGGCGTCGGCCAGGGCCTCCTTGACGCCTTCGTCCAGCAGGCCCTTGGTGGTCTGACCTGATGTGACCACTTCGATGCCCAGTTCGGAAAAAAAGGTTTGCCACATGGGAAAGTGAACATAATAAAAAAGTGAACTGGGTATGCCGACACGGGCTATCAAACCGCAAAAACCTCCCTGCTAAAAAAATATTTTGTCAGAAAAATAATATAACAGTTGCTGCGGCAGCATTTATTATTCTATGGCCCCCGGAAAAATTCCTCCAAATTAATACAGGAACAACAAAACAATCAGAAAAACACAGATGGGATGTTCCCGCCGGCCGGAAGGGGAAGGAAAACCGCGGCCGCGCGTCGTAAATATTTCCTAATTAAATTATACTCGTTAAATTATACTCGGGAGGTTAAAATGGCGCTGATAGATTTAAACCCAGCCCACGATAAGGCCAGGGCGGAATTTGCCGGAATCGTCCCCGAGGATACCGCCGGGAGGGCGGGTGTCGGGTACGACCCGGAAACCAGGCTTTTCCGGGTTTCTTTTCTGGGCAGGGAATACTTGGTCAGCCACCCGGACGGTGAAATCACCCCGGCCCGGGGAAATGAAAGCGTCTCGCTGACGTACAGGGTGTGCATACTGCATTACCTTACCCATGCCAGCCACATCGGCCTGACGGGAAGGTACCTTACCTTCAAGGAACTACCGAACGGATCGATATACGTCGGCCCCTTCAACAACCGGGCAATCAGGCCTCTGGTTTCCATTTTCGGGTCCAGGCCAGAGATGCTGGTCAAAGCCGGAGAACTGCTGGGCGGAACCAGGGCGGACGTGGGGGACTGGGCGGTGACCGTCCAGGTGTTCCCGAAGGTGCCCATAACCTTCGTTATCTGGGAGGGGGACGAGGAGTTCCCTCCATCGGGCAATGTACTTTATGACGCCTCGGCACCCTTTCACCTGGAAACGGAAGACTATGCCCTTCTTCCGGGGCTGGCGGTGTACGAAATGAAGAGGCTGGCCGGACTGTAGAGGCTGATTGCCGGAGGCGAAATCTGGACGCACGGGTCCGGCCGGGAAGGGAGGATGGCATGCCGCTGTTTGAAAAGACATTGTCCTCGGAAACTATTTATCAAGGCAAAATTGTAAACCTTAGGCTGGACCAGGTGGAACTGCCTAACGGACGGCGGACCGCCAGGGAGGTGGTGGAGCACGACGGGGCGGTGGCGGTGGTGCCGGTGACCGACCGGAATGAAATCATCATGGTCAGGCAGTACAGGCACCCGGCCGGCCGGGAACTGTTGGAGGTTCCGGCCGGAAAGATTGAAAGGGGCGAAGACCCGGCCCTCTGCGCCGGGCGGGAGCTGAGGGAGGAGACGGGCTTTACAGCCGGGGAGATGAAACTGCTGTTCAGCTTTTACACCACCCCGGGCTTTACCACCGAAAAAATGCACCTTTACCTGGCCAGGGAACTGACTTACCGGGGAGACCACCCGGATGAGGACGAATTTATCCGCCTTCAGTTCCTTCCCCTGGAGGTGGCCCTGGAAATGGCGGACCGGGGCGAGATATGCGATGCCAAGTCGATTATCGGTATACTGGCCGCCAAAAGAGAGATGGAACCGAAGTAGCCGGAAAAGAGGCAGCCCCGGGTAAATCCCCGGGGCTGCTCCCTGTTGTACAGAAGACCATGTGCGTCATATTATAATAAAGCCTGGCTGGAAAGAAATTTTCACCCTCTGGCAGTCTTGCCCGGGAGCACTTACAGCCTGGAGAATACTATTTTTCCCCGGTGGACCCTGGCCGCCGTGGGCGCGGCGGTGTTTGCGGGGGTGGGGGTGTCGGCGGTGACCGAACCTATGCGCAAGACCACGGGCTGAAGTTTAAGGGCTCCCACCTCCGCCATCAGGTTTCCGGCTGCGCCCGCGTGAACACTTCCCTTGCAGTTTCCCAAAACGTATATGCTGCCCTCAGAAATCACCTCTGCGCCGGGGTTGACATCACCCATGACGACGATGCTGAGCCGGGAGAATATTCTGTGGCCGGACCTTAGGGTGCGGGCCACCAGCAGGGCCTGCTCCCCGTCCGGGGCGGCCTGCTGCCTGATGGGAACAACGGTCGTTCTTTTTCTTCTGGCACCGGAGGCTTCATCCGGGTCCCAGGCCGGAGGGAGCCAGGACACTTCCCGGGAGGGAATCAGCCCGTACTCCCGGCAGATTCCCTCCAGTTCGCTGACGTAGCGGTGGTCCCCGCCGCTGGAGGAGGTGTAAAGGGTGAACTTGGCGCCCCTGAAGAATCCTCTGGAGCTTTCCATTTTTAACTTCAAGTTGCTTTTGATTTCTTCTATGTCCCGGTCGGGGTTGAAGATAATCACCAGGCCGTTCCTGGTTCCTTTGATGCTGACGGCTTCTTCGCCCACCGCGGTCACCACACGTTTCCGCAAATTTTAACCTATTATTCTATTAATCGGGGTAGAATTCCTTCCGGGGCGTTTTCACCTCAAATAACCCCGACAACTGCATAAAATCGTCGGCTTTGCGGAAAGCTCAAAATATTAAGTGTTAAATCTCGATATATTTTTAAATAATACCGGGCCGGGCAGGCGCAGGCCAGCGGCTGACTGGAATGGGGGCATCTGTGTGCCGGAATGGAGAAAGGACCCTGTTTTGGACAGATGGGTTGTGATTGCCACCGAAAGGGGAAAGAGACCCAATGATTTCAAGGTTCCCCGGGATGAAAAAAAAGGGGGGGATTGCCCTCTCTGCGAGCATCACGAGTGGCAGACACCGCCGGAAGTGCTGGCGTACCGGGACAGGGAGAGCGCCAGGGACAGGCCAGGCTGGTGGGTCAGGGTCGTGCCGAACAAATTTCCCGCCGTGAGAATAGAGGGACGAGATGAAATCAGGCAGTTGGGGCTGTATTGCGTGATGAACGGGGTCGGGGCCCACGAGGTGGTGGTGGAGTCCCCGGACCACGGAAGGGCCCTGGAGGACATGAACGGCTACCAGGTCCAGGAGGTGATCCGGGCCTGGCGGGACAGGTCCATGGATTTGAGGCGCGACGCCAGGCTGAAATACATACAGGTTTTTAAGAACCACGGCAACACAGCCGGGGCGTCCCTGGAACACCCTCATTCCCAGATCATCGCCACCCCGCTGGTGCCCGTTGAAATCGAAAGAAAACTGGAAGGGTTGACCCGGTACGCCAGGAGAACCGGGCGCTGTATTTTGTGCGAGATGATCGTCCAGGAGATCCAGGAGCAAAACCGGGTCGTGGTTGAAACCGGCAAATTCATATCCATCGCGCCCTTCGCCTCCAGGTTCCCCTTTGAAACCTGGATTATTCCCAGGGATCACCAGCAGGACTTTGGGTTCATAAGGGAGGACCAGGTCGCCGACCTGTCCGCGGTCCTCCGCACCACCCTGAAAAAACTTACGGCGGCCCTCAACAGGCCACCGTACAACCTGGTAATCAGCACGGCGCCGGTGAACACCGGCAGGGAGGACCTCATCCACTTTCACTGGCACCTGGAGATCCTTCCCAGGCTGACCATCGCGGCGGGGTTCGAACTGGGCACGGGCTACTACATCAACCCAACTCCGCCCGAGATGGCCGCCTCGGACCTCCGGGAGACCGTTGTGATGTATGACGGAGAATACGCGAAAAAATACCGAGAGGTGGGGAAATATGTTTGACCGGCCCCTTAAGATATTGATGGTGTCGTCGGAAGTGGTACCCTTCGCCAAGACCGGGGGGTTGGCCGATGTGGCCGGGTCCCTTCCCAAGGCCCTGGCTACCGTTGCCAACGACCACGCGGGAAACGACGTCAGGGTGGCCATGCCCCACTATAAGGGCGTCGAGGGCGGAAGGTACCGCACGGACTATCCGGTTAATTTTGCCGGCCGGATGGAAACCGCCATTGTCAGGGAAGCGGCCGTCGAGGCCCAGTACAACGGAGATCACAAAACCGTCCCTGTCTACCTGGTGGACAATCACCACTATTTTTACCGGGACGGCATGTACATGTTCCCCGACGATGCCGAGAGGTTTGCCTTCTTCTGCCGGGGGTTGCTGGAGATGCTTCCCCGACTGAACTGGCAGCCCGACATCGTTCACTGCAATGACTGGCAGACCGGCCCGATACCCTTTTTCCTCAAGACCAGGTACCGGCATGACCCGTTTTACTCCAGGATATCCACGGTGTTTACCATCCACAACCTGCAGTACCAGGGCAACTTCCCCGGTGCCGCCCTGAAAATTCTGGGAGTCGGGGACGAGTACTTTGTTCCGGACAGGCTGGAGTTTTACGGCACGGTAAGCTACATGAAGATGGGGATAAAGTATGCCGACATAATAAACACGGTCAGCCGGACGTACGCCTCGGAAATTCAGAGGCCCGAACTGGGCGAGCGCATGGACGGGCTGCTGCGCAAGCGATCGCGCGACCTGTACGGTATTGTCAACGGGATAAACTACCATGAGTTTAACCCCAGGACGGACCACCGCATTCACCGCAACTACGACCGGGACAGCATAGAGAACAAGAAGGAGAACAAGTACGCCCTGCAGAAGGAAATGGGTCTTCCGGTCCGGGACATTCCGGTGATGGGGCTGATTTCGAGGCTGGTGGACCAGAAGGGTCTGGACCTGATTTCCGAAATTTCCGAGGAACTGATGCACCTGGATATCCAGCTTGCAGTGCTGGGCAGCGGGGACCGGTATTACGAGGAAATGTTCAAGAAACTTAAGGAAAGGTACCCGCAGAAGGCCGGGGTGTATATCGGTTACAATTCCATACTGGCCCAGAGGATTTACGCCGGGGCGGACATGTTTCTGATGCCCTCCAGGTTTGAGCCCTGCGGGCTTGGGCAGTTAATCGCCATGAGGTATGGCACCGTTCCCATCGTCAGAGCCACCGGCGGACTGGCGGACACCGTCCACGACTACAACCCGGTGACGGGATCTGGAAACGGCTTCGTTTTTTCTGAATACAACGGGAGGGCGCTTTATCATGCCATCGCCAGGGCGCTGAAGCTTTACCGTGACGACCCGGCCCAGTGGACAAAGCTGGCCAGGAACGCCATGGACCATGATTTTTCCTGGGCCAAGTCGGCTGTGGAATACCTGCAGCTATACCAGGAAGCGATCGGCAGGCACCTGGAAAGGGCCAGGACAGCCTGAAATCCGGCTGTAAGTGAATCTTTTTTAGAGCTTAAACTAAAAGCTGCTGACGTTGACTTTGTCGGCAGCCTGGGGGCTCTCCTGGGGAGCCCCTTAAAATTATTACACCCTGTCGCTTCGTGAAACATGTTAATAAAACTATACACCGATAACCCTTCATCTTTGCAATAAAAAACAGGACTTTCTCTTGTTCCTGTCGAAGTATCATTATGTCCGGGGCCTGGGTTATGGCAAAAAACTTCTCCACGGTATTGATTTTAATAATGTTTTAAAATATTTTTATATTAAAGTATATGAGTGATTGTTCAGTCAAGCGGTGGAAGGATTGTACCAGGCCTTGGCCGCGCTCTGAGGAGGTGGTTTTAGGGTATCCAGGTTTCGGTAAAGGTCAAACTGCAAGCGCAGCGGATTAAAAATGCAAGTCAAAAGGAGAGGATTAGGGAAAGCTGGCATATGATTTGCATTAACAACGGGGGAGGGATTGGAGGGCCTTTTTTTGGATAGCAACCGATCCCAGCACTGATAAGGAGGAGTTGCTGTGATTTTCAAGTTAACCGAAGAGCAGGAACTGCTTAACAAAACGGTGCGTGATTTTGCCGAGTCGGAGATCGCGCCCAAGGCGGCCGAAATGGATGAAAAAGAGGAATATGATTTAAGCCTGTGGAACAAGATGGCGGAAATGGGCCTGACGGGCATACCATATCCCGAGGAGTACGGGGGGGCGGGCATGGACAACCTCAGCTACGCCATCGCGGTGGAGGAGCTGAGCCGCATATGCGCCTCCAGCGGGGTGCTGGTGTCGGCCCACACCTCCCTCTGTGCCTGGCCGATATACGCCTTTGGCACCGAGGATCAGAAAAAGAAATACCTGGTGCCCCTCTGCAGCGGGGAAAAGATAGGGGCCATGGGCTTAACTGAGCCTTCAGCAGGATCGGACGCCGCCGCCCTGAAAACAACGGCCGTAAAAGAAGGGAACGAGTTCGTTCTGAACGGTACCAAGATTTTTATCACCAACGCCTTCCTGGCCGAAACATACGTGATTTTCGCGTCCACCGACAGAAGCAAGGGACACAGGGGAATCTCCGCCTTTATCGTGGAAAAGGGCACCCCGGGCTTCACCTTTGGAAAGAAGGAGCACAAGATGGGCATCCGGGCCTCGGCAACCTACGAGCTGGTTTTCGAAAATTGCCGGATTCCGGCCGAAAACCTGCTGGGTGAAGAAGGACAGGGGTTTAAGATAGTCATGATGACCCTTGACGGCGGCCGGATAGGCATTGCCGCCCAGGCCCTGGGCATCGCACAGGGAGCTTTCGATCAGGCCCTTAATTACAGCAAGGTCAGGGAGCAGTTCGGGAAGCCAATTTCGGCAAACCAGGGCCTGCAGTGGATGCTGGCCGACATGGCGACACAGATAGAAGCGGCCCGCCTGCTGGTATACCAGGCGGCGTACCTTAAAGATACAAAGCAGCCATATTCGAAACAATCGGCCATGGCCAAGCTGTTCGCGTCGGAAACGGCGATGGCGGTGACGACCAAGGCTGTTCAGATATTCGGCGGCTACGGTTATACCCGGGAATATCCGGTGGAGCGGATGATGCGGGACGCCAAGATCACCGAGATTTACGAGGGAACCAGCGAGGTCCAGCGCATCGTCATCGCGTCGAACATCTTAAAATAAGCAATTCGGCTGCAGCTGCGGGCTGTCTGCCCGGAGCCCGAGAATGCCGGTGAAGCTTGCGGCTGAGGGGTTGTTGGCCGGGCGGCTGCGGTCAAAAGTTATTACAGCAAAGGAGGAAGCGTATGAATATCGTAGTGTGCATGAAGCAGACCTTTGACACCGAGGCTAAAATCGCCCTCGATGCCAACGGCAAAATCAACAAGCAGGGTGTGAGCCTGATCATGAATCCCTACTGCGAGTTTGCAGTGGAGGAAGCCCTGAGGATCAAAGAAAAGCATGGCGGGGAAGTCACCGTGGTCAGCGTGGGCGGACCGGAAGCCCAGGACGCCCTGCGCCAGGCCCTGGCCATGGGTGCGGACAAGGCTGTGCTGGTCGACCCGGGCATGGAGGAAGTGGACGAGTTTACCACCGCCACCATTCTTGCCAAGGCCATTTCGGGGCTGCAGTATGACATTGTACTGGGCGGCTTCAGGGCAATCGACGACGGATCCGCCCAGGTCGCCGGCCGGGTGGCCGAAATACTGGGCCTGCCCGTGGTAAACGTGGTGACCAAGCTGGAGATCGCCGACGGCAAGGCCACCGCCACAAAGGAAATCGAGGGCGGCAGCCAGGTGTTGGAAGTGGCCCTGCCGGCCGTCTTCACCGCCCAGAAGGGCCTCAACGAGCCCCGCTATCCGTCCATGAAGGGAATCATGCAGGCCAAGAAGAAGCCCATGGAGAAAAAGACCCTGGCCGACCTGGGCCTGGATGCCGGACAGGTTGCCCCCAAGGTCAAGGCACTGAGTTATTTCCTGCCCTCGGCCCGGGCAGCCGGAAAAATCATTCCCGGCGAGCCTGCGGATGCCGCCCGCGACCTGGTTAAGGCCCTGCGGGAAGAAGCAAAGGTTATATAAGGACAGGAACTTAAAAGGGAGGGTCAAGGAATATGGCAAAAGGAATATGGGTATTTGTGGAACAGCGTGACGGCAAAATTAAGAAGGTAACCTACGAGCTTTTGAGTGCCGGGCGAAAGATCGCCGACAGCCTGGGCGAGGAACTCTGCGCCGTGCTGCCGGGCAAGGGAGTGGCCGGCCTGGCCCCGGGCCTCGGGGAATACGGCGCCGACAAGGTGTTTGTGCTGGAAAGCGACGCCCTGGAGAAATACACCACCGACGGGTACGCCAACGCCCTGGCCGGCCTGGCCAAGGAGAAAGAGCCCAGCGCCATACTCATGGGCTGCACCGTGACCGGCCGCGACCTGGCCGCCCAGGTGGCCCAGAAACTGGGAACCGGCCTGATGACCGACTGTACCGACATGGCCCTGGAAGACGGCCAACTGGTCTTTACCCGACCGATATACGCCGGTAAGGCCTTTGTCAAGGCTTCATGCCCAGAGGCCCGCCCGGTAATGGCTACCATCCGCCCCAACGTACTGTCCATTGAGGGAACCCAGGCCGGCCGGCCGGCCGAGGTTGTTGCCGTGGACACCGCTACGGGGGACATCCGCCAGGCGATCAAGGACATAGTCCTTCAAATCAGCACCAGGCCGGAACTCACCGAGGCCGACATCATCGTCTCGGGCGGCCGCGGCATGAAGGGCCCGGAAAACTTCAAAATCCTGGAGGACCTGGCCGACGTGCTGGGAGCAGCGGTGGGAGCCTCCAGGGCGGCGGTGGACGCCGGCTGGAAACCCCACAGCTTCCAGGTAGGCCAGACCGGCAAGACTGTATCCCCGGTTGTATATATCGCCTGCGGAATATCGGGAGCCATCCAGCACCTGGCCGGAATGAGCTCCTCCAAGTGCATCGTGGCCGTCAACAAGGACCCCGAGGCAAACATCTTCAAGGTGGCGGATTACGGAATAGTGGGCGACCTGTTCGAAGTCGTCCCCATTATGACCGAGGAATTCAAAAAGCTGCTTGCAGGTTAGGCGCCGACGCGGCCCTTTCCGGACCGGGAAGGGCCGCTACCTGCCATATTTTCCCGGAAATGAGGAGGCAAAAAATTTCTTACTCTGCCTAAAAATATCAAGTTCCGGGAAACAGGAGTCAGGAAGACAGACAGAATGGTTGGGTGGCATGCACCGGGTTTGCGCGTGTTTAAATCAGGGCGCGGTTTAGGCCGGAAGATAACGGGTGCCGCATTTTTTGCGTCTTTGGGGTCCGGATTCCGGTTTTGGGTTTCCGGCCAAGTTTGCGGCTTTATTTTTTAATCCGGGAGCAAGGAGGAAAATCAATGTCCGAACCTTTGATGCTTTTTGACGAGGTAAGAGACGCCATCGTGGCCAGCGGCGGCGAAGAAATACAGCTTTGCATGCAGTGCGGGCTCTGCACCGGTTCCTGCCCCTGGGGCAGGATGGAGGAAAAATCCGAATTCAACGTCCGGGCCATGTTCCACATGGGCAGGCTGGGATACGACGGGTACGAGTCCGACGATTACCTTTTTGCCTGCACAACCTGCAACCAGTGCGGCGTCAAGTGTCCCCGGGGGATAAAAATACCCAACGTGGTCAGGTCCATGCGCAGTGTTATCTGTGAGACCGGCGGCATCCCCAAGAACCTCAAGGCGGTGCTGGGAAGCATCAACAGCCAGGGCAACCCCTGGTCACAGGAAAAAAATGATCGCGTGGCCTGGACCAAGGGTCACGACGTCCCGGAATTCACCCCGGACAAGGAATACCTCCTGTACGTCTGCTGCACTTCGGCTTACGACGGCCGCGGCCAGAAGGTGGCCAGGTCCATCGTCGACCTGCTGAAGGCAGCGGGGGTCAGCTTCGGCATCATCGGCAACGAGGAGAAGTGCTGCGGGGAGTCGGTCCGCAAAATCGGGGCCGAGGAGGAATTCGGCAGCCTGGCCCGGCACAACATCGGCCTGTTCGGCGAAAAGGGCGTGAAAAAGATAATCACAACCTCCCCCCACTGCCTTTATACCTTCAAGAACGAGTACCCGGAGTTCGGGGCGGAGTTTGAGGTTGTTCACTATACCGAACTGCTGCAGCAGCTTCTGTCCGGGGGAAGGCTGAAGCTTTCAAAAGCCCTGGACCAGAAGGTCATTTACCACGAGCCCTGCTACCTGGGCAGGCACAGCCGGATTTTCGAGGCCCCCAGGGATTTGATTGGGTCGGTGCCCGGGATCAGCCTGGCCGAGTTTAAAGGAAACAAGGACTACAGCATGTGCTGCAGCGGCGGCGGGGCCCGGATCTGGATGGAAACCAAGGCCGGCCAGCGCTTTTCCGACGTTAAGGTGAAAGAGGCTTCGGAAAGCGGGTCACAGGTGATCGCCACCGCCTGCCCTTACTGCATAGTCATGCTGGAGGACAGCCTTAAAAACCTGAACAAGGATGAGGAAATGTCCGTCAAGGACATCAGCGAGATACTCAGGGAAAGCCTGTAACACACCGCCGGACCCAAGGCGAAGCAGGATTTTTAAGCCCAGGGTAAAGCAATGTATTCATGAATGTATATTTTTGAATACAACCCTGGGCGTGTTTGTATTTTTTCTCGAGCTGCAGGCGGGTTTTTTTCCTGGCATATTTTTTGCTCGAAAGAAGACTGAAAATTTTTTGAAAGGAAGAGGTTTGGTTGATGAAGGAAGCGGTGATTGTCAGTTCGGTCAGGGTGGCGGTAGGGAGGTTCGACGGATCCTTGAAAGGAACCCCGGCGGTGGATCTGGGTGCCCTGGTAATCAAGGAGGCTCTGAACAGGGCCGGGATCGGCGGAGAACTGGTGGATGAGGTGATCATGGGCAACGTTCTGCAGGCGGGCCTGGGGCAGAACCCCGCCCGGCAGGCCGCCCTGAAGGCCGGCCTGCCCCGGGAGGTGCCCGCCTGGACCCTGAACCTTGTTTGCGGTTCGGGCCTGAAGGCGGTCGGCACCGCGGCCCAGCAGGTCTGGTGCGGTGAGGCCGAAATAGTGGTGGCGGGCGGCATGGAGAACATGTCCCTGGCGCCGTACCTGATCGACCGGGCCAGGTGGGGCTACCGCATGGGAGACGGAAAGCTGGTCGACGCCATGATTAAGGACGGGCTGTGGTGTGCCTTCAACGATGTCCACATGGGCATCACGGCGGAAAACATCGCTGAAAAATACGGCATAACCAGGGAGGATCAGGACCGATTTTCAGTGGCCAGCCAGGAAAAAGCCATCGCCGCCATTGATTCCGGCCGGTTTAAGGATGAGATTGTCCCGGTGGCGATACCCCAGAAAAAGGGCGACCCGGTATTGTTCGACACCGATGAGTTTCCGCGCCGCGGGACAACCATGGAGGTGCTGTCAAAGCTGCCCCCGGCCTTTAAGAAAGGCGGCACGGTAACGGCGGGCAACGCCTCGGGAATTAACGACGGCGCCGCCGCCGTGGTGGTCATGTCGTCGGACAAGGCCAGGGAACTGGGAATTAAACCCCTGTTCGTAATCAGGTCCACCGCCACCGCCGGTGTAGACCCGGCCTACATGGGACTGGGGCCCATCCCTTCCAGCAGGAAAGCCCTCAAGAAGGCCGGACTCAGCGTGGCCGACATGGACCTGGTGGAGGCGAACGAGGCCTTTGCGGCCCAGGCCTGCGCCGTGGCCAAGGAGCTCGAGTTCCCGGCGGAAAAGTTGAACGTGAACGGGGGCGCAGTGGCCCTCGGGCATCCCATCGGGGCCAGCGGGGCCAGGATCCTGGTTACCCTGCTGCACGAGATGAAAAAGCGGGACAGCAGGTACGGGCTGGCCACACTGTGCATCGGCGGGGGGCAGGGTACCGCCATGGTGGTTGAAAGCGTTTAATCGTTTCAAACTTTAATTTCAGGGGTGAATAGAGAGGATGGAGCTTCAGAATCTTATATTGGAAAAGGAAGACGGCATTGCCCTGGTTACCATCAACCGCCCCAAGGTGCTCAATGCCCTCAATGCGGATCTTTTGAAAGAGCTGGAGGCGGTGGTGGATGAACTTGAGCAGGACGGCGAGGTAAGGGTGGTAATCATCACCGGCGCTGGTGACAAAGCATTCGTCGCCGGTGCGGACATAGCCTTCATGAGCGGGCTCAACCCGTTGGAGGCCAAGAGCTTTTCCCAGTTGGGGCAGAGGGTGTTCAGCAAGATTGAAAACATGTCCAAGCCCGTAATTGCTGCGGTCAACGGCTTTGCCCTGGGAGGGGGAAACGAGTTGGCCATGGCCTGCGACATCAGGATTGCCTCGGAAAAGGCCAGGTTTGGCCAGCCCGAGGTTCAGCTGGGGCTGATCGCCGGGTTCGGGGGGACCCAGAGGCTCTCCAGGATAGTTAATCCCGGCCTGGCCAAGGAAATACTGTTCACCGCCGACCAGTACGACGCCGAGACCGCCCAGAAAATAGGCCTGGTCAATCACGTAGTACCGGCTGAGGAACTGATTAATTTCTGCAAGGGGATGGCCAGGAGGATTGCCGCCAGGGGGCCGGTGGCGGTAAGGCTGTCCAAGGAGGCCGTCAACCAGGGACTGGACATGGACCTGGACAAGGCCATTGCCCTGGAGGCCGACCTGTTCGGGCTGGTTTTCACGACCGCAGACAGGAAGGAAGGCATTTCGGCCTTCCTGGAGAAAAGAAAGCCGGCCTTTACCAACAAATAAGGATTTTATCTGCAGGGGCGGCCCGCAGGGGACGCCCTTATTCTTACTGTGGGCAGCATCCAAATGTTGGATTGCATTCTATCCAGAAAATCTCCGGTCAGGAGACAGACCGGAGTGTACGGCCCCGGATTTTCATTGTTCTTGGTGGCGCATTTTTGCGGCATGAGGGTCTGAATTCTGAATTCCGGTGTATAAATATATAATAAGGCGGCAATATGAACCTTGTTTTTAAAGCCATTTCGGATCCAACCCGCAGGAAAATTTTAAAGCTGCTCAGGCAGGGGGACATGACGGCGGGGGAGATAGCCGACCACTTTTCCATCTCCAAGCCGAGCATATCGCACCACCTGAACATTTTAAAGCAGGCCGACCTTGTACAAGATGAAAGGAAGGGACAGTTTATACTTTATTCCCTGAATACCACAGTTTTCCAGGACCTGGTCAGGTGGCTGCACGACCATCTGGAGATCAGCGAAAGAGGGGAGAAAAAAAGATGACGGCAAACAGTGAACAAGAAAAAAACGGTTTCATGCATCAATTGCGGAAAGACTGGATGGCAGTGGCGCTGATTGCCGCCTCGTTTGCGGCCGGCGCGATGGTGTACCCGCATTTGCCGGACATGGTTCCCAGCCACTGGAACATAAAGGGCCAGGTGGACGGATACTCGTCAAAATTCTGGGGAGGCTTCGGCATTCCCCTGTTAATGGCCGGGATTTACCTGCTGATGACCGTACTTCCGAAGCTTGACCCCAGGAGGGAAAATTACTCCCGCTTCAGGGGCGCATACAGCCTTATGAAGTTGCTTTTCGCGGCCTTTTTCGCCTGGCTGTATGCGGTGATTTTGTTCAACTCCCTGGGCTTGCAATTTCCTGTGGACCGGGCGGTAATCCCCGCGGTGGGGCTTTTGTTCATGGTGATCGGCAATGTAATGGGTCAGTTCCGGCATAATTATTTCGTGGGCATAAAGACTCCGTGGACTCTGGCCAGCCAGGAGGTCTGGCAGAAAACCCACCGCCTGGGATCCCGGGTTTGGGTGGTTTCAGGAATGGCCATGGCAATTTCCGGCTTTATCCTGGGCGGCCAGAAAGGTTTTCCGGTGTTCGCCGCCGCCCTGGGAGCGTCGATCATTGTCCCGGTGGTGTACTCTTGGATCTTATACAAGAAGATCCACCAGGCCTGAAAAACAAGGCAAAAAGTCCTCCCGCCGGACGAATGGGGGGATTTTTTTGGCAAAAAACGGTCCCGGGAAAAAGGTACGGGACGGCCCAGGTCGAAATATTCAAAAGGTACAGGCGGGGTGGGCATTTTGGGCAGGCTTGCTTTTATAAAGCTGTTGGCGGTTCTGACCTGCTATGTTGCCGGGAGCCTTGTGGTGGGGCTTGCCCTGGTCGACGTGAACATAAATTCATATCACGGCGGCAAACTGACCTCGACGGAGGCTTTAGCCGAGGACCCGGCCGCCCGGGAAAAAAGGGGAAATCAGAGGGTTGAGATTGCCCTGGTGGGCGATGTCCTGCTGGCCTCGGGAGTTGGAGACGCCATAGCCGCCCACGGGCCCGATTACCCCTGGCAGGGTACGGCCGAGGTGATCAGGGAGTCTGACGTAACCATAGCCAACCTGGAGTGTGCGGTCAGCGAGAGGGGCGATCCCGAACCGGACAAGGAGTTCACCTTCAGGGCCTCCCCCCGTTCGCTGGCCGGGGCTGCCAGGGCAGGCGTGGACGTATTCACCCTGGCCAACAATCACGTCCTTGATTTCGGCCGGTCAGCCATGCTGGACACCATCAGTCATATCAAAGAAAACGGGTTAAAATGGGCCGGCGCGGGAATTAACCGGGAAGAGGCAACCAGGCCGGCGGTCCTGGATGTGCAGGGGAAAAGGGTGGCGGTGTTGGCCTTTACCAGGATTATTTTCCGCAGCAGTTGGATTGCGGAGGAGGACAGGGCCGGGGTGGCCAGCGGGCAAGACTACCGGTCCGTGATGGAGGCGGTAAAAGCAGCTGAGAACTGGGCCGACATCACGGTGGTGAGCATGCACTGGGGAGATGAATACGAGGAGTTCCCGCACGAGCGGGATGTCAAGCTGGCCAGGGAGCTGGTTGACGCCGGGGCGGACATAGTGACGGGGCATCACCCCCACGTCATCCAGGGTATTGAAATATACAAGGGAAAGGTGATTGCGTACAGCCTGGGCAATTTCATCTTCACAACCCCGCGCTCCCCCAGGGCCAGGGAAGGGGCGATATTGAAGGTCACCGCGGAGGGCAACGGAGACTATTCAGCCATAATAATCCCTACCTACATAGACGGCGGGACGACTACAGTATTAAAGGGCGTTGACCGGGCCAGGGTGCTGGAAAGGATCAACCGGCTGAGCGACCCCTTTATGACGGCCGTTGATGCAGAGGGCGTTGTACATAAAAAACCTTAAAAGGTCGGGTCTGATGAATACGTATATAGTTGCGGCGGCGGTAATCACCGACGGTGAAAAGGTGCTCATCACCCAGAGGAATAAGGGCGCCAGCCAGGAACTCAAGTGGGAGTTTCCGGGCGGGAAGGTGGAGGGCGGGGAGGACCCCGAGCGCTGCATAGTGAGGGAAATAAAGGAGGAACTGAATATAGACGTCGAGGTCCGGGACATATTCAAGGTGGTCATGCACAGCTACCGGGACAGGAACATACTCCTCCTGGCCTACCTGTGCAGGCACACCGGAGGTGACCCGGCTCCTGTGGGCTGCCGGGACCTGTCCTGGGTCCCGGTGGAAAGGCTTGCGGATTACGACCTGTCGGCCGCCGACTTGCCGATTGCCGCCAAGCTGCAGGAGGTGCGCCGGAAACTTTAAATCAAAATTTCGGGAGTGCCTGAAACTGCCGCAGTCCAACGGCATTTTCAGGCCTCTGCTTTGACTGGGCTTATCTCTTTTTTCTGGCGTTCAGAAAGCCCAGGATAAAGGCGAACACTCCCACGAACGCCAAGAAAGCGATGAAGTAATAGGTTTTGGCGGTGACCAATTCGATACCCCGCTTTTATCGGTCGTTATAAATCAGATCAGAGGCAAAAGCCACTTAGAGCGCCGTTTGAAATTCAAGGCCCTTGGCCCGGAACGGCGCTTAGGCTCCCGGCCGGGCTGTAGCCGGTTAAGGTCAATGCACCCTGAGCCGCCAGGCAGGCCAGGATGTACATGGCGTGGGACCAGTTCAGCGGCAGAACCCAGGCCGGACCCCCTGCGCGGCGGTGAACCTGTTCCGGCAGGAGGCCGGCCGGGGAGGCGTTGGCCTCGGCCCAGTTCAGGTATTCAAGGGCCTTTCCCCGGTCTCCCTCAAGGGACCGGAAGATTGACATCCACAAGGTTGCCAGCACCCAGGGGTTGCCCCCGGCGTAACAGTCGCCCTCGTAGCGGTGGATGCCGCCTACCTGGCTGTTAGAGAGTTTTCTTTCAATCTCGCCGGCGGTGGACTGCATCCGCCGGTCGGCGGGGGAGAGGACGTTAAAAGGGAAGCTGAGTCCCAGCAGGGCTATGTCCTGCCGCATGTCGGCGGAGACTGCGTGGTAGCAGTGCGGGGAGCCGGGGGCCTGGAACATGTAGGCTTTCTGGCCCTTTTCAAGGGCCCGGCAGTAGTCCCACTCGCACACCCGGCGGTTGACCGACCGAATGAAGGACCCCGCCTCGGGGCTCCACTGGTGGGCCAAAATGGACTCTTTAAGTGACTCTGCGGCTTCGTCCCACCGCCTTTCCGATTCGCTGTCCCCCATAAAGGAGGCCAGAACCGCGGACCCCTTGAGGCCTCCGTAGACCGCCGCGGAGGCATAGGTGCTCTGGGCGAATTCGTCTTCCCATATATCCATGGTAGGCATCTGCAGGCCGTTGGGTGCCGACCGGCTATCGGTCAGGTATTCCGCCCCCCTTTGTACCGAGGGCCAGACGTGGTATAAAAAATCTTTACTTCCGGTGAGGCTGAAGTGGTGGTAATAACCCCACAAGACGGCGCCCGCCTGGTCTATTTGCTGGCCCCAGGTGGGGGCCCAGAGGCCGTTCATGAAATAGCGCTGCTGCCAGCTGCCGTCGGCGTTTTGCACCGAGGCGGCAAATTTGTAGAACTTCTCGGCCTCATGGTGGTATCCGGCCTCGTCCAGGGCAAGGGCCACGAACATTCCGTCCCTGGGCCAGCAGTACCCGTAGCCGCCGCTGGCAGTGTAACGGGAATCAAATTCGGGTGCGGCCACCGACGCCCCGCTGGTGCGGTCGGACATCAGCTTTATGGCCAGGAGCGACCGCTTGAAAAGAGGCCTGTCAGGGTGTTTCCCGCCCGCCCGGGGTGCGGCCCAGCCTTCCCAGAACCGGGCCGTCTGGCCGGCAAGGGCCGCCGGGTCGGAGAAGGAGGGGAGATTGAGGAGTTCCTCCAGGGAATCCTGGCTGTTCGCGGCGGCCAGGACGAGGGAGAAAGTGACTCCCTGTCCGGGTTCAACCGTTCCGAGGTGCCATCCCAGGGCGCCGGCCCCGGATTTTATGTTCTCGGGGCTGCCCCAGAATTCGCCCCGGCATGCCCCGTCGTAGGGATCGGACGGGGAGTTCCTGCGCCCGCAGTGAAAGCCGTAAGGGGCCTTTCCCGGGCATTTGAGGCCCAGGAAGACGTCCCGCCTGAATTGAACCAGGGCCTGCAGGGAGGGCAGGTAATGCATTCCGTCAAGGATATCCGATTCCTCAATGCTGAACGAGCAGTAAACGATGAAGTTAAAGTCCCGGGGAAACGGCCCGTTGTTGGCAAGGTCGTATGTCCTTACCAGGACGTCGCTGTCCGGGAGGACGAAGTCCGTTTGGGAAACGGCGATACTTTCTCCGTGATGGACCAGATCGGTGGTAAAGATGTTGGTGTCGCCGCGGTAAAACTGGCGGTGCCAGAAGCCTTCGCCGTCCAGCCAGATTACCGGCCTGCCGCTTTCCTGAAAGCCCGGTTTGAGTATTCCCATATGCTGTCCCCAGTCTATGTGCGGCCAGAACAGCCTGTGCAGCATGCCGTTCTCCCTTATGCTGCAGAGCATCCTGCCGTTGCCCACAATTCCCCCGGGCAGCACCGGTTCCATATAATCGTGCATCTAATTGACCTCCGCCTTTGAGCTCAAAGGGGCGGGGCGCGGCCGCCCCATTTCCTTGTGTTCGTTACTGATGGCCAATTAGATTATATTAGAATTATGGGGTTTTGCAAACCGGTCAAGGAAAGGGATGACTGTCAGTGCAGCATCCTGTTCAGGGACCTTCCCCTGGGGGTGTAAGTGGTGTGCAGTATTTCCCTGGCCTTCTCGCTCATGGGGCTGCCCAGGAATTCCTCGTAAATTTGCTTGACGGCGGGGTTTTCGTGGGCCCGGCGGAATTTTCTGCCGGCATCGATGCGGTAAAGGGCCTGGGCCCGCCTTGCCCTTGCGCTGTCATTTAAAACCTCCTTTTTGCTCAGCCTGCCCAGGATGGGCTGGCCGCCCCCGCCCACGCATCCTCCCGGACAGGCCATGATTTCGATAAAGTCAAAACGCTCCCCGGCCTTGATTCTTTCCAGAAGCCTGCGGGCGTTTCTGGTGCCGTGGGCCACCGCTATCCTTATCTTCCTTCCCTTCAGGGTCACCTCGGCCTCCCTGATCCCCCGCAGGCCCCTAATTTCCCTGAACTCAATGGTGGTGTCCGGGTTGCCCTCGGTTAGGGCCAGGGCCGTTCTGACTGCGGCCTCGGTTACACCGCCGGTAGCGGCGAAAATCGCGCCGGCCCCGGTGGCCAGACCCAGGGGCCTGTCGAACTCTTCCTCAGGCAGTTCGTCCATGCGGATCCCGGCCGCCCTGATCATCCTGGCCAGTTCCCTGGTGGTTAGGACGTAGTCCACGTCGCGGTTTCCCCTGGTGACCAGTTCCTGGCGGGCAGCTTCAAACTTTTTGGCCGTGCAGGGCATTATCGCCACCACCACCATCTTCTTGGGGTCGATGTTCATTTTTTCTGCCAGGTAGGTTTTTACCAGCGCCCCGAACATTTCCATGGGAGACTTGCAGGTGCTGAGGTTGCCGAGAAATTCGGGATAAAAGTGCTCGCAGAACTTTACCCAGCCCGGGCTGCAGGAGGAGATCAGAGGGAGTTTTCCGTTTCCCTCTAGGCGGGACAGCAGTTCATGAGCTTCCTCAACGATGGTTAGGTCGGCTGCGATTTCGGTGGAAAACACCATGTCAAACCCGATCCTCCGGAGGGCCGCGGCCAGCCTTCCAGTCACCGGGGTTCCGGGATCGAATCCGAAGGCCTCGCCGATGGATACCTGGATGGCGGGGGCGGTTTGCACCACGACCACCTTGTCCGGGTTCTCGATGGCGCGCCAGACCTCGTCTATGTATTCCCTTTCCACCAGGGACCCGGTGGGGCAGGCCATTACGCATTGTCCGCAGCTTATGCAGTCCACCTCTCCCAGGTCCTTCATGAAAGCCGGGGCGATTACCGTGTCGAAGCCCCGGTTTTTCGGCGAATAAACGCCGATGCCCTGCACTTCCCGGCATACCGCCTCGCAGCGCCGGCACTTGATACACTTGTTGTAGTCCCTGACGATAAACGGGTTTTTTCGGGACAGCGGGCGCCGGCGACTTTCCCCGGTCACCCTCAACCTCCTGATGCCCATTTCGTCTGCGAGCCGCTGCAGTTCGCAGTTCAGGTTTCGGGCGCAGTTCGTGCAGTTCAGGTCGTGGTCGGAGAGCATCAGTTCGACCACCCGCTTGCGGGCGCGCCTTGCCCGGGGAGAATTGGTGTATACCTTTAATCCCTCAGCCACCGGATAGACGCAGGAGGCCTGCAGGCTCCGCCTGCCGCCTGATTCAACCTCCACCAGGCAGACCCTGCACACCCCGGCCTCGTTTATTCCCCGCAGGTAGCAGAGGTGGGGAATCTCCACGCCTATGGAACGGGCGGCCTCCAGGAGGTTGGTGCCCTTCTCGGCCCGGACCTGGCGGCCGTCTATCCACATTTTCACCGTTTCTTCCGGGGCGGCGTGATCAGCCTCCTGTCCACTGGGGAACTCCGTTTTGCTTGCGGCCGTCGTCACCGGATTACCTCCGCCTTTAAGTTCTTTTTAATAGTTATTATTTTTCATCGGCGGCTTGATAATTATTAGGCACGGTTTTATGCCCGGACGGTTTTTTTTTTGAGACCGCAAAAAACAAAAAGGACCGCCTTTGCGGGGCCGGCCCGGGGGCGATCGGAAAAATCACCGGGCGGGGCCTTGGAGCCCCGCCCGGGTGGGTCCTAGTCTATTCTGCTTTCCCCGCCGCAATCTGAGCAGCGGTACGATCCGTAATTTTTAATCGTCCTTATTTTATTTCCGCAATGAGGGCAGCTGTAGTTTATAACCTCGAAAAAGGGCCTGAAGATGAAAAAGGCAAAGACAAAAACCCCGGCCAGGCTGCCGCCCACGAACGCCGGCAGTCCGGCGGCGATGGTTATTCCAGCCGCCACCACGACGATGAATACAAAAATTAGAGCCCTAAGCACAAGGAGCATCAACTCAAATCCGGGATTTTTAATCTCTCCGGAATGGTAATGGTACACCGGTTTACCCCTCCCCGAAAATCATATGTTCTCCTTTTTTACTCTATTCGGGAAACAGGGCCGGATTCCTTCAAAAGCGTATAAGAGAGGTAAAAAAATTTGAGCTTTGGCGGACCGGGCTTTTCACAAACTTCCGGCAGTTCTTCCGGACCGGCCGTTGTGCCGGCGCTCCCGCTCCAGGGCCAGGAGCCGGATCTGCCCTGCCGGCATTGCAGATGCCATTCCGCCGGGCCGGGCTTTCAACGATTTCCAGATACAGGCCCTGGTCCGGCCGGAGGAAAAGCGCGGTGGTGCCGAATCGGTCGGTGTTTAAAATGGAACAAGGTTGTTCCGGCCGTCGAAGGCCATGGGCCGGGGTTCCCCGGTTATCTCAACCCTGCTGTTGGTTGCTGCCTCCTTCAGCAGTGCTTCAGAAACCATCATCCTGTCCAGGTTGAAGGTGTTTTTGATACGGACCAGCCGTACCCGGGCCGGTTCTACCCGGCCCAGGCTTCTGACGGCCGCCCGGATGGCCGACAGGTCGTCCGGGCAGGTAATCGGGAAGATCGGTCAATGCTGTTCTCCTTTCCGGTATTTACAAAATTAGCCGTATTATTCAAAGCAGGAGGAAAATTTCAACACGGCATAGAATTTTAATCCGACAGTATTTTTTCGCTGGACGGAGAGCGTATTCCTTTTTTTAGTTGGGGAAGTAGGATGGATCAACTGGAGCTGTACTAGCCGGGGTTACGGTGCAAGGCCGGGGCAAGGCCGCCGGCTAACCGTAAAGGGTTACGCCGAAGTAATTGAGCACCGGGCTGATAGGGTTGGCAAAGGAATAGTTTTCCGACCCCGCGAAGAGGAGGCCCACAGCCCTTCCAAACTGGGTAACCACCAGCGATCCGCTGTCTCCCGATTTGGTTTCCAGCTCAAGGCCGATCTGGCGTTCGAAAATATAGGTTTTTCTTTCATTTTCAACCCGGATGGCGGTCTCGGTGCTTAAAACAGGACCCCGGGTGACTCCGGTGGACCGGCCGCTTTTGAAAACCATCATACCGGGCCAGGCGTGAGCCGTCCGCCTCACGGGCCCAAGGCCCAGTATGGGGCTGGCCACCAGGTCCGGGCTAATCGGAACGGCAAGGGCAGCATCAATGGTGTTGACTTGTTCCTGGCCGCCCTTTTTTTCCGCTATCAATGGAGAGAAGGAGTGCAGACGGGCAATAATATCGTCAGGGCCGCCGTTGTCGTACGGACCCGGCTGCAGAACCGGGTCGCCGGGACGGGAGAAGCCGTCCTGACCGTCGGTTGAGTTGGCCAGGATATGGTTGTTGCTCAGAATGGCTATTCCGCCGGGAAAATCCCCCCTGACCAGGGCGCCCAGGGTTCCTGCGGTGACCTTGAAGTGGCCGATGCTGACCCCGGGTTGGGCAGGTCTGACTCTTTTCTTCCTGTTTTCGGCCTGATCCGCCGGAGGACCGGCCGGGCTGGGCAGGCCGTAGCCCAGAAGCTTGATCGTGCCCACCTGAACCACGTCGGTGGGAAGGCGGTCGATAAACTGGGGAATAAGTTCATCCCGCGGGACCAGGTGCGGCGGCAATTTTTTTTTGACCCCCAGCATTAGACAATAAAATCCTGTATAATAGCCTTTTTTGATTTTAATGCCCAACCCGAAGGAAACCACTCCGGGCACCGAGAGAAAGGAAAAGCTGTGCCTTTGAACGGCGTTCAGGAAAGATTGCAACAGCGTGCACCCCCTTCATAACTTTTATAATATGTGAACCGGGTTCGATCAGTGACATCAGGCCGGATGAGCCTATCATGTTTCCGGAGGCAGCGAGTTGAAAAGACAGGAAAGAAAGATCGATCATTTAAAGTTTTCCCTGGAATTGGAAGACAACCGGGCCGGGTCCGGTTTTGCCGACATAAAGCTGGTGCACCAATCAGTCTCGGGGATAAAGCCCTCCCAGGTGGATTTGTCGGTTCATTTCCTGGGCAAAAAACTGCAGGCCCCGATAATGATCAACGCCATTACCGGGGGGCATCCCTCCACCCTGAAGATTAACAGGGGACTGGCCATTGCCGCCAGAAAGACAGGCGTGGCCATGGCCGTCGGTTCCCAGAAGGCGGCCCTGGATGATTCCCGGGTCAGGGAAACATACACGGTTGCCAGGGAGGAGAACCCGGACGGCGTCCTCCTGGCCAATCTCAGCGCCACCTGCACTCCCGAAGAAGCGGTTCAGGCCGTCGGGATGATTGGGGCGGACGGAATCCAGGTGCATTTCAACGTACCCCAAGAACTTTTCATGGACGAGGGCGACCCTGACTTCAACATGGTCCTGCCCAACCTGAAGAACCTGGTTGACAGCGTGGATTTTCCGGTCATTGCCAAGGAAGTGGGCTTCGGCATGTCCAGGGAGACGATCCTCGGCCTGTACCGGGCAGGGATAAAAATAATGGATATAGGGGGGCGGGGAGGCACCAATTTTATCTCCATTGAAAATGCCAGAAGAGGAGAAAAAAACAGGGAGTCCGAGGACTGGGGGATTCCTACCGCGGTCTGCCTGTTCGAGGGCTTGGAACTGGGGCTTCCAATTGATCTGATCGCTTCCGGGGGATTGCGGACGCCCCTTGACATTGCCAAGGCCATGGCCGCCGGTGCAAGGCTGGCGGCCATGGCCAGGCCCTTTTTGAAAGTGCTGCTGGAGGGCTCCCCGGAATTGCTGGTGGAGTACATTGAAAAGCTCAAGCAGGGACTGGCCAGGTACATGATCATGACCGGTGCCCGCAGCATCGGGGAATTGGGTGCCGTACCCCTGATAATCACCGGGACTACCGCCGAGTGGTTGATCCGAAGGGAAGTGGACGTCAACGCCTACGCCAGGAGGCAAAAAAAATAACGCCTTCGGAAGGATTTGGCATCCAGGCCCAGAATAAAATATTTATCCTGAAATTATAAATGGTTCCGGTAGATGGTGCCGCGTCGAGCGGATAATAGGGAACCGGGTGAGAGTCCCGGGCGGTCCCGCCACTGTATCCGGGGAGACGGCGCATAACAAGCCACCGCAAGGGAAGGCCGCGCTTAATCCGATGTTGATGATCCGGAAGCCAGGAGACCTGCCTCTACCTGTATTTCCGCTGGATGATGGAAAAGTCCACGGCCTTAGGCTGTGGGCTTTTTAGTTTGATGCGGGGGTGAAGCCGGTGTAAGAAGCGGGAATTATCTTCAGTCACTTTAATTCTTTTAGGGAGGTAGTACCATGCTTTTGGAAGAAACCGTAGAAAAAATAGGACCGTTGGATGAAGAAGCGATGAAGACCGCCCGCCGGAGGATGGACAGCCTGATTAAGCCGCCGGGGAGCCTGGGCAGGCTGGAGGAATTGGCCGTTCAACTGGCGGGCATCCAGGGCAGGACCCTGCCTGAATACGGCAGGAGGGCCGTAATCCTGATGGCCGGGGACCACGGAGTGGTAGCTGAGGGTGTCAGCGCGGCCCCAAGGGAAGTAACCTACCAGATGCTGTCGGCCTTCACCGGGGGAGTGGCCGGGATAAGCGTCCTGGCAAGGATGGCCGGGGCCGACCTGGTGGTTGTGGACATTGGTGTGGCCAGGCCGGTGGACATCCCCGGGGTGTTGAGTTTAAAGGTCAGGGAAGGAACCGGCAATATAGCCGTCGGTCCGGCCATGACCAGGGAAGAGGCAGTAAGGGCCCTGGAAGTCGGGATAAGGGTGGCCCTGGACACCATCAACGGCGGCTGCGGCCTTTTGGCCACGGGAGACATGGGTATAGGCAACACCACTCCCAGCAGTGCCATTCTGGCTTCACTGGCCGGCATACCGGCTGAGGAGGCCACGGGAAGGGGGACCATGGTCAACGACCGGGTACTTGAAAGAAAAGTGTGGGCCGTAAAGGAAGCCGTCAGGATAAACCGGCCCGACCCGGGCGACGGAATCGATGTGGTGGCCAAGGTCGGCGGACTGGAGATAGCCGGGCTGGCCGGGGTAATCCTGGGGTCGGCCTCGAGGAGGGTTCCGGTGGTTATAGACGGGTTCATCTCCGGCGCCGCCGCAATGATTGCCTGCGCCATAAAAGACGGGGCCAGGGAGTATATTATTCCGTCCCACCTTTCGGGTGAGAAGGGCCACAGGTATATGCTGGACCACCTTAGGCTCAGGCCGCTGCTCCACCTGGACATGAGGCTCGGGGAGGGCACCGGGGCGGTCCTGGCCATGGGCATAGTGGAGGCGGCCTGCCGGATTATGAGGGAAATGGCCAGCTTCGACCAGGCCGGGGTGTCGGACCTGGAAGGGGACAAGCTGCATAAATAGCCGGCAGGGGAGATGGGGCGGTGGGTACCTTCAAAAGGCGCCTGTTCCGGCCCCGCTCCCGGTTTCCCCGCTGTCCGTCAAAAATCCCTCGGCTTGCAGATAATTTCCCTGACCTTAGTGTCGAAAAAGTTGCTGGAATGGGCCGGCAGGATTACCGCTGCGGTGTCGGCCCCCATTCCGGTTCCCCCGACGGCGATGATGTTTTTCCCGTGGGGAATCATTCCGGCGTCCAGGGCCATTACTGCGACTTCAACACAGACCTTGAGGCCCTGTCCGAAGATTCTCAGTGTCTGGGCCATTATCTCCGCAGGATAGACGCCGCCGAACTTGTTCCTTATGGCCCTGTCCACACCGGCCAGGAGGTGGGTGGTGGTAAGCACTTTGATTCCGGACTGCTGCAGTTTTTCCCTGGTGGCCGAATCCATTTCGTCCCTGCCGGGGCCTAAAAAGCCGACGTGGTGGGTGACGCAGATCACCTTTTGCGGGCAGCCGATAAATTTCGAGGCGGTATAACCTGAGCAGGAAGCCACCACGATATGGTCAACGGACAGGTCGGACGCCCTGGCCAGTGCCAGTTTTACAGTAGCGTCGGTGTTGTCGGGCCCCTTCTTGTCCCAGTACATTCGAAAACCTCCTTTTTTTACCGCTTTACCGCATGACATCATGTACTAAAAAGGCCTCGCGCCACGGCGAGGCCAGTGCCTGGTGGAGATGATGGGATTCGAACCCACGGCCTTCTGAATGCGAGTCAGACGCTCTCCCACTGAGCTACACCCCCAAAATTTTAACCGTTCAAATTGTAATAGCCTCCTCTAAATGGTAAAGGGACGTTGGAACGCACCGGCCCCCTGCTGAACTACATCCCCCGGTGACTAAATTTCCGGCGTAAATTATAATAACATAAAGTGTGGTTGCTAATCAAGGCCGTGAACGTCCGGCCAGCCGAATCCGGCCCGGAGAATCTGGATAAAGGAAAACAGCCCCCGGCCAGTGAATAAAAAATATAAAACCCTGACCGAAGGAGTGGGTGAAATGTTCTTGCGTTTCAACCCCTTTGACTACATCAACGAGGCCGAGGCCAGGGGAAGGGTGGGCCGGTTGAAAAAGGCCCACCCGGAGATGACCAGAAGGCAGTTGTGCGAGATCATAATTGTCCGGAAGGCGCGATGGTGCGCCGGAAGCGGGGTAATTACGTCCCTGCCGGGGAACTTCCCCGGCCTGGGTACGGTTCTGGCCCTACTGGGGGGTACGGTGTTGGACGTGGTGGCCCTGATGTATTTTATGGCCGAGATGATCATGGAAGTGGGACTCCTGTACGGCCGGGATTTCAGGCGGCAGGGCCAGGCGAAGGAGGCCGTCTGGGTGTTTTTCTCGGCCGTGGGCACCGACGCCGTCAGCAAGAACGTTTCCAAGATTGCCGTCAGGCAGATGGGCAGGCAGGCCTTTGTCAAATTCACCCAGGACCTGCTGCTTACCATGGGCATCCGGGTAAGCCAGAGGTCGATCCTGAAGATAATACCCCTGCTGGGGGCGCTGGCTTCGGGGCTGGTCAACTACATGTTGTGCCGGAAGATTGGCGGTATGGTGGCCGATTACTATGATCGGAGCAATCCCGAGGAGTGGGAGGGAACGACCATTGACGTCTGATACCTCGAAGGACGGGCTGATCCTGGTTACCGGGTCCACCGGCTTCGTGGGATCGCACCTGACCGCAGAACTGGCCAGGCTGGGGTATAGGGTAAGGGCCATGGTCAGGGAGGGCGGCGGCCCCGGGCCGGTGGAAAAGGTCAGGGGCGACGTGACCGAACCATATTCCCTCATGGCGGCCTGTTCCGGGGTCGAAACCGTGGTTCACCTGGTGGCCGTGATCAGGGAGAAGGGCCGGGCCGGTTTCGAGTCGGTCAACTACCGGGGAACCGTGAACCTGATCAGGTCAGCCGGGGATTCCGGGGTCAAAAGGTTCATCTACATGAGCGCCCTGGGGGCGGTAGACGACCCCGCCTATAAATATGCCTATTCCAAGTGGCGGGCCGAGGAGGCGGTGAAGTCCTCGGGCATGCGGTGGGCGATTATCAGGCCCTCCGTCATCTACGGCCGGGGCTTCGGCTTCTTCAGCAGGCTGGTGCAGTCCCTGCGCCTAAGCCCGCCGTTCCTGGCCCCCGTTCCGGGCCGGGGGAAGGCGCTGTTCCAGCCGGTGGCGGTGGAGGACGTGGTCAGGTGCGTGATCCGGGTAATCGATGACGGCGATTATGACTTCAAGGTCCATGAAATAGGGGGACCCCGGCATGTGTCCTATTCCGAAATGGTGGACATCCTTCTGGAAGTCCTGGGGACCAAGAGGATAAAGGTTCCGGTTCCCATGGCCGCCATAAGGGCCGCGGTTCCGTTGTTGGGCTTTCTCTTCAGGGACCCGCCGGTTACCGAGGTGGAGCTCAAGCAGGTTGGTCTGAACAACATAACCGATCCCGATGCCGTGTACCGGAATTTCGGCTTCAGCCCCAAGCGGCTGGAAGAAGGGTTGAGGGAAATCAGGGACTACCTGAAATCAGTCTGACGTTCCTTTACCCCGGGATCGCTTTTTCGCATCTCCGACCTTATCCCTGCGGTGGCTTCCGGGTCGAACCGGAGGCCCCGGTTGTCGAGAATTACGCCGTATACCCGGACTGCCTCTTCCTCCGGCACAAATCCCTCCAGCACATCGGCCATGACGGCCTCCGGGTCCCTCTCCAGGGGGTTGCCGAAGCCGCTTCCGCCCGGGGTTTCCAGGCTGACGCAAGCTCCTTTTTCCAGGGTTCCGGCAAAGCGTCCCGGTGAAAGACCGGTAACTTCGCCGGCGCCGCCCGGCCGCCTTATGGACACCCGGGGGCAGCCGGCCGGGAGGTCGCCGCCGGGCTCCCGGGGGCTTTCCGCCGGAGAGGCGGCTGCCGAAATGACGGAAACGTCTTCAAGAAAGGTTATACTTTTCCGGACTCCCGCTCCGCCACGGTATTTCCCCGCCCCTCCCGTCCCGCCGGCCAGGCCGCAGCTGTTTACCACCAGGGGACAGCACTGCTCCATCACTTCCACCGGTGCGGCCGCGGCACCCAGGGCCGGGCGGCCGCCATCGGGCCCGTCGCCGTGAGGACCGGCCCCTCGGCCTCCCTCTATGGTTTCAACCCAGGCATAATAAGACCCATGCCGGGGGTCGACGCCGCCGAATGTAACAACGGCCACGCTTCCGGTTCCTGCCGTTGGCCTGACGCCGGTCCTTATGCCGGCCAGGCAGCCGTAAATGGCCTCAATGATGCGCCGGCCCGTGACGAGATTGCCGAGGGCCACGGCGGCCGGAAACCTGGCGCCTACTAGGGAGGCGTCCGGGGCCGTTACTTCAATCGGACCGAACACTCCGTCGTTCAGGGGCAGACCGGGTTCCAGGGCGGACCAAACGGCCGTGTACACGCAGGCCCGGGCTGCTTCCGCGGTGATGTTGACCGGCCCGGCGACCTGGGACTGGGTTCCGGTGAAGTCGGCGGTCAGGGATTCACCGGCTATTTTCAAGGTAATGCTGATTTTCAGGACACCGCCCCGGGGTCCGTTCCACCCGATGCTTTCCTCGATTCGGTGGTCTCCTGGGGGCAGGCCTTTTAGCGCTGTTCTGATCTTCCGGTTCGAATGGCTCACTATTTCGGACATGCAACGCCTCAGTTTTTCCGGCCCGTATTTGGCCGCCAGTTCGACAAGCGCCTTTTCGGCCGACCTGCTGGCCGCAACCTGTGCCCGGAGGTCGCCCAGGAAGCCGTCCCTGATCCTGACGTTCGAGGTCAGCAGGGACAACAGCCGGGCGCTTGGTTCCCCCCTTCTGACGATCTTGACAGGGGGAATGCGAATGCCCTCCTGGAATATATCTACGGACAGGGCCGACATACCGCCCGGGGCCGAACCGCCGAGGTCACTGTGGCGGGCCAGGCTGGCCGCCAGGGCCAGGGGCCTGCCCCCGTAAAAGACCGGCGACAGGGCGAGGATGTAGGACGCAGGGGACCCGGTCAGGTAAGGGTCGTTGGTGATAATACAGTCGCCCTGTTGCAGGGACTGAACCGGGTAACTTTTTATAACCCCGCCCACGGCTGCCGGAAATATGCCTGGATGCAGGGGCAGGCCGTCGGCCACGGCCAGAAGTCTGCCTTCGGGGCTGTATATGGCGGCCGAACAGTCCAGGCAGTATTTGAGCGCCGGGGAGGCCGCGGCCGCGGCCAGCACACAGGCCATTTTACCGGCGGCGGACCGGAGGGATCCGGTCAGCACCTGGAGGAGGAAAGGGTCGGTCACTTGTTTTCCACCTCGATGATCATGTTTCCGTAAAGGTCCGCTGAGGCCGACATCCCCGGCCAGACGAGGATGGTGGTGTCATCCTCCTCCACCACTGCCGGGCCCTTCAACTTTGCCGGTGGGCCGAGTGCGCTGCGGTGGTAGACCGGTGTTTCCAGCGGGTTGCCGTGGAATACTACAGCCCGGCTGCCTTCGGGACTGGGCGGGGGCCCGCCCGGTCCGGCGGGCGACTTTCGGCGGCTGCCTTCCGCTTCCAGCGCCGTTTTCCCCACCGCAGCCAGCTTCAGGCGTACTATTTCGGTCTCCGCACCCCCGGGGAGGAAGCCACATTCAGCCTGGCAGGCCAATTTGAAGGCCCGGTTCAGCAGGTTCAGATCGGCCTGCTTGAGTTTTCCGGCTGGAACCTGCATATCAGTCTCGCCGCCCTGTCCCCTGAGTCTCAAGACCGCGCTGCGGCAAACCGTTATCCGGGGGAGGGGAACCCCCCCGGCGGCAAGTTCTTCCCTGGCCCTGGCCTCGAGATTGCTGTATGCCTCGTTGATTTCATTCGTATCTGCTTGATCGGCGGGGATATTCAGGTTTATCGAGTATTCCCTGTGCACATCGGCGAAAAGCATTCCCAGGGCCGACTGGGTCCCGGGCCGGCGGGGCACCAGAACCCGGGGTATACCCAGTTCCAGGGCCAGTTCCGCGGCGTGCTGGGGCGCGGATCCCCCGAAGGAAACGAGGGTGAATTCCCTGGGGTCGTACCCCCGGTCCAGCGTTATCGTTCTGATGGCCCGGGCTATAACGGCATTTGCCGCCTTTATGACCTCCCGGGCGGCCAGATCGGCCGTAATCCCCAGTGGAGCGGCGAGATGCTTTTCCAGGGCTTCCCGGGCCAGGGCGGCGTCCGGCCGGATTCCTCCGGGAAGGTCCCTGCGGGGGCTGATTCGGCCCAGCAGAAGGTTGGCGTCGGTACAGGTGGGCAGGGTTCCTCCCCGGCCGTAGCAGGCCGGACCGGGACGGGACCCCGCGCAGCCGGGCCCGACCCTTACCTTTCCTCCGGGATCCAGCCGGGCGGTACTGGCGCCGCCTACCGGGCGGGTTATGATTTCCAGCGATGGAAACCCCAGGGGGCGCCCCTGGGACCGGCCTTGGGACACCGGTGGGATTCGGCCCCTGATGATGAGGCTTATCCTGGCGCCGGAGGCTCCCATGTCGAAGGTGATCAAATTGGGCCTGCCGGTGGTCTGGGCCAGCCGCAGGCAGGCCAGCACCCCGCCCGCCGACCCCGACAGCACAATCCGGGCGCTTTCCGCTCGGGCGTGGCGGGAAGTGGCCAGGGTGCCGTCCGACTGCATGAAAAAGAAACGGGGGCTGTTGTTTATCCTCAGCCCTTCAAGGTGGCGGCCCAGACTGCCCAGGTATTCGTCCACCAGGGGCCTGCAGGCGGCGCTTATGACGGCGGCGCAGGCCCTCTCGTACTCTCCCGCCACGGGAAGGATGTCGGACGACAGGATTACTGGCATTTCGGGCATCTGCCGGGACAAAATCTCCCTTGTCCTTTGCTCGTGGGCCGGGTTGGCGTACGAGTGAAGAAAGCACACCGCCACAGACCTGATGCCGGATTCCCTGAGCCGGGGAATCAGACCGGCTACTTCATGTTCTCTGAGGGGTGTGAGGACCTGTCCATCCGGCAAAACCCTCTCGTCGACCTCGAAGGTAAAACGCCGGCTGACCGGGGGAACGGCCTGGGGAGCCTCAGGGTCGTAAAAACGTGGCTGCTGGTTCCTGCCCACGTAAAGAATGTCCCTGAACCCCCGGGTGACCAGAAGGGCTATGGCCGTACCGGGGACCATACCGTCCGCGGCGGTGGTCCCGTGAATGATCAGTTCGAGTCCGTCCGCTCCCATGCCTTTGCCGTCGCACAGTCCCGCCAGGACCCTGAGGGCGGACGGGGCCGGGCCTCCTGGATCGGAGGGGACTCTTAAACAAACTGTCTCCCCAGTATTTTCTAAGTATGCGCAGCCGCTGGTAAAGGCGCCTCCCGTATCCACAGCAAGCCTCCAGGCCGGGGTGCGGGACGGTAAATCCATTTCCTGCACTTTCCTTTCTAGCTCCTGATTCCAGATTTTTTAAGCCAGTTCAGCAGTATCTCCCAGACCTGGGCGTGGTGGGCCGAGAAGCTGTGGTCGGCCCCGTCGACGAGGGCCAGTTCCTTGGGGTGCCCGGCCGCGTCGAAAATAATGGCGGCGTCGGAAGGTGGGACCACCTGGTCGCCGGTTCCCTGCACTACCAGCAGGGGGCGCGGGGAGATAAACGACGCGCAGCGGGCGACGTCGTATGTCTGCAGGTCGGTGAAGAACCGTTTTTTAAGTTCAACGATTCCCTCGTTTCCGGCCAGGGTGACGGGGGCGTTCTCGTCCTCGGGGAGGTCCTGGTCGGTCAGTCCCAGGAAGAGATCCTCCAGCCTGGCCGGTGCCGCCCATGTGCAGACCGCCCTGACCCGGCTGTCCATGGCGGCCTGGCAGACGGCGGTGGTCCCGCCGAAGCTCCTGCCCAGGGTGACCACCGGCCCGAGGCCTTTTTCCAGGCAGAAATCCACCGCGCAGGTCAGGTCGTCGATGTGCCCGCTTAAGGTCAGGTCCTGAAAGCTCCCCTCGCTCTCACCGCACCCCGCGAAGTCGAAGAGCAGGCAGGCAAAGCCGTTCTGTTCCAGGAGGCCGGCCATTTCCACCGCCTTGCCCTGGCCTTCTTTGCTTCCGGTGAATCCGTGACAAACAATCACCACCGGGAGGTTTTCCCTTGTCCCGGGAAACAGCAGCCCGGCCAGCCTTTGTCCCCTTTTGTTTTTAAAGTGGGCATGGATCATGTCTCACCGCTCCTTATATGATTATTTATAATTATTCGGAAAGCCGCCTTAATCCTGCTGTCTGATTAAACCGGGAGACCGCGGGACCGGGCCGCCGGCGCCGCCCGCGGAGATCCGTGCGGTTTAAATTAATCCCCGGCCGGGGAGGTGTTCTCCGGGAGGAAGTCGAAGAAGAAAAGCAGTCACTGTTTCCTAAAGAGGTAATGCTTATGCTGACTGCGGATACTTTTAAGCGCGGACTGGGCAAGGGATTGTCGGTAACCTGGGAACTGACCAAAGTAGTTGTGCCCGTATACGTCCTGGTTACTTTCCTGAAGTACACCCCTGTACTGAATTACATCGCCCACTTTTGCGAGCCGGCCATGAGGCTGGTGGGACTTCCCGGGGAGGCCTCAATAGCGGTGGTGCTGGGTCTCCTGGCCAATTTGTACGCCGCCATAGGAGCCATCGCTTCACTTAATCTTTCGTCCAGGGAGATTACCATCATGGCTATGATGCTCCTGATTTCCCACAGCATCCCCATGGAAACCGCGGTGACCCAAAAGGCCGGGGTCAACGGCCTGGCAATGACCTTGCTGAGATTCGTTCTCTCGGTCACAAGCGGTATCCTGCTGAACATCATCCTTTGATTGTCCGGGAGTGAATAGAAAATTGGACTGGACATCATTTGCCCATGACGCCGCACGGGGCAGTGCGGCCAACCTGCTGATTATGGCGGCCGTAATCATTCCCATCATGATCTTGCTGGAAGCAGCCAGGGACATGAAGCTTCTGGACCGTTACTCGAAAAAGGTGGCCCCGGTGATGAAGGTGTTCGGCATGTCCTCCGAGGCCGCCTACCCGCTCCTGGTGGGGATTTTCTTCGGCATCGGGTACGGGGCCGGGGTCATCATCGAGGCGGCCAGGAGCGGCAGGCTGGCCTTGAAGGACATGGTCCTGGTGTTCTCGTTCCTGTCGGTCTGCCACGCGCTGATTGAGGACACGGCGCTGTTTCTGGCGCTGGGCGCCAATCCGGTCGTCATTGTGCCGGGCAGGCTGGTCCTGGCGGTTGCGATCACGTACATGATAGGCCGCGGCAAATTTTCAGCCCTGCCCGGGCGAAAAAGAATGTCCGGGGGTACAAGGCACGCGGATTAAAAAGGTTACGGCCCGCCGCCCGCCCGTTTGCGAGGGGAAAGGCGTTACCGGGGCGGTGATACCGGGAGGCCGTCTTTGATTATTTCGGCCCCGCAGTGAGGGCAGCAGAACTCCCTTTTGCGCTTGGAATAAAAAACTTTTTGGCTGCAGCGGGGGCATCTGGATTCAACAGAGGTCAGCAGCTTATACGGAATCATGGCGATCATCACCGCTAAAGCCACAAAGTAGAGAATAATCAGGACCTTCATCAAGGACCACCCCGCTTATGATAGTCAAGCTGCCAGCAACAGTATAAAAGTATTATCGGCCGGCGGGCCAATAAATTAAAAAACTTTTTCAATAATAAAAGCCCCTTGGATTGCGGGGGCTTGAGGTCTTTTGGTCAGTGCAGCGACTTCTTGTGGTGCTTGAAGGCCTCGGAATTGAAGAACTTTTCAAGTTCCTCCCGCATTTCGTCGTCGAAGAGGTCCTTGATTTTAAACATGTTGGTGCAGAGCTTTTCATTAAGAAACACCGGGGCCGATGACCGCAGGGCCAGGGCAATGGCATCGGAAGGCCTTGAGTCGAGAACTATTTCGCCCTGGGGGGTGTTGAGGTGCAGCTCCGCGTGGAAGGTGTTGTCTTTCAAATCGTTGATTACCACGCTGGCCACCGACACATCGAGCCTGCTCAGGATATTGGAAATAAGATCGTGGGTCATGGGCCTCTGGATGGGCACGCCCTCGATGGCCAAGGCTATTGAATGGGCTTCCAGGATGCCGATCCAGATGGGCAGCACCTTGTCTTCCGCCTCGTCGGTCAGCAAAACGATGGGGTTGCTGTTCATGTCATAGGCGATTCCTTTTATCAGCAGTCGAATCAATTCTCCCACCATCCTATCTATATGTTTATGCGGGTTGAGGGAGCGCTGCATACAATAAATTTATTTAAATAAATAATATCACTTTTGGCGTCGGATTTCACTTAAAATATTTCCAGGGGGCGTTTCCAGCCCCTACGGGTGCATTCTGTACAGCGTCCGGGGAAACGGGATGGCTTCCCGGACGTGTTCAATCCCGCACAGCCAGGCCACAACCCTTTCGATGCCCAGCCCGAAACCCGAATGGGGAACACTTCCGAACCTGCGCAGGTCCAGGTACCACTGAAATTGATCCACGGGCAGTTTCTGTTCTCCAAGTTTTTTCTCCAGCAGTGAAAGGTCGCTTATGCGTTGAGAGCCCCCGATAATCTCGCCGTATCCCTCCGGGGCGATCAGGTCGGCCCCGAGCACCACATCCGGGTTTTCGGGGTCGGGCTCCATGTAGAAGGCCTTAATCCCGGCCGGGAAGCGGTGGACGAAAACCGGTGACGAGAAGTCTTCCGAGACGGCGGTCTCGTCCGGGGCCCCGAAGTCTTCCCCCCACTTGATGGGGTGGCCCTTCCCGTTGAGCATTTTCACCGCCTCCGTGTAGCTAAGGCGGGGAAAGGGCAGCTTCACCGCCTCCAGCCTTCCGGTATCCCTCTTCAGAAGCTTCAGGTCGTCCCCGTGTTTGTCCAGGACAGTCCGTACCAGGTAGTAAACCAGTTCCTCCTGCAGCTTGATGTTGTCCTCATAATCGAAGAAGGCGGCCTCGGCCTCCAGCATCCAGAATTCCATCAGGTGCCTGCGGGTTTTCGACTTCTCTGCTCTGAAGGTGGGCCCGAAGCAGTACACCCTGCCCAGGGCCATGGCGGTGGCCTCGTTGTAAAGCTGCCCGCTCTGGGACAGGAACGCCCGGGTGTCGTGGTAATTAATCTCAAACAGGGTGGAGGTGCCCTCGCAGGCGTTGGGGGTGATGATGGGCGCGTCGGCCAGGACAAAATCCCTGGAGTTCAGGAAGTCGCGGCAGGCCTGTTCCACCGT
>DYET01000013.1 GCA_020725625.1 Desulfovirgula sp. | reverse complement strand
TTGATGTCCTGGTACTCGTCCACCAAGACTTCTTCGAAGTGTTCCTGTAGTTCCAGCGCCACCGCCGAAGGCTTTGTCCCCCCTTCCCGGTCACCGCCGGCAAGGATCTGCAGGCAGTAGTGCTCCAAGTCGCTGAAGTCCACCAGGCCTCTGGACACCTTGGCCAGGCGGTAGCTTTCGGCGAACCCCGCCACGATTTCGGCCAGGGCCCCCATCACCGGGGCCAGCCTTTCCATGTCGGCGACGTGTTCCGCCAGGGGCCTGGACAGGAATGTGTCCCCAACGGCCTTGATCTTTTCCTTGGCCCTGTTTCTTATGGCTGCCACCCGGTCCTTCAGTGTTTCGTCCACCCCGGGCCCCGCCCTTTTAAGCCCCGCAAACCTGACTTCCCCGAAGCGCCGGTGCGCCTCATCCCAGCCTTTTTGGCAGGATTCCAGCAGGCCCTGCACCAGCGCTATGTCCTCCCTGAGGCCGGAGGCGTACGGGGCGGGACCGCCCGGCCGGGAGCAGAGATCCAGCGCACCCTCCAACTCGGCCAGCACGTCCCCCAGGAACCTGGCAATATCGGCAAGCACCCCGGCTACAAGGGCGCCGGCTGAATCCGATCCTGGAGAAGATGCGAATTTTCCGGCCATCTTTCTCAGCCAGCCGGCGGGGTCGGGGTTGCTCCGGGAATAGTCGTAGGTCTTAATCACCAGTTGCATCAGCCCTGCGTCGTCCAGTTCCCCCCCGTAACACTCGGCCAGCTGCAAAAACCTGCCGCCGCTCCGGGCGCCCGAATATTCCGCCTCCAGCAGTTCTTCCAGGACCTCGGCCTTCAGCATGGCCGACTGGATCTCGTCGGCGACGCGAAAGTCCGGGTCCAGGTCGATCCGGTCAAAATGCCTCTTGAGTATATCCATGCAGAAGGAGTGGATGGTGGTGATCCAAGCCCTGTCCAGCAGGGCCAGCTGAAGACCGAGCCGGCGGTCTCCGGCACGTTCCCGCAACTCCGAGGCGATTGCCGAACCTATCCTCTCCCTCATCTCAGCAGCGGCGGCGTTGGTAAAGGTAACCACCAGCAACCGGTCGATGTCTACCGGGTTGCGTCTGTCCATAATCCGGCCCAACACTCTCTCCACCAGCACGGCGGTTTTTCCCGCTCCGGCCGCCGCCGACACAAGGAGGTTGCAGCCCCTGGTGTTGATGGCTTCAAGCTGTTCACCCGTCCATTTCCCAGATACTACTTTATTCATCTTTGGTACCTCCCGGAGCGCCTGCCATCTTCCGCCAAATCTGGTCGTCGGGCAATGCAGGCATAGTCCTGTACCGGTTTTCGGGAAGAGAAGGGTCAAACTGGCATACCGCCCCAAACTTGCAGTAGCGGCAGGCCGTGCTTTTTTTGGACTTGAAGGGGTTGATCCCCGCCTGACCGGAAAATATCTGCTGCGCCGCGTTCCGGTACAGGTTTTTCAGGTGGAGTCTCAGCAGACCGAACTGTTCGCCGGTGACTACCGGGCTGTTTTTGTAAAATTCCCCCCGGGCCGTGAGGGAGACCGGGATGACCTCGGAGTGCCTGTCCATTTCCGCGTCAAGGAGCTTTATGAAGTCGCGGTCGGCCAGGACCAGGCCCCTCATCCTCAGCCGCTTTCTTATTCTTTTGTCGGCCTCCCCGGGGGACACCGGGCCCGGCGTCCTGATCACCGGGTCGGCCACGGTGAAGTAAAATACCCCCCCGGGGCGGCCCTCCCTGCCGGTCAGCGCCGTCGAGTTTTCCACAGCCACATCGAGGTAGGCCGGCAGCTGGATGTTGACGCCGTAATAAACACCCGCCAGGTCAAGATCGGTAAACCCGGACTTGTAATCGATGACCACGAGGCGGTTAAGCCTGTCCCACCGGCAGGCGTCCACCCTGTCAATGCGGCCGGTTATCTCCAGGGTCCGGTCCCCGGGCAGGCTGACGGTGACCGGCGGAAGGGCCTCCCCCGGACCGAACTTGACCTCCAGGGCCACCGGCCTGAACCTACCCCGCCTGGCCTGGTCCGCCAGCACCGCCGCCGACCGCGCCACCCTCCTCTTGAGCCGGTCCACCAGGTGGCGGTAGCGGGCGCTGGACAGGAGAATCTCATTCCGCAGCCGGGGGGCCAAGTCCTCCACAATTTCCGAGGCCAGGCCCCAGACGGACTCCCTGTCCAGTTCGCCCCAGTCCAGGGAGTCCCGGCGCAGCCGGTCGGCGAACATCTTCAGGGCGGCGTGAAAAAACTGCCCCAGATCCGGCGGGGTTACCTTGTAATGCGGCCGTTCCCCCAGCCTCATCCCGTGGGACATAAAGTGGGCAAAGGGACAGAAGTATAATTCCTCAATCCTGGATACGCCGGCGGTCAGCCTCCGGCCGTAAAGCCTCCCGGCCACGGCGGGGGAGAGGCCGTTTTCCGCGTTTCTATAAAACAGGCCCGCCAGGATAACCCCGAGGCCTTGCCGGGAAGCCGGGTCCTCCGCATACCAGTTGTAGACGTCCCACCACAGCCCGTGGATCGGTTTCCCCGACAGAAACTCCCTCAGCCTGACGGCCAGACAACCCAGGGTACGCCCCCTTTCAGCCACGAATTCCAGGTCTTCCTCACCTTCCCCGGAAGGATCCACATCGGCCGGATGCTCCTGCACCCGGGGCAGCAATTCCTTGATCCGGCCGACAATCCGGGAGGGAAGCATGGACCTGCCCTCGCCGTCCGAGGTGCAGTAGCTGATCCAAAGGCGCCGGGAAGCCCTGGTCAGGGCGGTGTACACCAGGAGTTGCTCGTTTAATGCATTTGACCGTGATCCGGGGGCCAGCCCGATCCCGTTCCTCTTCAGGACCTCCCTTTCGGCGTCGGTGAGGACACCCTCCTCCACCTGCCTGGCGGGAAAAACACCGTCGTTGACCCCCAGCACCAGGGCCGCCCTGACGTCTGGACTGCGGGAACGGTCCAGGGAGCCCACCGTAACCTGGTCCAGGCCCGGGGGAATCAGGCCCAGGCGCAGCCCGGCCAGGCCGGACTCCAGTATCCGGGCATACTTGCCCGGGGATGTGGGGTCTTCCCTAAAGGCCGCCACAACCTGGTCAAGCAGTTCCACCACCTGGCCCCAGATGCGGTCGTGCTCCATGGCCCGGACCAGGTTCCCCTCGCCTGCGGCCCGGTTGCTCCAGTCGGCCAGCCTGGACGGAACATCAAGGTCGACCAGCAGGTTGAAAAGGGCCTCCGACACCGACCTCACCGTGGGGCGCCGGTCAGATCGAACCCTGCTGTAAAAATCTTTTAATTCCTTAAGGCCCTTTCTCCTGGCCCGGTTTACCCTGGCCAGGAGAGCCCCGTCTTCGGCCGGGGCCTCTTCCCGGTCCAGGAAAGTCCTCCTGTATTTCCAGTCCCCCTCGTCAAGCCAGGCCGCTCCACGGATTCCGTGGGCCAGCACGTAGTTTTCCAGTATGTCGACGTCTTCCCGGTCCACCGGGGCCAGGTCGGTTTTCAGGTACCGGAACACTGCGTCGTGGGGCCATCCCCCGGCTACCGCCTCCAGGGCCGACCTGATCAGCTCCACCAGGGGGTGGTGGGTCACCGCCGGCTTGTGGTCGATGAAAAAGGGTATCCCGTAGTCCCCGAAAACGGACCCGATCATCACGTGATACCGGGCGATGTCCCGGACCAGTACCGAGATATCCCGCCACCGGTATCCCTCGTCCCTGCACAGCCGGATTATCTCCCTGGCCGCGGCCTCGGCCTCGGCCCTGGGCCCGGCGGCTGCCACCAGCTTTATTTCGGCGGTATCGCCGCGGTACGGGGGCGCGGCGGTGTTGAAAAAGTGCTCCTCCAGGTAACCCAAGGCCGGTGCGCCTTCAAACCGGCGGCAGCGGTCCAGGACAACCGGGTCTTCCAGCGTAACGCCGTTTCGCAGCGCCAGATCCTTCAGCCTCTCCACGGTCTCCCCGGGAACGTGAAAGACCTCGCCCTCCCCCGGAACCCTTTCCAGCACCTCCCGGCCGGCGCAGACGGTGACACTAATCCGCCCGGCCACCGCCATCAGTCTCTCCAGGACGGCAAATTCCTGGGGTGTGAACCCGCTGAACCCGTCCACCCAGACCTCGGCCCCGGTGATGAACGGCGAGAGGTGGATCCTCGCGGCCAGAAGGTTAACGTAGTCGTCGGGGTCGATGTACCTTCCCCGCAGGTGGACCTCCAGGTCCTGGTAAATCATGTCGATGTCCTTAAGCTTGGCGGAAAGCCGCGCCCGGAACCGCTCGTCCAGGTCCTGGGCGGCCCGGGACAGCCGGCCCGGCAAAACCCGGTAGAGTTTCAACTCGGACACGAAGGAGGCCATAACACCGGAAAAACCCGGCTGGTCTGCCGCCCTGCCGAAAACGGCAAGGTCCTTTTTCCGGCGGTCGATAATCCCCTGCAGCAGCATGCGCCTGCCGAGGTCGCCGATGAATACCCTGGACGCCCCTCCCACCTCGCCGATCACCTTCCAGGCCAGCCTGCGAAAACTCAGCACCTGCGCCCTCAGAAGTCCTCCGGTTGGGGTTTGCGCGGCCAAGGCCAGCTCATTTTGGTGAGTCGCCTGCTCCGGAACCAGCAGGATCAGGTAATTGTCGCCGCCGCACTCCAGCCGCCGGCAAATCTCCCGGTAGCAGAGGCGGGTCTTTCCGGAACCGGCCCGGCCCACAATGAACCTCAGGCCCATAATTTCATCCCCCCGTCAAGCCCGTATGAATAAATCCGGGCCCGGATTGAACCAGGCCCTTGTTTTTTCGGTCCGACTGACTGGCTGACCGATTATAACGCCGGCTTGTTGCCGCTGCCGAAGACCATGCTGGCCTTGTAGGACAGCCTGTGAACGGCCCTTATCCACCTGATGGTTTTATTCCTGTAGCGCATCACCAGGGAATGTGTTTCGGCCATGTCCCCCCCCAGCATGCGAACCCCCTTCAGCAACTCCCCGTCGGTTACGCCGGTAGCTGCGAAGATGGCGTCGTCCCCCTTCACCATGTCGTCCATGTACAGTATTCTGCTGCAATCCGTTATGCCCATTTTGGCGCAGCGGGCCCGGTCCTCGTCGTCCTCGGGCCAAAGCCTGGCCTGCATTTCACCGCCCAGGCACTTTAAGGCCGCAGCCGCGATGACCCCCTCGGGGGCGCCCCCGATGCCCAGACAAAGATCGACGCCGGTCTCCGGGATGGCCGTGTAAATGGCCGATCCCACGTCCCCGTCGCCAATCAGCCTCACCCTGGCCCCGGCCTTCCTGACAGCCTCGATTATCTCCTGGTGCCGGGGCCGGTCAAGGATCATCACGGTGCACTCGGAAATCCGCTTGTCGTTGGCCTTGGCCACTATTTCCAGGGTTTTTTCTATGGGGTCGTCGATATGTATCTTTCCGGCGGCTCTGGGCCCCACAGCTATTTTCTGCATGTAAATGTCCGGTGCGTGCAGCAGGTTGCCCCTGTCGGCTATGGCCACCACCGACAGTGCGTTGGGAAGTCCCTTGGCCAGAATGTTGGTTCCCTCTAGGGGATCCACGGCCACGTCCACTTCGGGGGAAAGGGCACTGCCGACCTTCTCCCCTATGTAAAGCATCGGCGCCTCGTCCATTTCGCCCTCTCCAATCACCACCGTGCCGTTTATGGCCACGGTGTCGAACATGGCCCGCATGGCGTTTGTTGCCGCTTCGTCGGCCTCGTTCTTCCGCCCCCGGCCCATCCACTGTGAAGCCGCCAGCGCCGCCACCTCGGTTACCCTGACCAGCTCCAGCGTGAGTTCGCGGTCCATAAGTTCACTCCCCCGGCAGAGATTTTTATTCATATAACGGAATAATTATATTGTAGCACATTATGCCCTGTCGATCGATCAGTAAACAGTATTTTTTTATTTATGACATAACATTTTACCCGGGACAGTTCAAAAACGGCAACCCGTTAAAGTAAACGGAGGCGGAAAAGCCGCCCCGGCCCCGGGACGGTCCCGCCTCCGTCAATCAACCCCGGCTTAAAAAATATTTTTCCTGCCCTGGTTTTCCCCGTCATTGTTGACCTGGTGGTGAAAAATGGCCTCCAGGCTATTGACATCGTACTCGTTCCTTTTCATCTTCAGCTGGCTTACCACCGACCGCACGCCTCTGGCCCTGGATGCCGCCCTGATGGCTGCCTTTTCTTCCTCCTGGCTGTCCACGGTGCCCACCAGGAAAACATTCCCCTTGACACTCCTGGCCCCTACGTGGCGGAGATTGACGGCGGGGTCGGCGTTAAGCTCCTCGGTCACCTCCTCTTCGACGTCCTCGTCGATTATGGATCCGTCGGTGCTGATGGACACGCCGTTGTCAAATCCCTTCAACCCCCTGATGCCCGACAATATCTGGTCCACCTGCTCCTTCTCCGCCAGCGTGTCGACAATTCCGGTCACCTGGGCCACACCGTCGGTCACCGACACCTTGAGGTCGTAGCCGGCCGTCCTGACATCGGAGTCGAGAACCGCCTTGACCACCCTCCTCAGTTCCCGGTCTTCGGACATTCACCTTGCCCTCCCGCTGCCTGCGGTCTAAACCGCATGTCTTGCTATTGATTTTTACCAAATCCAATCTTAATATACGCCCCCCCGCCCCCGGGGGAGCCTCCCGGCAGTCCTGCCAGAATATGTCAGATATAATAAGGAGGCCCGGATAGAAAACTATATTTAAACTTTAAGCAAAGGGGGAAAACCTTTTGGCGCGCGAAGGAATGATACCCACCATCCTGGGCACCGCCGTAACCGCCACCGGCCTTGCCTTGAGGGGGATCAACCCGGCCCTGGGATGGGGAATTGCCGGGTTCGGCCTGGCCCACATTGTTCTCGGAGCGATAGACTTGATAGAACACTCCCCGGATTACGACTATTAGGTGCTTTTTGGGGAAGCGGCCGGTTTTCCGTTCAACCACCCCGGCCGCCGGCCCCGAAGGCATTTGATACGGATATCAAATGACTTTTCGACCCTCTTTGTAAGTCTTTAAGCCCGGTCAGTCCTCGAGGGCGGCCATGATTATCCTGGTGATGCCGCCGGGCCGGCCGCTTCCCACTACCATGCCCCCGATGCTGGCAACCGGCATGACCCCCATCAGTGAGTTGGTGACAAAGCACTCCCCGGCCTGGGAAAGCTCTTCCGGGCGCACCGTCCTTTCCTCCAGCGGGAGGCCAATGGCGGCGCACGCATCGATCGCCCGCCGGCGTGTAATCCCGGGCAAAAGTCCGCTCTGCAGGTCCGGGGTAACCACCTTCTCCCCGAATACCAGGAAGATATTGCTCACCGATCCTTCGGCCAGGTTTCCCGAGGTATTCAGGAAAATGGCCTCGTCCCACCCGGCTGCCCCGGCCTCGCGCCTGGCCAGGACGTTTTCGTAATAGCTGAGGGTTTTGTGCCTGACCAGGGGGGAACTCTGATTTCTTTTTATGGCCGAAAACCCCGCCCGGATGCCGGCCCGGTATTGATCCAGGCGGTAAGGAGAATTTCTGGCCGTGATCAATATCGAAGGCCTGCCGGACTCTCCGCCGGCGGTCAGGGTCAGCCGGATCCCTCCCCGTTCCATGCGGTTTTCGGCCGCCGTCCGGCGGATCAGGCCGGCTATCTCCTCTTTGCCGAAGGGAACCTCCAGTTTTAGTTCCCCTGCCGAGGCAAACAGGCGGGACAGGTGAAGGTCCAGCAGCCTCGGGCTGCCCCCGGACACCCTGATGGTTTCAAACAAGCCCATCCCGTACAGAACGCCCCGGTCCGTCACGGGGATAGCGGCCTGCCGGACCGGGATAAATTCACCGTTTAGGCAGACTATGGTCCCTATTTCCATACAATCCCCTCATCGCACTGTCCCCAATCCCGGGTGATATAGATTATTCCGGAACCGGTGGACGGGTCTTTATTCCTTTGGCAGGCGGCTACCGGTGGTTGAAATCAAACCCCAGTGCCCCGGCCAGGGCCTTGGCCTTATCCAAGGTCTCCAGGTACTCGGCATCGGGGTCGGAGTCGATGGTGATTCCCCCGCCCACCTGGAAATATATCCTTTCGCCGCTGAATACCAGGGTCCTGATTACTATGTTCAGGTCGGCGTCCCCGTTGAAGCCGAGGTAGCCTATCGACCCGCAGTAAATCCCCCGCCTGACCGGCTCCAGTTCCTCTATTATTTCCATGGCCCTGATTTTCGGCGCCCCGGTTATGGACCCGCCGGGAAAGGAGGCCTTAAGGAGGTCCACGGCGTCCTTCCCCTCTTCCAGCCTGCCCACAACGGTGGAAACCAGGTGGAAAACCGTGGGGTACTCCTCCAGCCTGAACAGTTCCGGCACCCGCACCGACCCGGGGACACAAACCCGGCCCAGGTCGTTTCTTTCCAGGTCGACGATCATCACCAGCTCCGCCCTGTCCTTTTCACTGTTCCAGAGATCCTCCCGCCAGCGCCTGTCCTTTCCCGGGGTCCTGCCCCTGGGTCTGGTTCCCTTGATCGGCCTTGTTTCCACCAGGCCTGAAGAGACCTTGAGGAACCTCTCCGGGGAGGCGCAGACCACCTGCAGCCTGCCGCAGTCGATATAGGCGGCCATGGGCGCCGGATTGATCCTCCTGAGCCTTAAGTATACCTCCCAGGGGTCCTCCTTCCGGGGCAGGCTGAAGCGCTGGGACAGGTTGACCTGAAATATGTCGCCGGCGGCGATGTATTCCCTGGCCCTCTCCACCGCCGCGCAGTAGCCCTCCCTGCTGAAGACCGAAGTCAGGCCCGGGCCTGGGAACCGGACGGGGCCTTCGGACGCTTCCGGCCTGGTCCGGGCCGGCCTGCGGTCCCGGACTCCCCGGGCCAGCCTTTCCTCCAGCCACTCCAGGCGGTCCCGGGCCCGGGCCGGTGATCCCGCCGCCCCGGAGCAGGAGTGGCCGGTGGAAACGGCGTAAACCCTCCGTTCCACGTGGTCCAGAGCGACCACCAGGTCGTAAAAGCCCAGCCAGCAGTCCGGCACTTCCAGGTCGTCCGCTGCCAGTTCCGGCAGGACCTCCAGCTGCCTCCCCAGGTCATAGGCGAAATAACCGGCCGCCCCGCCGGGAAACAAGACCGGGCAATCGGCCCTGTTCACCCTGTACTGCCTTACCAGGCCGCCGATGATGTCCAGGGGATTGCCCTCACGGGTTTCCACCTCTCCGGCCCCGGGACCGTGCCTTCTTTCAATCCTGACCCGGTTTCCCCGGGACGTGACAATCATAAAGGGATCGGCCGCAATGAAGCTGTACCTGGCCAGGCCCTCGACGATCATCCCGCTGTCCAGCAAAATACCGCCGGGAAGGCCGGCCAGGCTTTCGAACAGGAAGACGGCGTCGGGGTTGACATCCAGCTCTTTAAAACGAAGCTGCTGCATCGATATTTCCTCCGGATCCCAGGAAATTGGCCAGCATCTCCCTGCCGTACTGGGTAAGAACGGACTCGGGGTGAAACTGGACGCCCTCGACCCTGTATTCCCGGTGCCGCAGGCCCATAATCTCCCCGGAGGCGGTCAGGGCGGTCACCTCCAGGGAGTCCGGCAGGCCTTCGGGGCTGACCACCAGGGAATGGTACCGGCCCACCTCCAGCAGCGGCGGCAGCCCTGCGAAAACACCCCGCCCGTCGTGCCTGATCACCGAGGTCTTGCCGTGCATCGGCCGGGCAGCCCTGACCACCCGCCCCCCGAAAGCCTGCCCGATGGCCTGGTGCCCGAGGCAAACCCCGAGAATGGGTATTTTTCCGGCGAAGCGCCTGACCAGTTCCAGCGACACGCCGGCCTCGTCCGGGGTGCAGGGCCCCGGGGAGATGACGATGCAGCGGGGTTTCATGCCTTCAACCTGATCCGGTGTTATCCTGTCGTTTCTGAAGACCGACACCTCCAGGCCCATTTCCCTGAAATACTGCACCAGGTTGTAAACAAAGGAATCGTAGTTGTCAATCATCAGTATCATTATCATTTCCACCCTGCCTTAAAAAACAGAAAAACCAGCATCCGCCGGTCCTCACCCCGAAAGCTCCGAGTCGTCTCGTCTCCCCTCTTCTAAAACATGCCCGTCTCAGCTCGTCTTGGTATTTTAAAAAAGTTTACCATTCGATCCTGGACAGGTCAATAAAAAATTGCCGCCGGATGTTTTTGAGATAAAATAATTACAGAAAGAAATTTGCATTTTAAAATTCGCCCGGAGGACATGCCATGCTGAAGTATTTTCGACAGGTGGGCCGGGACTTGTTCGCTGCCGGCCTGAACAACTCCCACAGCGGAAATTTGAGCGTCCGCCTGGGGGACAGGATCCTGATCACCAGGCGGGGGTCGATGCTGGGACACTTGGAAGAGGAGGACCTGATTGAAACCGGCCTGGAAAGGGATGACGGCAACACTCCCCTGGCGTCGACCGAGATTGGCGTGCACCGGGCCATCTACCTGAAAACGCCGGCCCTGGCGGTGGTGCACGCCCACCCGCCCTGCGCCGTGGCCCTGTCGCTGCTGGAGGACGAAATAACGCCTGTGGACGCCGAGGGCCTGTTCCTTCTGCCCAGGGTGCCGGTTCTCCGCCCCCGGCAGGCCATCGCCTCAAAGGAACTGGAGGAATCCCTGCCCGGGGTGATCAGGGACTTCAGGACAGCGGTGGTAGGGGGGCACGGCAGCTTCGCCGCCGGACAAACCCTGGAGGAAGCCTATCACCTGACCTCCAGCCTGGAACACAGCTGCCGCATAATCTGCCTGTCCCGCTCCCTGGAATACAGGCCAACCTATAAATCTAGCGGCTAATGGCTAATAGCTAGCGGCTAGCAGCTAACAGCTAACAGCTAGTAGCTAGTAGCTACTAGCCAGCAGCTATTTTTAAATTACACTTTGGGGGGATTGTATGTTTAAAGTGGGTAACACCAGAGTGGTTCTGATCCAGGGAGACATAACCCGGCAGGACACTGAAGCAATCGTAAACGCCGCCAATTCATCACTGTTGGGGGGAGGCGGGGTGGACGGTGCCATTCACCGGGCCGGCGGCCCGCAGATCCTGGAAGAGTGCAAGCAAATCAGGGCCAGGCAGGGGGGCTGCCCGACCGGGGAGGCGGTAATCACCACCGGCGGGAACCTCAAGGCCCGCTACGTGATCCATACCGTGGGGCCCATCTGGTCCGGCGGCGGCAACCGGGAGGACGAACTGCTGTCCTGCGCCTACCGCAACTCGCTCCGGCTGGCGTCCGAAAAAGGCATCCGCTCTCTCTCCTTTCCTTCCATCAGCACCGGCGCCTACGGCTTTCCCGTCCACCGGGCGGCCCGGGTGGCGGCGGCCGCGGTCAAACAATTCCTGGAGGAGGAAGGCGGCCTGGACGAGGTCCGGTTCGTCCTGTTCAGCGAGAGGGACCTTGACGTCTACCGGGAGGCCTGGAAGGATTTAACGGGGAACGCCGGTTGAGGCTTTTCGGGGGTTGATCCGCCACCCCTCCGGCCGGGGGCCTGTCTTGAACAGTCAGGCCCGGCTTCACAGCACCTGCAGGATCAGGCACTTAAGGTAGTGCGTTTCCGGGGAGAACAGCAGCATCGGATGGTCCCGGGCCTGCCTCCTGACCTCCACCAGCCTGGCCGTCCTCCCGGCGTCCAGGGCGGCGCTTTTGACAACCTCCAGGAACAGTGCCTCGCTCATGTGGAAGGAGCACGAGCAGGTGACCAGGAAGCCTCCGGGCCTCAGTATTTTAAAAGCCCTGAGGTTTATTTCCTTGTAGCCCCGGACCGCCCCTTCCAGGGCCTTCTTCGACTTGGTGAAGGCAGGCGGGTCCAGGATGACCAGGTCGAACTTCTCCCCGGACCGGTCCAGATCCCGCAGTTCGTCAAAGGCATTGCCCTCCCGGAAGCTGACAACGCCTGAATACCCGTTACGGGCCGCGTTCCTGGCGGCCGCCTCCAGGGCCGGCCCGGAAATGTCTATGCCCAGCACCTCTCCGGCTCCGAACCGGGCGGCATAAACAGAGAATGTGCCGGTGTGGCAGAAGCAGTCCAGCACCCTGGCCCCGGAGCACAGGTATTCCAGAGCCATCCTGTTTTCCCTCTGGTCCAGGAAGTATCCCGTCTTCTGGCCCCCGGCCAGGTCGACCTCGAAAAAGAGCCCGTTTTCAATTATCTCCACCGTAGTTTCGAATTCATCTCCAATAAAACCGGCCTTGAGGGGCAGTCCCTCCAGTTCCCTGACGCCGGCGTCGTTGCGCTCGTATATTCCCGCCGGGCCGACAACTTCCCTTAAAACCGAGGCGATTGTATCCTTGTGCAGGTCGATCCCCAGGGCCAGGGTCTGAACTGCCAGGTAGTCCCCGAACTTGTCTACCACCAGCGCCGGCAGAAGGTCGGCCTCGGCGAAGACCACCCGGAAGGCGTTGGTATTTTTAACCACCCTGGTCCGGTACGACCAGGCCGCTTCAATGCGCCGCCTGAAAAAGTCCCGGTTGATTTCCTCATCCCGGTTCCTGGTCATTATCCGCACCAGGATCTGGGAGGCCGGGTTGATGTAGCCCCGGCCCAGAAATCTGCCCCTGCTGTCGGCAACCTCGACGATGTCTCCGGGGCTGAAATTCCCCTCGATATCCTCAACCTCCGTCCCGTAAACCCAGGGGTGGCCCCCGGCCACCCTGGCCTGACGGCCCCTGGCAAGTCTCACCGTGGCCGTAGATATCACCCCCCACCCAATTCCTAATTCCCAATTCCGCACCTGGGTGGCCTTCCCTATTTCCGCCCTACCAGCCTTTCCGCCCGGATCTGCACCTGCCGGAAAACTTCGTCCTCGTCTATGGTCAGCACCCTGCGCCCCTCCATCAAAACCCTGCCGTCAACAATCACGGTGTCCACGTCGGAGGACTGGGCGGCGTACACCATGTGAGCCAGCCAGTCATGCCTCGGGAACAGGTGCGGCCTGCGGGTCGCCACCAGTATTATGTCGGCCTTGCAGCCCGCCTTCAACAGGCCGATTTCCCCGCCCATGCCCAGCGCCTCGGCGCCTCCCGCCGTGGCCATCCGCAGGGCCTCGAAGGAAGGAAGGACCATGGGGTCCATGTTGCTGACCTTTTGGAGCAGGGCGGCGCTGCGCATCTCTTCCAGCATGTCGAGGTTGTTGTTGCTGGCCGCCCCGTCCGTGCCCAGCCCGACCCTGACTCCGGCCTTAAGCATGGCGGTGACAGGGGCGACGCCACTGGCCAGTTTCATATTGCTCTCCGGGTTGTGGGCCACTCCCACCCCTTTGGCAGCCATAATTTCAATGTCCCCGCCGTCAACGTGCACGCAGTGGGCGGCCAGCACCGGCAGTTCAAACAGGCCGACGCTGTCGGCCAGCCGGATGGGCGACATGCCGTATTTCTTGTTTATTTCCTCGATTTCCGAAAGCGTTTCGGCCAGGTGAATGTGAATTCCCACGTTCAGTTCCCCGGCCAGCCTGACGACCCTCTTCAGGTAGTCCGGCGGGCAGGTGTAGGGAGCGTGGGGACCGAGCCTGACCGTGATCCTGCCGTCCGCCCGGCCGTGCCACCGGGAAACAAAATTCCGGCTGTCATCCAGGGCCGCTTCGGCCTCGTGGCCCACGCCGATCATGCCCCGGGAAAGGTCCGCCCTTAGGCCCGCCCTTTCCACCGCCTGGGCCACCCGGTCCATGTGAAAATACATGTCGGCGAAGGTGGTGGTTCCTGACCGGATCATCTCCAGGCAGCACAGCATGGTGGCCCAGTAAACGTCGTCCTCCTCCAACCTGGCCTCGAAGGGCCAGATTTTCTCTTTCAGCCACCTCATCAGGGGAAGGTCGTCGGCATAGCTGCGCAGAATGGTCATGGCAGCATGGGTGTGGCAGTTCACAAACCCGGGCAGGGCCAGCATTTCTCCGGCGTCCAGGGTCTTGTCCGGCACAAACCCGTCCGGTGCAGAACCGGCCGGCCCTACGCTGACAATCTTCTGTCCGTCGACGGCTATCTCCCCGTCCGGAATTATGTCGTCCCGGCTCTCCATGGTTATAACGGTGGCGCCCTTAATCAGTATTTTACCCACTTGAAACCTCCCCGCTTTTTTCTAAAAGTCGTTTATAAATCCGGCGGACTTTTCGGAGGCCTCCTAGCCGTGGTTCCAGCTGTGGATATAGGCATCCTGTTCCGGGGTAAGGCGGTCGATTTCAATGCCCAGGGACCGGAGCTTAATCCCGGCCACCCTCCGGTCGATTTCCCCGGGCACGTCGTAGACCCGTTTTTCCATCCCGCGGCCGTTCTCCAGCATGTACCTGGCCGACAGCGCCTGCAGGGCGAAGGACATGTCCATTATCTCAGCCGGGTGCCCGTCTCCGGCCGCCAGGTTGACCAGCCTGCCCTCGGCCAGAAGGTAAAGCTTTCTCCCGTCGGGCAGGGCATACTCCTCGATGTTTTTCCTTACCGTCCTCTTGCCCGCCGAGGCGGCCTCAAGCTCGGGCTTGTTGATTTCAACGTCGAAATGTCCTGCGTTGGCCAGGATCGCCCCGTTTTTCATGCGCCGGAAGTGCCGTCCCCGCAGTATATCCCGGCAGCCGGTGACGGTTATAAATATATCTCCCACCGCCGACGCCTCATCGCTGTGCATCACCTGGTACCCGTCCATGTATGCCTCGATAGCCCGCACCGGGTCGACCTCGCAGACGATTACCCTGGCTCCCAGGCCCCTTGCCTTCATCGCAACCCCCCGGCCGCACCAGCCGTATCCCAGGACGACCACGACTTTCCCCGAAACGATCAGGTTGGTGGTGCGCATGATTGCGGACCAGACGGACTCCCCGGTGCCGTAACGGTTGTCGAAGAGGTACTTGCAGAGGGCGTCGTTTACCGCCATCATGGGAAAAAGAAGGCGGCCGGCCCTCTCCATGGCCCGCAGCCTGATCACCCCGGTGGGGGTCTCCTCGCACCCCCCGATGACGCTT
>DYET01000089.1 GCA_020725625.1 Desulfovirgula sp. | reverse complement strand
GTGGCGGCGGCGGCGGAAAGGGCCCGCCCGTATATCAAACACTACCTGAAAGGCCTGGTGGAGGCCGAAAATGCTGGGGCGGATATCCTGATTATCGCCTCTGGCACCGCCGTATCGCAAAGCCGAGAAGCGATGGCTGCGGCGGCGGCGGAAGGGATTGACGTGGGGCTGGTAAAAATCAAGTGCCTCCGCCCGTTCCCCACGGAAGAGGTCAAAGCGCTCACCAGCCAGTGCAAAGCGGTAATCGTCCCCGAATTTAACCGGGTCGGCTGGCTGGCCAGAGAAATCAAAGCCACCGTGGAGGACAATACTAAGGTAGTGGGGGGGCCGCGGGTTTTCGGCGGGATGACCATGCCTACGGAGATGATTATGGAAGTAATTAGGAGGTGCTCTGCATGAAGCGCAGCCTTTGCCAAATATCCCCCGGTTTCGAGGAAATCATGCCTGTTGATTACCGGGAGCTGGTGGAAAGCGGCCCCTTCGGCAAAAACCTGGGGGTGGCCGACATGGGGACGTTTAAGGAACTCCTGGAGGAGCACCCCCTCTGTGCCGGCTGCGGCCTCGCCCTTTCCCTGCGCCTGACCCTGGTCTCTTTGCCCAACCCAGAAGATACGATCATCGTCGGCGCCACGGGATGCAGCTCCCTGGCCTTCCCCCAGGCGGCGGTGCACAACATTCATTCTTTGTTCGGAAATCAAAACGCCGTGGCCACAGGATTGAAGAGAGCCCTTTCCATCCGCTTCCCCGACCGGGTTAAAGACGTGGTAGTCATCGCCGGGGACGGCGCCACCTGCGATATCGGCTTGGAAGCGGTGATGCACTCCTGGTTCAGGGGGGAAAAGCTCACCACGATTATGCTGGACAACGAAGCCTATGCCAATACCGGTGGCCAGGAAAGCGGGATGAGCCAATTGGGAACAGTACTGAACATGGCTCCCAAGGGAAAAAAATTTAAAAAGGTTAATATCCCGGAGGTGGCCCGGGCGGCTGGATGTGCCTACGTGGCGGTGGCGGCGCCTAACCAGCCCAAACGCCTGGAGCGGGCCGTACGCCGTGCAATTCTCATCGCCCGCGAGATTGGTCCTACCTACGTGCAGCTGTTCACCCCCTGTCCCACCAATTACAAGTTCAAGCCCGGCGACACGCTGGCGGTAATCAGGGAGCGGGAAAAGGAAGGGAT
>DYET01000088.1 GCA_020725625.1 Desulfovirgula sp. | reverse complement strand
TTCCCTTTATTGAGGGCACTGAAACATTCTTCCTTTTGCCGGCCGGGCATATAATGTAATACTCAAGGGCGGCGCGGAGGCCGACAGTTTTCTGGTTTAATATCACTTACGGCTACCCAGGAGGGATACAAGATGTCTGATCTGTACAGGGTTTCCCGGGACGACTGGTCGCTTCACCGCAAGGGGGAGATCGACCGGCAGCGTCACCGGGAAAAGGTCAAGGAAGCGTTAAAGAAGAACCTGGCCGACGTAGTCAGTGAAGAAAGCATCATCCTGTCCGACGGAAACAAGGTAATCAGGGTGCCCATCCGCTCCCTGGACGAGTACCATTTCCGTTTCGATCAGGGGAAAAAGAAGCACGCCGGGCAGGGTGACGGAAAAAGCAATGTGGGGGACGTGCTGGGGTCGGAGCCGCAGCAGGGCGGCAAGGGCAAAGGGGCCGGGGAGGAACCGGGAATAGACTATTACGAGACGGATATCTCAATTGATGAACTGGCTGATTTAATTTTCGAAGACCTCGGGCTGCCCAACCTGGAGAAGAAGAAAAAGCCCGATCTCTCCTCGGAATCCATCGAATTCAAAGACGTCAGGAAAACTGGCATATCAAGCAACATCGACCGGAAGCGGACCATCTACGAGGTGCTGAAGCGCAATGCCCTGAGCGGGAGCCCCGGAATTCACGGCATCAAAAAGGAAGACCTGCGCTTTAAAACCTGGGAGACGACCTACAAGTTCGAGTCCAGCGCCGTGGTTCTGGCCATGATGGACACTTCGGGGTCCATGGGTGCATACGAGAAGTACATCGCCCGCAGCTTTTTCTTCTGGATGGTCAGGTTTCTGCGGACCAAGTACCAGAATGTTCACATTGTGTTCCTGGCCCATCACGTTGAGGCCAAGGAAACAACCGAGGAAGAGTTTTTCACCAAGGGCGCAAGCGGCGGAACGCGCTGCTCTTCGGTTTACCGCCTGGCCTTGGATATAATTGAAAAGAGGTACAGCCCCCAGGACTACAACATTTACGCCTTTCATTTCTCGGACGGGGATAACTTGGCTTCGGACAACGACCTGTGCGTTAAGCTGGTGGGAGAGCTTTTGACTAAGTGCAACCTGGTCGGGTACGGTGAGATTGAAGGCCCTTACTATTATACCAGCACCTTAAGGTCGGCCTACAAAAAGATAACCGACCAGAAGTTCACGGTGGTGACCATAAAGGACAAGACCGGCGTGTACCCGGCCTTGAAAAAGTTTTTTTCCCCGGCCCCGGAAAACATAAGAGCCTGAAACAAAAGGTCCAGGCGAGAAAACAGGAGCATCCGACCGATTATTTAATTAATAAAGATCATAAAAGAGAATGGTGGTGTTAAAGAAACTATACAGAACTTGACGAAATCCGGGTTTTGCCGCAAATTGAAGGTAGGCGATTAGTCTGGGCGTAGAGAACAGGAAGTGAATTCGTATGGAACTTATCAGCATCACCCCCAGTTCCCCTCTGTGCCGGACTTTTGAAGACGATGAGATGCTGAGCTTCGCCTGGATTTCCGATCTGATCGGCTGCAATTTCAACGGCGTCCTGGAAAACGGGGAACTGGTGTCCAGAATAGCATGGCAACTGGACCCCCCGTGGTGTCCGGAAAAGGGAGTGGTCGGCATAGTGTCGGTGGAGACCCGGCCCAAGTACCGCAGGCGGGGTTACGCCAGTGCCCTGGTGGACTATGTCCGGGAAAAGTTCCCCGACCGGCCGGTGGTATTTGAGCTGAACACCCCCTGGGCCTATCAGTTCTGGAAAAATTACGACCCCGGTTACATCGGCAGGGGCAGGGGAATCTCAACGCTGATGAAGCTTCTTCCCCTGGGGTAAAACCAGCGGGCGGGGAAAACGGGTCAGGACCAGTATCCTGGCTTTGTTGTTTTTCAAGATCTTGTTAGAACTATCTTGGTTGCGCACCTTTGGGAACTTTTACCGGCTGAAGTGGTTGATTACCCTGTAAACCGCCGTGATTACATCCTCCACGTCCCGGTCGGTCATGGCCGGGTAGATAGGAAGGCAGATCAGGTTTTCGTATATTTCTTCGGCCACAGGGCAAAGGCTGTCAACAATGGTGCAGACGTCCGGGTGGCCAATCCACAGGTAATACGGCTGGATGTGCACGGGCAGGTAGTTGACGTCCAAGCCGATGTTTTCCTTTTGGATAGCCTCGAATATTTCCCTGCGGCCGGCTGACAGGAGGCCGGGCCTAATCCGCAGGGGGTAGATTTCCCAGGAGGGGCGGGATCCCTCGGCAATTTCGGGAACAACCAGCTGTTCAAGCCCTCCCAGCGCCGCCGTGTATTTCCTTGCTATTTCCGCCCGCCGCTTTAAGAAAAGGTTGGCCTTTTGGATCTGTGAAAGTCCCAGGGCCGCCTGCATCTCGGTCATCCGGTAGTTGTAGCCCAGGTCCTGCATCTCCCGGTGCCAGGGCCCAAGGTCCCTGGTCAGCCTCTCCCTTTCCCGGATCATTCCGCCGTCTCTGAACATGGCCAGCCAGCGGGCGGTTTCCTCGTCGTCCGTGACCACCATGCCGCCCTCTCCGGTGGTCACACCCTGCAGCCCGGAAAAGCTGAAAACCCCCATGTGGCCGTATGTCCCCGCCATCCTCCCGCGGTAGAGGGCGCCCAGGGCGCGGGTGGAGTCTTCAATGACCAGGAGATTTCTTTCTCCGGCGATTTCCAGCAACGGGTCCAGCCGGCAGGGAAAGCCCCCGTAATGGGTGATGATCACGGCCCGGGTCCGGTCGGTCAGCCTGGCCGGGACCTTTTCCGGGTCCAGGGTCATTGTTGACGGGGAGACGTCAGTGAAGACAGGTACAGCCTTTTGGTAAAGGATGCAGTTGACCGCAGCCGGGCGGGCCAGGGGCGAGGCGATGACCTCCTCCTGGGGGCCGATTCCCCCCGCCATGAGGGCGATGTGCAGTCCGGCGGCGCCGCTGGAAACCGCCACCGCATATTTCGACCCGGTATAGGAGGCAAAGGCCTCTTCGAACCGGGCAACCGCACTGCCCATGGAGAGTACGCCTCCCCGCAGCGAATCGGCCACCGACCGGATGTCGTCCTCATCTATCATTGGTGCGGCGAAGGGCAGCGGGTTTCCCCGCACCGGCCTGCCCCCCGCCACCGCCGGGGTTTTCACCAGGCGTTACCCCCTTCCGGCAATGTATGAAACACAGGATCATGGGAGATGGCACGTTATATAAATTTAACACCGGGCCCGTTTTTCCTGTTTTACTGCGGCGGCGGTCTGCCGGCGTTTTCCGCCGCCGGCGGCCGGGGTGCTGTTCTACCAGCCCTCCGGTGTAATCCGGGCTGATTTTTTATGGACAAAAAGGAGAAATGGTGATATTAATATATTCAAATTAACGTTTTAATGAGGGCGGCAAAGCTATGGACGATGTCTGTGGAGTCTTCTGTTCAGACCGGTTCAGCATCAGCCCCTACGCGCAAAAAAGAGATGTGCTGCAGACTGGTGGTGATTCTAAGGGGAAAACTGGGGGAGGATAGCCTACGCCGGGTTCATGGAAATCGTTTCCGGCGGGGTTTTGGTGGCCGCCGAAGAGAGGCTGGACGGGGTGGAAATGGGGCCGGCCCTGGAGTCCCGGAATCAGAATTATACAAACCGGGAAGGAGATAATGAGCGTGTACGAAGCAAAACTAAAAGAACTGGGTATCGACCTGCCCCCGGCCCCCAGGCCGGCGGGTTCCTATGTGCCGGCGGTCCGGGTGGGCGATTACATATTTACCTCGGGCCAGGTGCCCTTTGTGGACGGGGAACTCAGGTACAAGGGCAGGGTGGGGGCCGACCTGACGGAGGTTCAGGGTTACGAGGCCGCCAGAATCTGCGCCCTCAACTGCCTCGGGGCGGTGAAGGAGGCGGCGGGCAGCCTGGACGGAATCGAAAGAATAATCAAAGTGACCGGTTATGTCAACAGCGCCCCCGGCTTTACCGGCCAGCCCGGGGTGCTCAACGGCGCCTCGGACCTGCTGGGCGAGGTTTTCGGGGAGGCCGGCAGGCATGCCAGGGCGGCGGTCGGAGTGAGCGAACTTCCCCTGGGAGCGGCGGTGGAAGTGGAGATGATTGTTAAGCTTAAGGGCTAGTTTACAGGGTCAGAATCCAGAATTTAGAATCCAGGATTGCATGCGGGCGGATGACAATTATTCTGGATTCTATGAAAGTGTATACAAACACTTAATTGTGAGTGAAATTTACGACTATGGTTTTGAGAATTTCGCAGTCGAAAAAGTGCAATTCATTACAGGGCAGTTGCCATTCCGGAGCCGGACGGGTAAAATATGTTTAAAACCATAGACAGTCAGCTGCTTGGGTTTGAAGGCCGGCGGGAGTGATTGCCGTGGCCCCTATAGCCAAAATTGTGGAAAGCATAAAAAACAGCCTGAATGCGATAGCCGAGGAGGCCACCACTTTCAAGCTGGAACCCTACCAGGGCGACCTGGCCGGGGTGGACGGCTGGCTCTCCCCCGACGGGACCTTTTATGCCTGCAACTATTACGACCACCTGATTTATGCCGACAAGCTCGTGGCCAGGATGGGATACAAGAAGGTGAACCGGTTTCCCTACGAGCTGAACGGGGAGTATACCCTGGAAAAGAACGGCTGGGTTAAGATAAGCCTCGGCCGGGTGGTGGTCCACAAGGATATGCACCTTACCAAAAGGCAGATGGATTTTCTCTTTGACTACTATGTAAGAAACAGCAGGGAAGAGGAGTTCATGGAGATACTGGAAAAGTATGAAAACAACTGAGAGGCTGCAATAATGCTGCAATTCCCCCTCGGGGGGCCGGGGCTGCTGGCGGGTACGGTCAACGGCCTTTATTTTTTAGCTTCGGCTTTATTCCCGCCGGTTCAATAACTTTATAAATTTGTACAACCGTCCCAGCATATCGTGGATAAAGGGAGGGATTTTAATGAAAGTCAGGGATGAGGTCGGGCTGCTGGAGGAAGCCATTGGGAAAATCACCGCCAAGGCCAGAGAATTGGGCCTTGACTTCTACAATATGTTCTTTGAAATATGCCCCGCCGACATTATCTATACCTTTGGGGCTTACGGTATGCCCACACGGTTTTCCCACTGGACCTTCGGCAAGGCCCGTCATCCGTAACCGGCAAATTAGCCGGTTGACTACCCGAGGTAGTAAATGGTGGCGTCATCGGGTGTCCGTACCACGACCCGGTCGATGAGAACCTGCAGGCGGGCCTTGACCTTCAGCGGCTCCCTCTCTGTCACAACGGCCATGGCATTCTCCGGCCGCATTCCCATCCTCGCCTCCAGTTTTTCCGGGGAAAACCCGCCCTCGGCTTTGGCCCGGAGATTTTCTATTTCCCTTTCGAGTTCCGCGCGCTGCCTGGTAATAATCTCCCTGCGCCGGGAGAAAAAATCCAGGTCGTAATCCCCGCGCTCATACGCCTCCGCCGCCCGGACGATCATGAGCCTGAGCCGATCCAACTCCCTTTTCTTGAGCGCCAGCTCCTCCTTCAGGATATCCCCGTCCGGGGGGATCATTTCCCGGTTTACTGCGGCCTTCCCATCGGCTATCAGCTCCCTGATGTCTTCCATGACCCGGTTCTCGATCCAGTCGGCCCGGATGTACTTCGCCGAGCACATGGTTGTGCCCCTGGACGCGTAGTTGTTGCAGGTATAGTAACGGTACCGGTACTTTCCCTTCCGGACATACCTGCCGACCAGGGTGCCCTGGCCGCAGACCCCGCAGCGTAAAAGGCCGCTCAGTAAATAAAAGCTGTTTTGGGACCGGCCGCCCAGGTCCTTTTTTCTCCGCCGGCGGATCTGGACTTTTTCCCATGTTTCCCGGCCGATGATGGGCGGGTGGTTGTTCTCAACCCTTATCTCGGACCAGGTGAAGGTTCCGGTATACACCTCGTTTTCAAGGATGTCCCTGATGGTGTTGTGGGACCACAGGTCTCCCTTGATGCCTTTCAGCCCCATGCCGTTCAGGTGGTCGGCGATGGCCCTGAGCCCGAGATTTTGATCCAGGTACATGGTGTAGATCATTTTGACTATTTTTGCCTCGTCTTCGTCGACCTCAAGGCCGCCGGGCCCAATCCTGTATCCCAGGGGCCGCCGGCCCATGTGCCTGCCCTGCTTCGCCCTCTCCACCATGCCGCCGACAACCTTGCTGGCCAGCTGCTTCCGGAAATACTCCGCAAATGCGGCCAGGATGTGCATTTGCAGCTGTCCCTGGGCGGTGCTGGTGTCGAAACCGTCGTGGATGGAGATGAAGGAAACCCCCATCTTATCCAGCTGATCGACAAAAAGGAGGGTGTCCAGCATTGACCTGGCCAGGCGGTCGAGTTCGTGGACAATAACGTAGTGTATGGAGTAATCCTTTATGAATTTCAGGACCTCGGCCTTTTCCCTCGATCTGTCCGAAAGGACCCTGCCGCCCTTCTGGACAAATTCAAAGAAATGCACCAGTTCCAGGCCCCGGCGCCGGCATTCTTCGGTTATGTGTGATCGCTGGTGGGGTATCGAGTACCTCTCTTCGCGGGCCTGATCGGCGGTGGATACCCGCACGATGGCCAGGGTGCGGTTTCCCGTGGATCTCATTAATCCACCCCTGAAAAAATCAATTATTAAAGAGGGTTGTTAACAACATTATACGATGAACGTTGGTACCCGATGCCTTGGGAAATCACTTTTTGATTAAGCCGTCCGGCGTATAGTTCCACCGCATGTTCTTGCCGGCTGCCATAAAAGGTGTTAATATTCTTCTAAATAGAAACACCGGAGGGAAAATATGGAACACCTTGTTGACAAAGTGGTCGAGTTCAGGGATAAGCGCAACTGGAGGCAGTACCACAACCCCAAGGACCTGGCCATATCAATAGTACTTGAGGCCTGCGAGCTGCTGGAAAATTTCCAGTGGAAAAGCAGTGAAAGAGCCGTTCAGGAAAAAATGGAGAATATTAAGGAAGAACTTGCTGACATTATTATTTATTTGCTTTTACTGTCGTATGAGTTGGGTATAGATCTTGAAGACGCTGTATTAAAAAAGATATCTAAAAACCAGGAAAAGTATCCCGAAGACAGGGCCTACGGTTCCAGCAAAAAATACACCGAATTATAGTTCCTGGGGGTAATTGTTCGGCGCGGGGGAAAAAAGGTTTTGTGGAGGCCTTGAATTTTTTTTAACCTGCGGTTTTCCGGATTTCCTCAAGCAGCCCGTTGTACATTTCCCCTATGGCCCTCCCGATCGCCCGATACCTGCTCTCGTCGGGCCGGGGGTCGGGGTAGGCCACGGCGTTCTTCTCGAGGAAAGTAATCAGCAGCTCTTTGGCAATGACCTCGGGGGTCTGGTGTTCGATTTCGGTCTCGATTTCTGATTCAAACCCGTCTTCGTATTCTTCTTCATCCTCATCCTCAAATTCAGCTTCGTTCTCGACGTCTTCTCCGGCAGCAATTTCAGACTCAGACCGGGATATTCCGATTTCCTTATCCATCTCAGGTTTTTCGGCGGGCATGGGATACACCTCACTAAGGCCTCCACTTAACCTTTTCGGCACACCACAGGAAAATCCTGTATTTAAACCCCCCACAACCTGACAGTAATCGGACAACCCGCCCCCGGAATATTTTACACCAGGGGTGGTCAGGTGGCCAGGGTGGAGAGGAAGTTTATCATGCCGGACGGCGCAGTCAAAGACGAGAAAGAGCTTACTCCGGCGGAGAAAAGTGCGATAGCTCAGAGGATCCTGGACGAATTCACCCCGCTGATTTATGAGTCGTTGGTGCAGGACCTGCAGCGGGAAAGGGAAGGCGGCGAACTGATGCGTTCTTCCTTTCGGGAACAGTAGAATGCGGCCAGGGCATGGCATGAACCGGCTAAAAATGCCGGTCCGCGCCGGGGGTGATTGGGCGGCACTTATTCTCCCTTGAGCCCGCTTATTCTATTACGGGCTTTTGGTCACCGGCCCGGTATTATGACCCGGAAAATTGCAGAAAGCGGATGGGAGCGGGAGGAGTCTCCCCGGCTGAGCCCGGCGGTGGTGCTTAACCAGTTGTACAGGGGGGACTGTCAAGCGGCCGGAACCGGCCGGGGATATCTCGGCACCGCAGTTCTCGCAAATCCAGGTGTTTGACGAATCAGCACTATACCATACCAAATCACATCCCGGACAAGATCTTGATATCATTAGTGTCACCCCTTACATTATAATATTATTACTTACATTAATAATATTATTATTTCAATTGTACCATTAGTCACAAGTATATGTCTACAGAAATTGTGAAATATTTTACATACGGCAGAACTTTTCAGTACTGCCGTTCATTTTATTTGTCACGTACACTTCGGCAAGGCCTATCAAAAAATGAAAACCCAGTACGATTACAACCTGAGCCGGATTTATGAACTGGTGATTAACAGCGACCCCTGCTACGCCTTTCTGCTGGAGGGCAACACCTTAATCCAGAACAAGCTGGTGGTGGCCCATGTGCTGGCCCACTCGGACTTTTTCAAGAACAACGCCTACTTCCGGAAAACTTCCCGGGGCATGGTGGAAAGCATGGCCGGCGCGGCCAACCGGTTCAGGGAATACGAGTTTAAATACGATAAGCAAAAGGTGGAGGCCTTTCTGGATTCCGTGATTTCGATCCAGGAACATGTGAACCCGTACAGGTATATCAAGGAGGCCGGCGCGTCACTGAATGATACGGACAAGGGCCCGTGCGCCGGGGGATGCGGCGGGATCTGCGGCTGCGGGGAGAAGGGCGGACACGGCCGCGAAGCGGACAGCCGCGGGAAAAGAAAAGAGACCTCCTACGACGACCTGTGGGACCTGGATAAAAAAGAAGACTGCGGCTGCCCGAAGGAGGAAAAGCCTAAAAAAATTCCGGCCCGGCCCGAGAAAGACCTGCTTTTATTCATCATGCAGTATGCCAGGGACCTGGAAGACTGGCAGAGGGATGTAATTTCAGTAATCCGGGACGAGATGCTGTATTTCTGGCCCCAGATGGAAACCAAGATTATGAACGAAGGTTGGGCCACATACTGGCACCTCAGAATAATGAGGGAAATCGACCTGGATGAGGACGAGACCATTGAGTTTTCGAGGATGCACGCCGGGGTGGTGCAGCCGTCGAAGCTTCGCCTGAACCCGTACCTGCTGGGGCTGAGGGTATTTGAGGACATTGAAAAGCGGTGGGACAGCCCGGGCGATGAGGAAAGGAAGAAATACGGCCGTCCGGGAAACGAGGGAAGGAGGAAAATATTCGAGGTCAGGGAAACCGAAAACGACATTTCTTTTTTAAGAAATTACCTGACCAGGGAACTAATTGAGGAAATGGACCTGTACCTGTTTAAAAAAGTGGGCTATGACTGGAAAATCACAGACAAGGACTGGGAGGCCGTGCGGGACGGCATCGTGGCCGGCCTGACCAACTGCGGTTACCCCTATATAGTGGTGGAAGACGGAGACTTCAACAAGCGCGGGGAAATCTACCTGAAACACCTTTACGAGGGAGTTGAGCTTGACGTGTTCTATCTGGAGCGCACGCTTCCCCATGTCTACAGGCTCTGGGGACGCCCGGTGCACCTGGAAACGGTGCTGGACAACAAGAAGGTGCTGTTCTCCTACAACGGTGAAAAGGGGTCGAAAAAATTCATTTGAAATTCTCCGCCCCCGGCAGCCTGCTGCCTTGGAAACATCTACCGATTGACGTTCCTGTCCAGCCGTGCTATTTTGAAACAAAAAAGACAGGAAGTGGTTACTGGTGATCCAGGATATCCAAGCCAGGTACAAGGTCAGAAACCTAATCAGATATCACCTGGTTAACCGTGAAATAGCGATGACCCACGAACAGCTGGTAAAAAAAACGGCCCTGGACCCTGGACACCTGGAGAGGATTATTTCCGGTGAGATCCCCTCGCCTTCGGTCCTGGAGGCCATGCTTATCGCCAGGGCTCTCGGCGAGAGGGTGGAAGATGTTTTTATCCTGGTAGACAATTAGTCAACCGTTGGGTTCAGTTCCCGTTGACCCGGCATCCGTCCGGGTCAACCTATTAACATGCCGTTTTATAACCCCTATCTGGGGTGCAGCAATGGCCCTTCCCGCCAGGTATCGTCTCCTGAATTTAATCAGCGCGTCGTGCAGGTCTCCCGCCATAGACTTGATAAAGTCCAGTTCCTCCTCTCTGACTTCCGCGAAAAACCTCGTACAACCGCGGGTCGCCCAGGAGAAGCATATCCCTGGCCGGCATAGCCGCACCTCCCGACCGGCCCCGTTATTTCGGATAACAATGCTAGATCCGGGGGCCCAGGCCGGTTAATCCTCACTTTTGTACACGTCAAATGGTACTGCCCGTGCGTTACGTAATCTCATCCGGTTCAAAGTTTATCCGGATGTAGTCCTGGGCGGCCTCTTCATTGGCTTCCTTGTTGATTATGTCCATTTCCATTTCCATATTTCTTTCCCTGGGCACGCGAAAATCACCTCCCACGTTAGTTTTTCCGCCCGCCGGGATGGAAATGCGCTCTTTGCTTTCCGGGATTGTGATGTATAATATTTTATAGGTTTCTCCGTGCCGTAGTTAAATAAAAGAAAGGGGACTAAATTGAACTGGAAGGAAATCAGACAGAAGGCCAAGGAAATGCTGGAGGGCTTCTGCCGGGTTTGCCCGGTATGTGACGGCAGGGCGTGCGCCGGGGAGGTCCCTGGCATGGGGGGAATCGGCACCGGTTCATCATTCAGGGCCAACCTGCAGGCCCTGGAAAAGTACAGAATCAATCTGAGAACCCTGCACGGCGCCTCCGATCCCGACACCAGCGCCGAAATCTTTGGGCGCGGCATCCCCTTCCCCATACTGGCGGCGCCCCTAACCGGGGCATCCTACAACATGGGCGGCCGGCTGACGGAAAGGGAGTTCATCAGGGCGGTGATCAAGGGCAGCAGGCAGGCGGGAACCATAGGCATGTGCGGGGACGGGGGAGACCCGGGGTTTTTCGATTCCGGGCTGGAGGCCATTGCCGAAGAGGAAGGGAACGGTATCGCCATTATCAAGCCCAGGGCCAACAAGGCTGTTATCGAAAGAATGGCCAGGGCCGAAAAGGCCGGGGCGCTGGCCGTGGGCGTTGACGTGGACGGCGCGGGGCTGGTGATCATGGCCCTGCACGGTCAGCCGGTGGGTCCCAAGACCGAAGGGGAGTTGAGGGAACTGGTTTCAGCCACCAGGCTTCCCTTTATCGTCAAGGGAGTGATGACGGTGGACGAGGCAGTTGTCGCCGCCAGGGCCGGCGCCGCGGCCATCGTGGTGTCCAACCACGGCGGAAGAATTTTGGACCACACGCCCGGGGCCGCCGACGTTCTGCCCGGCATTGCCGCCGAGCTTAAGGGAGTGCTGACCATCTTGGCCGACGGCGGGGTGCGCTCCGGGGTTGACGTGTTGAAACTGCTAGCCCTTGGGGCCGACGCCGTGCTGGTGGGCCGGCCCATGGTATGGGGCGCCTTCGGGGCGGGGGCCGGCGGGGTTAAGTTCGTTCTGGAAAAAATGGCCGCCGAGCTGAAGCAGGCCATGATCCTTACGGGATGCTCCGCCATTAAAGACATAGGTCCGAGGGTTGTCGTCCCCTGATACTCTCAAAGGAAAAGTGGTCTTATGGAGTTCATGCCGGTTAAGGTAAAAAGGGCTGTCGAGACGAAAAAGGAAATTGTACCATGATATCGAAATTGTGATTATAAAACGACTTCAGGGGAGTGTTCCCATGATCATGCCAGGTTCCGGTGAGAAATTGGAGAGCTCTGCCCGCTGGCAGCCTGAGAACACGATTTTCGCCCTGGACATCGGCACTAGGACGGTAATCGGCATTGTGGCGGGGGTTGAGGACGCCAGCCTGAAGATCCTGGCTCAAAGCATCACTGAACACGAGAGCAGGGCCGTTTTCGACGGACAAATTCACGATATATTCAAGGTGGCCCAGGCAGTCAAGAAGGTCAAGAACGATCTCGAGGAAAAGATGGGGTTCAGCCTGGGAAAGGTGGCCATCGCGGCGGCCGGCAGGTTGCTCAAGACCCGGTTTGCCCACATGGAACAAGAAATAGGGGACGACATCGAGATCGACCCGGTCATCTGCCGGGGCCTGGAGATGGATGCCGTCAAGGAGGCCCACCGGCAGCTGCGGGAGGAAGGCACGGACGGCGATGAAGAGGAGTTTTACTGTGTCGGGTACACGGTGGTCGGCTACTACCTGAACGGATATACCATGACCAGTCTGGTGGGCCATTACGGCAGGAAAATAGGCGTTGACGTGCTGGCCACCTTCCTTCCGAATTCCGTGGTCAACAGCCTTTATTCGGTGCTGGGCAGGGTCAACCTGGATCCGGTCAGCCTGACTCTGGAACCCATCGCCGCAGCCAGCGCGGTCATCCCAGAATCCTACAGGCTGCTGAACCTGGCCCTGCTGGACATCGGCGCCGGCACGTCGGACATCGCCATTACCAGGGACGGGTCAATCGTGGCTTACGGGATGGTCCCGCTGGCCGGTGACGAGATTACAGAGGCCCTGGCCCAGGGCTGCCTGGCCGATTTCAACACCGCCGAGGCGGTGAAGAGGGAATTGGCCGGGGGCGGGGACATAATATTCAAAGACATAATGGGGATCGAGAGAACCATCAGCTGTGCGGAAGCCGTGGAAATGCTGGACCCGGTCCTGGACGGGATCGCCTCCAGGATAACCGAGGAGATTTTGCGGCTGAACGGGAACAGGCCCCCGAAGTCGGTCTTTTGTGTCGGGGGAGGCGGCCAGGTTCCCACCTTTACTGACAGGATCGCCGAAAAGCTCGGGCTGGCCCCGGAGAGGGTCGGCCTGCGGGGGAGAAAATTCATTCCGGACCTGCTGGCCGATGATCAGGAAATCAACGGCCCCGAGGGGGTCACGGTGGTGGGCATCGCCAAGGTGGCCCTGGACAGCGTCGGGCACAGCTTCATCACTGTGAACATCAACGGGAAGGACTACAAGCTGTTCCACTCCAGGGAACTGACCGTGTTTGACGCCCTGGGGCTGATCGAGTACAACCTGGGCGACCTGGTTGGTAAAAACGGGAGGGATTTGCGTTTTGTCCTGAACGGGGAGAGAAAGGTAATTTACGGGGGGCTGTGCAGGCCGGCCGAGGTGTTCATAAACGGCAAGCCCGCCAACCTTAAAGCCGCCCTTTCGGACGGGGACCGGGTAACCATCCAGAAGGCGGTCAGAGGGGAGGACGCCCGGGCCGCGGTGGGCGATTTCGCCGGCGGGTACCCGGAATTGCCCCTGCGCATCTGCGGCCAGCTGGAGAATATCGGGCCCCAGTACTTTGTCAACGGCAGACAGGTATCCCCGGACCGTGAGATAGCCGACGGCGACCGGGTGGAAATCAGGGAGGTAAAGACCGTCCTTCAGCTGGCTGAAATCAAGGGAATCGACCTGTTCGTCCAGGAAATATATGTCAACGGCAAAAGGGCTTCCGAGGAAAAAAACCTGTTTCCCGGTGACGCTGTGGAGTTCGTCCGGAAGAAGGCGCCGGAGGCGGCCGCCCCGGGGCCGGCAGGCCGGTCCGGCCCGGCAAGGGCCATCGAAATCACCGTGAACGGCCGAAAAGTACTGTTATCCAACAAGAACTCATACATTTTTGTGGACGTTTTCAACCATATCGACGTCGGCCCCGTCCCGACTTCCGGTACCAAAATAAGGCTCGTCCTGAACGGGCGGCAGGCGGGGTACACCGACCCCCTGGAGGACGGGGACGTCGTCGAGGTGGGCTGGGAATAAAGTCCCGCTTTCCGACTAGCGGGATAATTCAAGATTCAAGAAAGAGCCGGGAACCGGGGATTGGTTAATAATCCGAACCCCGGGTGCCGGCTTTTATTGCCTCCATGAGGCCTGTTCAAACCTGATCACAGCGAAGGCACACCCCCGGGGTTATACTGGTAATACATAACAGACATCTTGTATATTAATAACAAGATGTAAGAACTTGATTGATTGTAACATATAGGTTGTATAATTCGGTAAAAAATTTTTGTGGGACGCTTCTGGGAGCATTTCCCGGCCGTTGGCTGGGTGCAAATTTTTTCAGGCTTCCGGGGGCAACATAACGATAAAAAATGCGATCGGGGTGATCCGTTCATGCGCCCCCTGTGGAAAGGCGCGGTCAGCTTCGGGCTGATTTACGTGCCGGTCAAGATGTACGCGGCCACCGAAAGGAAGGACGTCAAGTTCAATTACCTCCATGAGAAATGCAAGACGCCCATCCAGTACCGCAAATACTGTCCCTATTGCGACGCCGAGGTGCCGGCGGAGGAAGTGGTCCGCGGCTACGAGTATGAAAAGGGAAAGTTTGTAATCATGAGAGAGGAGGACTTTGAGCGCCTGCCCGGGGAAAACAACCGCAGCGTGGAAATCCTCGACTTTGTAGACCTGGTTGAAATAGACCCGATATACTACGACAAGGCCTACTACCTTGCCCCCGGCGAAGGGGGCCAGAAGGTGTACGCCCTGCTGAAGAGGGCCATGGACGCTTCCAGGAAGGTGGCGGTGGGCAGGGTGGTCATCAGGAGCAAGGAGGCCCTTGCCGTTTTAAGGGCGGCAGGTGACGTGCTGGTCATGAGCACCATGTTTTACCCGGACGAGGTGCGCAGCCCGAAGGCCATCGACGAACTGGGATACAGGGCCGAATTGCACGAAAACGAGATAAAGATGGCGGTAAGCCTGGTGGAGAACCTTTCCTCGCGGTTCGACCCCGCCAAATACACCAACCGCTACCGAGAGGCCCTGATAGAGGCCGTTCACGGGAAGATAAGCGGACGGGAGGTGGAGGTGCCCGCCGCGCCCGGGGCGGAAAAGGTGGTGGACCTGATGTCCGCCCTTAAAGCCAGCATTGAACTGGCCCGGCAGACCCGCGCCGGCGGAACCGGGGCCCCCGCCGAAAACGGAGAGGGGGCCGCTGCGGCAAAAAAGAAAGGCCGCAGGGAAAAAGCCGGATAAGAATGGGAATTAGAAATTACAGCCAAGTTAAAACAGGCTGTAGATTTCCAGCAATATCGCCGTCACTGCCGCCGCCATGACCGGCCCGCAGGGTATACCCTTGAAAAATACGGTTCCCAGGATGGTTCCGATGGTCATGCCGAAAATAATTTCCGGCATGGCTTTCATCAGTTTCAGGCCTTCGTTGTTCAGGTGGGTGGCCAAGGCCCCCCCCATAAGGGCAAACAAACCGGGTACGGTGGAGAAGCTGTACCTTACCTCCCTGATGTTCACCTGCCCCCTCGCCAGGGGAAGCAAAATGTATACCATCAGGATTAATAGACCAAATTTCAACCCTTTTTTTTCCAAAAGAGGGAGCAGGACAATGTCCAGGCCGGAAAACTTAATGGCCATCAGTATGCAGCTGGCCATGGCCACCAGGTTTGACCGGCCGATAATGGCAATGACAAGCAGTGCCAGGAGCACCAGAAGGGACGTGTCCATTGACTCCCACCCGGTTAAATAAAGTGCGGTCGTTATTTTAATTTATTGGACAGTTATGCAGAATATACCATAAATTAAGGTGGAAGCCATGGAGCGCAGAAACCCGATCCCGATTATCAGACCTATGCTGGCCGTTAAATCTGACCCCTTTGACAGCCCGGATTTCCTGTTCGAGGTCAAGTGGGACGGCTATCGGGTCCTGGCTTACCTCGATTCCGGGGGAACGGAACTGCGCTCCCGGAACCGGAAGGATGTCACCGGCAACTTTCCCGAACTGGCCGGACTGCACCTTTCCGTGAGAAACCTGCCGGCCCTCCTGGACGGCGAGGTGGTGGTTTTTTCGGGAGGCCGCCCTTCCTTCGGGTCCCTGCAGGCCAGAGGGAGGCTTTCCGACCCCCTGAAAATCAGGCGGGCGTCGACAACTATGCCCGCTGTATACATGGCCTTCGACATCCTGTATATTTCCGGCGGGCCTGTAATGGGGGAACCTCTCAGGAGGCGCAAGGAAATGCTTGCCGACTCGGTGCAGGGGGATCCCTTCCTGGTGGTTTCCGATTTTCTCAGGGGCAGCGGTATATTGTTCGCCAGGGCGGCCCGGGACCGGGGATTGGAGGGGATCATGGCCAAAGCCCTGAACAGCCCCTACCTGCCTGGCAAAAGGTCCTCCTACTGGAAAAAAATCAGGTTCTCCGGGGAGGCAGACCTTGTCATCTGCGGCTACAGGGCGGGAAAGGGCGGGCGGAAACTGGGGGCTCTGGTGTTGTGCGGTTATAAAAACGGGAGTCTGGTGTTTTCCGGGAAAGTGGGCACGGGCTTCAGCCGGGAGGCGGAGGAGGAACTGATCCGGAGGCTTGGGCCCCTGCGCACCAGCCGGCCCCTGGTGGCAGTGCCCCGGGAAGAGGCCGGGGGTGTCGTCTGGGTAAAACCCTGTCTGGTTTGTACGGTGGAGTATCTTGAAAAAACCGCCGAAGGCCGCCTAAGGCACCCCAGCTTCAAGGGATTGAGGTTTGACAAGGAAGTGGAGGAATGCGAAGTCCCCTGAACTGGATGTCCGGGGTTTAATCATGACACCCTCCGCGGACCGGGGGCATATTATGGAAAAAAAAAGGCCGGCCCAACAATTTTGGACGAGGGGGGAAATTCATGTCTTATGGGGCCAACCCGTATATTTTGTTTTTAATCCTTATTTTACTGGTAATCGGAAATGATCCGGAAGCCGGAAACAAAATGGAAGTTTTTAAGAACATAGTCGTCAGGATGACTTCGGCCGTCAATAATTTCAGGACAGGCATAAATTCAATGACCGCCGACTTTGAGGAGATTAATGTCATGCTGCGGAATCTAAACGCGCCGGCAAAAGGAGACCCGGAGTAAAACACGGCCGCACCAGGCGGATAATTTTGAGTTTCATCCAGTGAAGAAAACCGGTGACCGGTTCATATCGCTAACGGGCCGGCTTCCGCCCGGCCTCTTTTTTTTGCCCCGGGCAATTTTATTTTTGCAGCGAGGAAAAAATAAAAAAAGCAGGCATTGCAATACCGGGGGTGTTGCTGTGAATCAGACTGTTGCCCGGGTAGACGGGCGTGAAGTTTGGCTGACGAACCTGGACAAGGTTTTTTGGCCCGAGGGCCTGACCAAGGCGCACCTGGTCAAGTACTATCTGGATGTAGCGCCGATTCTCATACCGCACCTGCGAAACAGGCTCCTGGTCATGAAGAGGTACCCCGACGGCATCGGCGGTGATTCCTTTTACCAGAAGGAATGCCCGGAATACGCCCCTGACTGGATTGAAACCTATCCCGTGCCGCATTCCGAAAAAAAAGTGGTTAATTACATTGTCTGCAACGATGCGGCGACCCTTGCCTGGCTGGCCAACCAGGCGTGCATTGAGGTGCACGCCTGGCTTTCGGTTCTGGACGACGTTGACTGCCCCGATATTGCGGTGATGGATCTTGACCCCGCCGAGGGATCGGGCATGGGCGACGTTGTTGAAATCGCGCTGCTTTGCAGGCGGGCCCTGGATGAGTTCGGCCTGGTACCCTTTGTCAAGACCTCGGGCGCCAGCGGACTGCACCTGTTTGTGCCCATATTCGGTGAGTACCCTTTCCCCGTGGTGACCGCGGCCATGCAGTACATAGCGGACCTGATTGCCTCGGTCCATCCCCGGAAGGCTACCGTTGAAAGGGCGGTGGCCAGGAGGAGGGGCAAGGTTTACCTCGATTATCTGCAGAACGGCCGGGGTAAAACGATGGCCTTTCAGTACAGCCTGAGGCCTCTTCCGGGGGCCCCGGTGTCCACGCCACTCCTGTGGGAGGAGGTGGAAAAAAAACAGGTGAATCCGGCCTCTTTCAACATTCGCACCATTTTCAGGCGGCTTGACAAATACGGGGACATCCTGGCGGACATGTCCGGGCAACGGCGGTCCCTGGGCAGGCTGGTGGCGGCCGCCGGCGCCGGCAGGGCAGGGGAGCGGGGGCGGAACCCCCGGCTAAAACTCGGGCTTCCCGTCAACCCCGAAGTATAAATTTTAATAATAATAAAATTTTCGGACTTGGGCAGGAAATCCAACGACGGTTCCCGAATGTCCATTTGTGTATTTTGGAAGATGTTACCGGGAAGTGAATAAGTGGAGGAAAGGGAATTTTTTCTGGGCTGGCAGATTACCCTGCCGGGGGCGGCCAAAAGGGTCTGGCACCTTGTCGAGAGGTTCGGGTCCGCCGGGGATGCCTGGAAGGCTACGGAAAAGCAGCTGGTAGCCTTAGGGGGGTTTACCGCCGGGGGCGCCCGGGAGCTGGTCCTGCGCCGGCGGGGAGTGAACCCTGAAGCAGAGCTGGCGCTGCTGGACAGAAAAGGAATCACCTTTTTGCACTTCGGTGACCCGGAGTACCCGGAACCTCTTAAAAACATCTTCGACCCGCCGCCGGGGCTTTTCGTCAGGGGGAAAATAACTGGAAACGACAGCCAGGCGGTAGCCGTTGTGGGGTCGAGGAAGGCCACCCGCTACGGGCTTACCGTGGCTTCGAGGCTGGCCGGGGACCTGGCTGGGTCCGGGGTCACGGTAATCAGCGGCATGGCCAGGGGGATCGACACGGCGGCCCACAGGGGGGCGCTGGAGGCCGGGGGGCGGACCATCGCGGTTCTGGGATGCGGGCTGGACGTGGCCTATCCCGGGGAGAACGCCGGGCTGATGGAGGAAATTGCCCGGAAGGGGGCCGTTGTCAGCGAATTCCCGCTGGGAACGAGGCCGGAGGCCTGGCATTTTCCCGTCAGAAACCGAATCATCAGCGGCCTGTCCAGGGGAGTGGTGGTAGTGGAGGCGGCCCCGAGGAGCGGGGCTCTGATTACGGCGGATTTTGCCCTTGACCAGGGGCGTGACGTGATGGCGGTGCCCGGGAATGTAACCTCGGATTTGAGCCGTGGCCCGAACCGGCTGATCAGGCAGGGGGCCAGGCCGGTGGAGAGCGCCGCGGACATCCTGGAAGATCTCGGCCTGGAAAGGCTTTTCAGGCCGGAGGAACGGGAAGCCCCCGGCGCAAGCCTCAGTCCCGAAGAAGAGGCGGTCAGAAAAATTATTTCGTCCTGTGAGCCCGTCACCCTGGACGACTTGGTCGACCGTTCCGGCATGCCCGCCCAGAAAGTCCTGGCGGTCCTTACCTTTCTCGAGATGAAGGGAATTGTCCGGCAGCTCCCGGGGAAGGTTTATTCGTCGGCCGGCCGCAGGCAGACCATGGTCTTTTAAAAAATTCTGTTCCGGTCTATAATAGCCTTTATAGGAAACAGGGAAACCGCCGGTTGCCGGCCGGCCTTCGACTGCGATCGACGGCGTTTTCGGACTTTAAACGCCGGCCACGCGGGAAAGGGCGGCCCCGGCAGGATAAGAAAACTACAAGAGGTGTCATTTTTTGGGGAAGACGTTGGTAATCGTGGAATCTCCGGCCAAAGCGAAAAGTATAGGCAAGTTCCTGGGCAAGAAATACTTTGTCAAGGCCTCCATGGGCCATTTGAGAGACCTGCCCAAAAGCCAGTTCGGGGTGGACCCGGACAGGGGCTTCGAGCCCAAATACATCCCGATCAGGGGAAAGGGAGAAATCATCAAGGATTTGAGGGCGGCGGTGAAAAAGGCCGACCACGTCCTCCTGGCCTCCGACCCCGACCGCGAGGGCGAGGCCATAGCGTGGCACCTTCTGCACCTGCTGGACCTCGATCCCGGTGGTAAGTGCCGTATTGAATTTAATGAAATTACCAAAAACGCAATCCAGGCCGCGGTTAAAAACCCCCGGCCCATAGATTACAACCGCGTCTTCGCCCAGCAGGCCAGGCGCATCCTGGACCGGCTGGTGGGCTACAACCTCAGCCCGCTGCTCTGGAAAAAGGTGAAAAAGGGCTTGAGCGCCGGCCGAGTACAGTCCGTGGCGGTCCGCCTGATCACCGACCGGGAGGAAGAAATCCGGGCCTTTGTCCCCGAGGAATACTGGACTTTGACCGCCAGGCTGGCCCGGCCCGGGGGAGAAACCTTTGAGGCCAGGCTGTACAGGATAGGGGAGAACAAGGCCGATCTCCCCAGCGAGGAAAAGGTAAAGGAAATTCTCGGCGACCTCAAGGGAAAGGATTACCGGGTGGCCAGGGTAGCGCGCAGGGAAAAACTGCGCCAGCCGCCGGCACCCTTCATCACCAGCAGCCTTCAGCAGGAGGCCTACCGCAGGCTGAACTTCACCGCCAAGAAAACCATGATGGTGGCCCAACAGCTGTACGAGGGCATCGATCTGGGCAAGGAGGGGCCGTCCGGCCTGGTCACCTATATCAGGACGGATTCCACCAGGGTTTCCGATACCGCAAGACAGGAGGCCGTACAGTTTATAGCCGGCCGCTACGGCAGGGAATATGCTGCCGGGAAGTTCAAACAGGCCGCCTCCAAGGGAAGGATCCAGGACGCCCACGAGGCGATAAGGCCCACCTCCGTGGCCAGGGAGCCGGACGCCATAAGGGATTTTCTGTCCGGTGACCAGTACAAGCTTTACAGGCTGATCTGGGAACGCTTCGTGGCCAGCCAGATGAGCCCGGCCGTAATCGACACCACCACCGTCGAGATAAAGGCCGGCCTGTATACCTTCCGGGCTGCCGGATCAACCGTGAGGTTCCCGGGCTTCATGAAGGTGTACACCGAGAGCCGGGACGAGGGCCAGGAAGAAGAGGAAAACAGGGTTTTGCCGGAACTCAGTGAAGGGGACCGGCTGGAGAAAAAATCCCTGGTTCCGAAGCAGCATTTCACCCAGCCCCCGCCCCGCTACACCGACGCCACCCTGGTTAAAGCCCTGGAGGAAAAAGGGATCGGCAGGCCCAGCACTTATGCCCCCATAGTGGAAACCATCCAAAAAAGGGGGTACGTGGTCAAGGAGAAGAAGCAGTTTTATCCCACCGAGCTGGGCACGGTGGTGGTGAACTTACTGAAGGAATATTTCAGGGATATAATAGATGTTGAGTTTACCGCCTCCATGGAGGAAAAACTGGATGAGGTGGAGGAGGGCGAAGCGGGGTGGACCGGCGTGCTCCGGGACTTTTACGGGCCCTTCAGGGAAACCTTGGCCAAGGCCGAAAAAGAAATCGGGCACGTGGAGGTGGCCCAGGAGGTTACCGACGAGTTGTGCGAGAACTGCAGCCGCAACCTGGTGGTGAAGATGGGCCGCTACGGAAAGTTCCTGGCCTGCCCGGGCTTTCCCCAGTGCCGCTACACCAGGCCCCTGCTGGAGCCAACCGGGGTGAACTGCCCGGAATGTTCGGGTGAACTGGTTTTAAGGAGGACAAAGAAGGGGCGCCCCTTTTACGGGTGCAGCCGTTATCCCGACTGCGAGTTTACCGTCTGGGACCGGCCCACTCCCGAAAAATGCCGGTTCTGCGGCGGCCTCACCGTTTACAGGAAGAACAGGGGGAAAGAGGAAGTCAGGTGTGCTTCCCCCCGCTGCCCGGCACCGGGAACAGTCCGGGCAGCCGGCAGCGGCGGCAAAAAAGCCAAAGAGGCCGCACCCCCGGGGGACAAGGGCGGAAACAAACGAAAATCCCGGGGCAAGGCCGGCCCGGGCGAAGTGAAGGGCGTGGAAGGGAAAATAGCCGCGGGAAGGTAGAAGAACAGGAGACAAGAGGCAGAAGACGGGAGTGATTCCGTATATTTTTGCTGAAATAAAATTTAATCCTCGTGCCGCCCACGGTGGGGCGGCTGTTCCTAAACTCGGTACGGCGGGGATTCAAATTGGATTATGTCACGGTTATCGGCGCCGGGCTGGCCGGGTCGGAAGCGGCCTGGCAGTTGGCCCGGATGGGCGTCAGGGTAAAGCTTTACGAGATGAGGCCGGCCAAAACCACCCCGGCCCACAGGACCGGCGGGTTTGCAGAGCTTGTCTGCAGCAATTCATTCAGGGCCGCATCTCTGGAAAATGCAGTGGGCTTGTTGAAGGAGGAAATGCGCCGGCTGGACTCCGTGATCATGTCTTGCGCCGATCAAACCCGGGTTCCGGCAGGCGGGGCGCTGGCGGTGGACAGGGACCTGTTTTCGGCCGCCGTCACCCGTTCCCTTGAAAGCCATCCCTTGGTGGAGGTGGTGAGGCGGGAGGTGGAATCCATCCCCGGCCGGGGAATAGTTGTCCTGGCAACGGGACCCCTGACCTCGGAGGCTATGGAGCGTTCCATCGGGGAGATCACCGGACGGGAATACCTCTATTTTTACGACGCTGTGGCCCCCATCGTGACGCTGGAGTCCATCAACATGGAAAGGGCTTTTTTTTCCTCCCGGTACGGCAAGGGCGAGGGCAGTTACATCAACTGTCCCATGGACAGGGAGGAGTACCTCCGGTTCCGGGAAGAGCTGGCCGGGGCCGGCCGGGCACCCCGGAGGGAGTTTGAAGAGGAGATTAATTTTGAGGGGTGTATGCCCATCGAGGTGCTGGCGGCCCGGGGAGAGGACACTATGCGCTACGGCCCCCTCAAGCCGGTGGGGCTGACCGACCCGGCCACCGGCAGGAGGCCCTATGCGGTGGTCCAGCTGAGGCAGGACAACGCCGCCGGAACGCTGTACAACATGGTCGGGTTTCAGACCCACCTGAAATGGAGCGAGCAACAGAGAGTCTTCAGGATGATCCCGGGCCTGGAAAAGGCAGAGTTTGTCCGTTACGGGGTAATGCACCGGAATACGTACATCAGCTCGCCCGGGTTGCTGGATGCCACCTACGAGTGCAGGGTGCGGCCCGGGCTGTTTTTTGCCGGGCAGATTACCGGGGTGGAGGGTTATGTGGAATCGGCCTCCTCCGGCCTGGCGGCAGGGATTAACGCCGGCCTTCTGTACAAGGGCCAAAGCCCGGCCGTCTTCCCGCCTGAAACCGCCCACGGTTCTCTGGCCCGGTATATCACATCTGCCGACCCGGATAACTTTCAGCCTATGAACATTACTTTCGGGCTTTTTCCGCCTTTGGAAAGGCCTATCCGGGACCGCCGGCAGAGAAACGCCGCAATTGTGCGCAGGGCCCTGGATGCACTGGAAAAGTTTAAGCTATTGCTCTAGGGCTTAATGGCCGGGAGACAGTAGACAGGAGAAATAAATAACAGACGGACAGTTAGGAGAGCCGTTCATGATGTACTCTTACATCGACAGTTTTATCCATTACCTGGAGGCTGAGAGGAACTATTCTCCCCACACGGTGGCCTGCTACCGGCGGGACTTGTTTCACGGGGTAGATTTTTTTGCCGCCGCATTGGGCAAGAAAGATTCAGATTTGAGGCCTGACGACCTGGATGCCAGGCTGATGAGGTCATACCTGGGAGACCTCTTTTACTCCGGCCTGGCCAAAACTTCCATTTCCAGGCGGCTGGCCGCCTGGAGGTCCTTTTACCGATACCTGGGCCGGGAAGGGCTGGTGGAAAAGAACCCTCTCAAGGGGGTTTCGTCCCTCAAGCTTGACAGGAGACTTCCACACTTTCTTTTCAAGGAGGAGTGCAATGCCCTCATGGAATCGCCCCGGAGAGGCGACCCGCTGTCCGCCAGGGATCGGGCGCTGCTGGAGACCCTTTACGCCTCGGGCGTCCGGGTGGGGGAACTGGTGGGGCTGGACCTGGATGATGTCGACCTTGCCGGGGGAGAACTGCTGGTGATGGGCAAGGGTGCGAAGGAGCGGGTGGTGCCTCTGGGATCGCACGCGGTGGAGGCGTTGAACCTGTACCTGGAATGGGCCAGGCCCCGGCTGGTGGGAAGCAGCGGTGAAAAGGCGGTATTTGTCAATCACAAGGGAAGCCGCCTCAGCGACAGGGGGATCAGGCAGATTATCAAAAAATACGTCAACCGGTTGGGCATTCAGAACACCGTGAGTCCACACACCCTGCGGCACACCTTTGCCACCCACATGCTGGACGGCGGCGCCGACCTGAGGGTGGTCCAGGAGATGCTGGGCCACAAAAACCTGTCCACTACCCAGGTTTATACCCACCTGACCAGGCAAAGGCTGAGAGAAGTATATCTGAAAGCCCATCCGAGGGTTAGAATGGATACTAATAATGAATGATGGTTAATAAGAGGAATCCAGAATTCAGAAAGTATTACACGAAAGGAAAGAAGAAAATGTTTCATTCCACCACCATCGTGGCCGTCAAGAAGGGTGAATCGGTGGCCATGGCAGGCGACGGGCAGGTTACCTTCGGCCAAAACACGGTCTTAAAGCACAAGGCCAAAAAAATCCGCCGGCTGCACAACAAATCGGTGCTGGCCGGCTTTGCCGGTTCGGTGGCCGATGCCTTCACACTTTTTGAGAAATTCGAGGGCAAGCTGGAGTCGTACCGGGGTAGCCTGCAGCGGGCGGCCGTGGAATTGGCCAAGGACTGGCGCATGGACAGGGTGTTGAGGCGCCTGGAAGCTCTTCTGGTGGTGGCCGACAGGCAGTACCTGCTCGTTATTTCCGGGGGCGGAGAGGTGATCGAACCGGACGACGGCATTGTGGCCATTGGGTCCGGAGGGCCTTTTGCCCTGGCCGCTGCCAGGGCCCTGGCCAGGTACACCGACCTGACGGCGGCTGAGATAGCTTCCAGGGCCTTGGGTATCGCCGCCGAAATCTGCGTTTACACCAATACCGAAATAACTGTAGAAGAGCTCTAAAGTAAAAAAGGGTAAAAAAAGAGGCTTTAACCGGGAGGTCTAACGATGGAAAACCTTACCCCCCATGAGATAGTGGCAGAGCTGGACAAATACATCGTGGGACAGAAAAAGGCCAAGAAGGCCGTGGCCGTTGCCCTGAGAAACCGCTACCGGCGGACCAAGCTCCCCCCGGACCTTAAGGATGAAGTTGTGCCGAAAAACATATTGATGATCGGCCCGACGGGGGTCGGGAAAACAGAGATCGCCCGCCGGCTGGCAAAACTGGTGAAGGCACCCTTTGTCAAGGTGGAGGCCACCAAATTCACCGAGGTGGGTTACGTCGGGCGGGATGTGGAAAGCATGGTCCGGGACCTGGTGGAAACCTCCATCCGCATGGTGCGGTCGGAAAAAATGGCCACGGTGGAGGAGAAAGCCAAAAGAATGACTGAAGAAAGAATTGTTGAAATACTTGCCCCGCTTCCCAGGCACGACAGCCCCTTAAAGAATCCCCTGGAGCTGTTTTTCGGCGGAGCTAGGCAGCAGGACAGCCAGGTTTCCCGCGATCATGACCAGCTGGCCCGCCGGGTTGAGTTCGAAAGGGAAAGCCTGCGCGAGAAACTGGCCCGGGGTGAACTGGAAAACGAGTTTATAGAGATAGAGGTGGAGGAAAGCTCAGCGCCGATACTGGAAGTGTTTACCGGGGCCGGTGCCGAGGAGATGGGCATCAACATCCAGGACATGCTGGGCAACCTGTTCCCCAAGAAGAAGAAAAAAAGAAGGGTTACCGTAGCCGAGGCCCGCAAGATCCTGGTTCAGCAGGAGGCCCAAAAGCTGATCGACATGGACGAGGTTACCTCGGAGGCGGTGAAAAGGGCCGAGGAAAGCGGGATAATCTTCCTGGACGAGATAGACAAGATTGCGGTCAGGGAAGGCATAACCGGCCCCGATGTGTCCAGGGGAGGAGTGCAGAGGGACATCCTGCCTATCGTGGAGGGATCCACAGTGGTTACCAAATACGGCCCGGTAAAGACCGACCACGTTCTTTTCATAGCTGCGGGCGCCTTTCATATGACCAAGCCGTCCGATCTCATACCCGAACTCCAGGGCCGGTTTCCCATCAGGGTGGAACTGGACAGCCTCAACGAGGAGGATTTTCTACAAATTTTGACAGAGCCTAAGAACTCTCTAATTAAGCAGTATACAGCGCTGTTGGCGACCGAGGGAATGAATGTGGAATTTTCACAAAATTCTCTTGTCGAAATCGCCAAAATCGCTTATACTGTTAATGAGCAAACGGAAAACATAGGTGCCAGACGGCTTCACACTATAATGGAGAAGCTGCTGGAGGATCTTTCCTTTGATGCTCCCGTGATGGAAAACAAAACCTTCACCATCGATCGGGAATACGTTGTCAGCAAGTTGAGTGAGGTTGCGAGGAATGAGGACTTGAGCCGGTATATACTGTAATGAAGGGAGCTGGAGTGTTGAGAGCTTTACTGGATAAGACGCGTTCGATAAACAAGCTGCTGCAGAAGTCGGCCGGATACCCGGTGGACTACAAGGAGATCGCCGCCATCCTGAGCGAAAACATCGGTTGCAGCGTCTACATCATCGACAGGCGGGGGAAAACCCTGGGCTACCAGTACCTCAAGGGATTCACCTGCGAAATCATGAGGGATATAGTCGAATCCCCGGAAGGCTTCCCCGAGGATTTCAATGAAAGCCTTCTGCGTATGAACGAAACCCAGGCAAATTTCTGCCAGACTGTAAACGTTTGTGTTTTCAGTCACGATAAAAAGTGCAAGTTCAACAACAAGGTCACTACGGTTGTTCCCATCGTCGGCGCCGGGTCCCGCCTGGGTACGCTGGTGCTGGCCAAGTTCGACCAGCACTTTACCGACGAGGACCTGATCCTGGCCGAGTACGGCGCCACCGTGGTGGGCATGGAGATATTGAGGGCGAGGGCCGGGCGCATGGAGGAGGAGGCCCGCAAGCGGGCGGCGGTCCAAATTGCCCTAGGAACCCTGTCGTATTCCGAGCTTGACGCCGTGCACCACATTTTCAAGCAGCTGGAGGGTGACGAGGGCCTGCTGGTGGCCAGCAAGATAGCTGACCGGGTAGGCATCACCAGAAGCGTGATTGTAAACGCCCTGCGCAAGTTTGAGAGCGCCGGGGTGATCGAGTCCAAGTCCCTGGGTATGAAGGGGACCTATATCAGGGTGCTCAACGACAGGCTGCTGGAGGAACTGGAAAGGATGAAGCAGCACTGAAGCTAAAGTCTTCCGAGCGGCAAGACGGGGCCGCCCCGACTCACGGGGCGGCCCTTTGATGTACCGGACAAAAATATTGGCGGACAGCCTTAAAACCTTGCTATTTGGTGCAAATTTATGTTAGAATACATCCTGGCGCAAACTACACACGCCGCCCGATTCCGGGCAAGGGTGCCCTCACCGGGCCTTGCCGGAGATGAAGGCGGCGGAGGGAATCAAAACCAGGCGGGAAGGAGGTGTATCATGGCTGTTATATCGATGAAACAACTCCTGGAGGCAGGGGTTCACTTCGGACACCAGACGAGAAGGTGGAACCCCAAGATGGCTCCTTATATATTTACCGACCGCAACGGTATTTACATCATTGACCTGCAGAAGACGGTGCGCAAGGTTGAAGAGGCCTATGAGTTTGTCAAGTCATTGGCCGGAAGCGGTGATTCCATTCTTTTTGTCGGCACGAAGAAGCAGGCCCAGGAAGCGGTCAGGGAAGAGGCTGAACGCTGCGGCATGTTCTATGTAAATCAGCGCTGGCTGGGCGGGATGCTGACTAACTTCCAGACCATACGCCGCCGCATCGACAGGCTGCACGAACTGGAGCGGATGGAGGCCGACGGGAGAATGAACCTCCTGCCCAAAAAAGAAGTGGCCGAGCTGCTGCACGAAAAAGAGCGGCTGACCAAGTTCCTGGGCGGGATTAAAGACATGCGCCGTCTTCCCGGGGCGATTTTTGTCATTGATCCCCGGAAGGAAAGGATTGCTGTGGCTGAAGCCCGCAAGCTGGGCATTCCCATTGTGGCAATAGTGGATACCAACTGTGATCCCGACGAAGTGGATTACGTCATACCGGGCAACGATGATGCCATCAGGGCGGTCAAGCTGCTTACCGCCAAAATGGCCGATGCCGTATTGGAAGGCAGACAGGGAGAGCCGGTGGAACAGGGAGAACAGACAGCGGCGCTGTAATCGGCGTAATTGCCGGGTGGGGACACCGTTGGCCGGACGTGGCATGCGGGTGTCCCCCTGCCTTTTTATTGTTATGATTTGGGATTGCTTCCGCCTGGGGCTGATGACTGAAACGGGCCGGATTTGGGAGATAATACTACATAATCGAGCTGAACCTAAAAACGAGAACCCATTTTTAAATATTTAGACATAAAGGAGGATCGGTTATGGCGGAAATCAGCGCGGCACTGGTAAAGGAACTCCGCGAGAGAACCGGGGCGGGCATGATGGACTGCAAGAGGGCCCTGGCGGAGGTAAAGGGGGACCTGGAGAAGGCCATAGATTACCTGAGGGAAAAAGGGCTGGCCGCGGCGGCCAAAAAGGCGGGCAGGATCACCGCCGAAGGCCTGGTGGAATCCTATATTCACGGCGGCGGCCGGATCGGTGTGCTGGTGGAGGTCAACTGCGAGACTGATTTTGTGGCCAAGACCGATGAGTTCAGGATTTTGGTCAGGGACATTGCCATGCAGGTGGCGGCCTCGAGGCCGGAGTACGTGCGCCGCGAGGAGGTTCCCGGGGAGGTAATCGCCAGGGAGAAGGAAATCCTCGCCGCCCAGGCAGCCAACGAGGGCAAGCCGGAAAAAATAATCCAGAAAATGGTGGAAGGAAGGATTGAAAAGTTCTTTAAGGAAATGTGCCTTCTGGAGCAGCCCTTCATCAAAAATCCCGATATCACCGTGGGACAGCTGATAACCGAGAGCATCGCCAGGATCGGGGAAAACATCTCGGTCCGAAGGTTTGTCCGGTATGAACTTGGCGAGGGTCTGCAGAAGAGGCAAAACGATTTTGCCGCCGAGGTGGCCGCGGCTGCGAAGGGATCATAGTGCGGGTTCAAAATTGACTTCGGGCTCTGAAGGGAATATTTTGCAGCCGTAGAATAGTGACATGAATGGGAGGTTGTCGGATGAGTACTCCCAAATACCGCCGGGTGGTATTAAAACTGAGCGGCGAGGCGCTGGCCGGGAACCTCGGCTACGGCATCGACCACGACGTGGTCAGTTCGATTTCCGGCCAGATCGAGGATATCACCAGGCTTAAGGTCCAGATGGCCATAGTGGTGGGAGGGGGCAACATCTGGCGGGGTGTAGCCGGAAGCGCCAAGGGCATGGACAGGGCCACGGCCGACTACATGGGCATGCTGGCCACGGTGATTAACGCCCTGGCCCTTCAAGACGGGCTGCAGAAGCAGGGAGTGGATTCCAGGGTCCAGACCGCCATCGAGATGAGGGCGGTGGCCGAGCCTTACATCAGGCGGAGGGCCATCCGGCACATGGAAAAGGGGAGGGTTGTCATCTTCGCTGCCGGAACCGGGAACCCTTATTTTTCCACCGATACCACAGCCGCCCTGCGGGCCGCCGAGATAGAAGCCGAAGTTATTCTGATGGCCAAGCGGGTGAACGGGGTTTATGACAGCGACCCGATGAAAAACAGCAACGCCAGGAAGTTTGACAGGCTCACCTATATAGATTTGCTGAACAAGGGACTGGCGGTGATGGACGCCACCGCCACATCCCTGTGCATGGACAATAAAATTCCCCTTATTGTCTTTAACCTTAATGACAGAGGTAACATCCTTAAGGCGATTCTGGGAGAAACAGTGGGAACATATGTTGGGGGTGAATTGATTGGCTAAGGAGATTATTGCGGAAGCCGAAAACAACATGAGGAAGACCGTGGATGTGGTCAAGAAGGAGTTTGCTTCTCTTAGGGCGGGCCGCGCCACCCCGGCCCTTCTGGACAAGGTGATGGTCAACTATTACGGCACTCCCACCCCGATCAACCAGATGGCTAATGTTTCCGCGCCGGAAGCAAGGCTCCTGGTTATCCAGCCGTGGGATAAGTCCACCATCCCCGATATAGAGCGGGCCATTCTCAAGTCGGACCTGGGGATAAACCCCACCAGTGACGGCACCGTAATCCGTTTGGCCATTCCGCAGCTAACCCAGGAAAGGCGGCAGGAGCTGGTCAAGGTGATCAAGAAAAAGGCCGAGGAGGGCAGGGTGGCAATCCGCAACGTGCGCAGGGACGCCAACGACAGCCTTAAGGCCAGGGAGAAAAAGGGCGAGCTTCCCGAGGACGAACTGCGCCGGCTCCAGGACGAGGTTCAGAAGTTGACGGACAGGTTTATAAAAGAAATCGACCAGCTCACCGCCAATAAGGAACAGGAGATTATGCAGGTTTGACGGACCTGCTGGAAAGGGAGGTGCTGGCTGTTTCCCCGGACGAGGCCGCAAGGGTTCTGGAGAGGGCCGGGCTGCGGGTCGAGTTGCTGCAGACAGGCCCGCCGCGCCACCCCGCAGCCGGCGGCGGGAAAGAAAGGGTCGTCCGCCTTCAGGTCCGGGGCAATACCGGTGTGATCACCGTGGTCCATGAGTTGATTATGGACAGAGCTGGGAAAGGGGGTGTGAAGGCAAATGGGCTACCGCATCACCGATGAGTGCCTGGCCTGCGGGACCTGCGTGGAATCCTGCCCGAATGAAGCTATTATCGAGGGAGAGACTTACAAAATCGACCCTGAAAAGTGTGAGAACTGCGGCACGTGTATCGATTCGTGTCCTACCGGAGCCATTGTTGAAGAATAACCGCAACAAAACCCCCTCGCTTCCGGAGGGGGTTGTTTTGTAGCCCGGCCGTCGCCGCAGCCCGTGAGTGCCGGCTTTTTCAGGTACTTAGACGAGAATTGTATTTAAAAGAGGATTTTCTATAATATAATGATTGTGATTGTATCGATAATGCCGGGTGTCCGGTTTCACACCCGAGGACGGGCCGGACCCGGCATTGGGACGCCCGAGGACGGGCCGTTGGCCGAACCGCTGACGGACTTAAATCAAACTACCCCGGCATTTGGAGGTTTAGCCTGGTGATCAGGAGTATTGTCAATTTTATTTGCAGGTCTTCCGGCAGGGAAGCGGACGTGAGTGAAGAGACATTGAAAACCAGACTCGATCCTTCCCGGATGCCCCGGCACGTGGCCATAATAATGGACGGCAACGGCAGGTGGGCCCTGCGCAGGGGCATGCCCAGGGCATACGGGCACAGAGCGGGTGTGGAGTCGCTGAGAGATATAGTTAGGGTCAGTTCCGAGATCGGGCTGAAAGTCCTTACGGTTTACGCCTTTTCGACGGAAAACTGGAAGCGGCCCCGGGAGGAGATTGATGTGCTGATGAATTTGCTGGTGGAATACCTGCATAAAGAAATTGATGAACTCTGCCGCAACAACGTCAAGGTCAGGGCCATAGGGAAGATAGAGGAACTTCCCGCCCATGCCCGCAGGGCGGTGGCCATCGCCCACGAAAGGACGGAGAGTTGTACCGGGCTGATTTTCAACATCGCCCTTAATTACGGCGGGCGGATGGAACTGGTGGAGGCTGTCCGGGCGATCTCGGCCAAGGTGGCAAGGAATGAGTTGTCCCCAGATGACATAGGCCAGGAGGCCATTTCCAACCACCTGTATACCGCCGGCCAGCCGGACCCCGACCTTCTGATCCGTCCCTCGGGGGACTACCGGGTAAGCAATTTTTTGCTGTGGCAGCTGGCATACACGGAATTCTGGCTTACCGACGTAATGTGGCCCGATTTCAGGAGGATTCACCTGCTTCAGGCACTGGTGGATTTCCAGAGGCGGCAGCGCCGGTTCGGGGGATTAAATTAAGCAGGCTGGTGAAATTCTTTTGCTTTATCAGAGGGTCTTGAGCGCCGTGGCGGGCATTCCCGTTTTTTTGCTGGCAGTCTGGTACGGAGGCTGGGCACATTTTGCGCTAACTGTTTTGATTATGATCCTTGCCCTTTTTGAACTGAATAAGATATTTGTCAGGATGGACTTAAGGCCCCCACTGGCGGCCATGACGGCGGGAGTGCTAATCCTGTCGGCAAGCGCCTACCGGGGAGGTGCGGAAACCCTGGGCCTAGCCGTGACACCGGTGGTTATGCTACTTTTGCTGAGCGGGGTAATCCGTTATCCCGCCGTAATGCCCGGGGATGTGGCTTCGGGCCTGGCCGGGACGCTATATATCGGGCTGCTTGTGTACTTTTATCTGATCAGGACGCTGGACGGCGGTCTGGCCTGGGTTTTGACCATGCTGGCGGGAACATGGGTGGGGGATACGGCGGCATATTTTGTCGGTAAAAAGATGGGCAGGCACAAGTTGGCCCCCCGCCTGAGCCCCGGCAAGACCGTCGAGGGCGCCCTCGGGGGCCTGGCCGGTAGTGTGCTGGGGACTTCCCTGGTGTATCTGCTATACCCGGCGGACTCCCTTTCGGTGGTGGCCGCTCTGGGGCTGCTGGTGGGAGCTGCCGGCCTTCTCGGGGACCTGTTCGAGTCCAGCCTGAAAAGGTCTGCGGGGATCAAGGACACCGGCGGCATGATTCCCGGCCACGGGGGAATCCTCGACCGGTTTGACAGCATGCTTTTTGCCGCCCCTGCCGCGTATTATTTTATAACTCTTTTTGTAGCGGGATGAGTAGTATGAACAGGTCTTTGCAAATTCTCGCCCTGGCGGCCGTTGTTGTAGCCCTGGTCTATTTCCTGACCGTTTATTTCGTGCCGGACATATTCGTCATTGTCAGTAGGTTTTTTGCCATTATAGTGCCTTTC
>DYET01000087.1 GCA_020725625.1 Desulfovirgula sp. | reverse complement strand
CTGCCGCCGCCCTGCTGGGGGCCTTCCTCTGGAACGTGCCCTACGCCGGCCCCGTCACCCAGGAATTAATCAGAATAAATGTCATCCTGGCGGTATTCAACCTGCTGCCGGTCCCCCCCCTGGACGGTTCCAAAATACTGGCCGGCATACTCCCCGGCAGCAGCGAGTGGCTGTACAGGATTGAGGCGTACGGCACCATTATACTGATACTGCTCCTGTTTACCGGGATCATCGGCAGGATACTGAGCATATTCATAGTCCCCCTGTACGGATTCCTTACCTGGGTGGCCAGGACCATGAACGCGATATTTTAAGAATACAGGAGACAGAAGGGAGAACAACATGACCAAAGGCAGAATACTCAGCGGAATGAGGCCCACCGGCCGCCTCCACATCGGACACCTGAGCGTGCTGGAAAACTGGAAAAGTCTGCAGGAAGAATACAGCTGCTTCTTTTTCTCGGCCGACTGGCACGCCCTGACCACGTCCTTTGAGGAGACCGCCGGAATAAAGGAAAATACCGTGGAAATGGTCACCGACTGGCTGGCGGTGGGACTGGACCCGGAAAAGAGCGTCATCTTCACCCAGTCCGACGTAAAGGAGCACGCCGAGCTGCACCTGATCTTTTCCATGATTACCCCCCTGAGTTGGCTGGAGAGGGTCCCCACATACAAGGATCAGGTTCAGCAGTTCCGGGACCAGGGCAAGGACATTATGATGTACGGATTTCTCGGCTATCCCCTGCTGCAGGCCGCAGACATACTGATATACAGGGCCAACGCGGTGCCTGTGGGCGAGGACCAGCTGCCCCACCTGGAGCTTACCCGGGAGGTGGCCCGCCGCTTCAACCACATGTACTCCCCGGTCTTCCCGGAGCCCCGGGCCCTGCTCTCCAGGGTCAGCCTTCTGCCGGGAGTTGACAACCGGAAGATGAGCAAGAGCTACGCCAACGACATCGGCATATTCGCCGAACAGGAGGAACTGAAAAAAAAGGTTAACGCCATGATCACCGACCCGGCCAGGATCAGGAAAAATGACCCCGGCCACCCGGAGGTTTGCGTGGTCCACAAGTACCACTCGCTTTACAGCCCGGACGAACTGGCGGGGATCGAAGAGCAGTGCCGCCGGGGCGAGATCGGCTGCGTGGCCTGCAAGAAGATCATGGCCGCCAGCCTGGAAAGGGTGCTTTCGCCGCTTAGAGAAAGAAGAAGGGAAATCGTCTCCCGCCGGGGGTACGTCCGGGAAGTCCTGGCCGACGGAGCGGCAAGGGCCCGCCGGGAGGCCGCGGAGACCATGAAGATGGTCCGGGAGGCCATGAAGATATAACCGTTTTTTAATGCGCATCAACAGCCCCCTTTTTTGGCAGAATAAGATACAAATTACTGCCTGATAACGGGGGTTTTTACCTTGACAAGAATTATCGCCGTCATGATCGTTGCACTGGCGGCGGCCGGGCTTTTGGGCTGCCCGGCGGCCAGGAAGCCGGAACAGCCCCGGGAAAGAACGTTTATCGTGCCCGAGGTGAGCAGGGTGGCCTTTGACACGATCGACCTGAAGGCCGCCCCAAAGGTGGTCAGGGACATCGCCAAGACGGTGGAGAACAGGGACGCCGCCACCTGGGCCCATTCGGGAGGCAAGACCTACCTGATCATCAGCCAGGGAGACAGAACCAGGAATTACGACCTGGAGGTGGACGACGTATTGCAGCGGCTGCCGGAACCGGGATTCACCTGGATCGACGTGACGCTGGCCTACTCCGGAAGGAAGGCTCCCCGGGACGGCGGCGAACCCGTCATAACGGTGGTCAGGGCCGAGGTGAACGGCATCCCGAAAGGGATCGGATTTACCGTCACCGGGCTTGAGACCGCCGGTCAGGCACCCGGGGCCGCAAAGCGCCCGGCGGCTCCTCCGGTGAACCCGCCGGCCGGACAGGGCGCCCCGGCCGGGGTCAAAATAGAACTTCCTTCTCCCGGTCAGGAAATTACAAGCCCGGTAACGGTCCGGGGAACCGCCAGGGCCCAGGGACAGCTGAGGGTGCGCATTTCAACCCCGGGAGGACAGATTGTCAGGGAGGCAATTCTCAACCCGGCCCCGGAAACCGGGGCCTTCAACCTGGAAATAACCTACGGCCCCCCGGAAATGCCGGTGCCCGGGGAAATATCCCTGATCTCCGCTGGCGGCGGTGATGAAAGGGTGCTGGCCCGGGTTCCGGTGGTCATAAAATAGAGGAAAAGGCCCCAGTCCAAGGGCCGCGGGCCACGGGCCGCGGTAAGACGCGGCCCTTTTTGCTTTCCGGCGCTCCGGCCGGTATTTTAAAATGGAACACGCCAAGGTCCTGATGTTAAAAATAAAAACATCGCACTCCCTGCGGGGCTGCTGAAAAACATGACTTAAGGCCCGGCCCTGCGGGTACTGAAATTGCAATAACATGCACAAAAGCCAGGCAGCAGTCCGTTGTCAAAAAAGTCTAAATATTTTCATAGGAGGTTGATTCTTAGGCAAAAATAGGCCTTTGGGGAGGGCAGTTTTCTCCAGGCTGTAAAAAAGGGGGCATTTCTTCATGCAGCGGCCGATTAATTCGGTAACCGGCCCCATTTCAGCCGATGAAATGGGGATAACCCTGATCCACGAGCACCTCGTGTTCGGCTATCCCGGTTGGCAGCATCACACCGCTGCTCCTCTCTATGACCGGGAAAAATATGCCGGCAGATGCGTTCAAATGATCCGGGAAGCCCGGGAATACGGTTTAAAGACCATCGTGGACGCCACCCCCGGCGACTGCGGCAGAGACCCCGACTTGTACAAAATGGTGGCCGAAGAAACCGGGTTAAACATCATCTGCGCCACCGGGATCTTCAAGGAGACCAGTCATTCCGCCGGCCTCAAGCCTGGACTGAACGAGACTTTCGAGGCCTTTGTCAGGGAAATTACCTTGGGAATAGGCGGATCCGGAATCAAGGCCGGGGTTATCAAGGTGGGTACGGGCAGGGACCGGATTTCCCCCTGCGAAGAAACCGTCCTGGAAGCCGCCGCCATGGCCCAGAAAGAAACCGGGGTTCCCGTCATCACCCACACCGAGGCCGGCACCATGGGGCCGCAGCAGGCCGATTTCCTGATCGGAAAAGGGGCCGCTGCCGGAAAGCTGGTCATCGGCCACATGTGCGGCAGCGCCAGCATACCGTATCATAAAGAAGTTTTGAAAAAGGGGCCGTACCTGGCCTTCGACAGATTCGGGCTGGACATCATACTCCCGGACGCAAAGCGCACGGAAACTTTTGCCGCTCTATTCAAGCTGGGCTACGGAAATAAGATACTGATCTCCCACGACTTCGTCATGAACTGGCTGGGACGGGATTTCGCCTTGCCCGGATCGTCCCTTCCGCCGTCGGCCAACTGGAATTTGACCCACATCTTCAAAAACATAATCCCGGCCCTGAAGAAAGCCGGAATCACCGGTGAACAGATCAACACCGTCCTGGTGGACAACCCGCGCCGCCTGTTTGCGGGAGAGGAATAAAGGAGGAACTTGACATGAACACCGCTCACTTCAAATTCTGGCCGCCCAGGTTGCCCCGCGAACTAGTTTACCCCCGGGTGCCCCTGTACGAGTTTCTGGAGACGTCGGCCCGCCGCTACCCCGACAAGCCGGCCTTGATTTACTACGGCACACGAATCAGCTACCGGGACCTGTGGGACTCGGTGGAGAGACTGTCTGCGGCCCTGCACCGGATGGGGGTGAAAAAAGGCGACCGGGTGGCCCTTTTCCTGCAAAACACTCCGCACTTCATCATCGGCTACTTCGGCATTATGAGGGCTAACGCCGTGGTGGTTCCCATCAACCCAATGCTGACCAGCGGGGAATTAAAGGTATTGCTGGAAGACAGCGGAACCGCCGTCCTGATCACCACCTCGGACCTGTACGGGAAGGCCCTGGGCGCTCGCGGGGAAACCGGCCTGCGGGAGATAATCGTAGGAGAGTACGACGATTACCTTCCGGTGGAACCGGAAATGAGCGTCCCTACAGCCATGATGTCCCGGGGGGAGATTTCCGGCACGCCCCGCCGCTGGCTGGACACGCTTAGGGATAACGACCCTGCCCCTCCCGCTGTGGAAACCGGCCCCGACGACCTGGCCATGCTCCCCTACACCTCGGGTTCCACCGGCATACCCAAGGGCTGCATGCACACCCACGCCACCATCATCTCCAACACGGTGAGCTCGGCGGTCTGGCACAGCCTGCTGGCCAACAGCATGGTGCTGGCCACCCTGCCGCTGTTTCACGTCACCGGCCTGATCCACAGCTTCCTGGCCCCTGTTTACGCCGGGGGCACCATTGTGCTGCTTACCCGCTGGGACCGCGAGGCGGCCATCACGGCCATTGAAAAATACCGCTGCACGGTTTGGACCAACATCACCACCATGGTGGTGGACCTGCTGAACCACCCGAACATAGCCGGGCGTGACCTGAGCTCCCTGGCAATCATCGGGGGAGGCGGGGCGCCCATGCCCGAGGCGGTGGCCCAGAAGCTGTTCGAAGTTACCGGCCTGAAATACCTGGAGGGTTACGGGATGACCGAAACCATTTCCCAGACCCACTTCAACCCGCCGGACAGGCCGAAGCTGCGGTGCATCGGCATACCCGACTTCGGAGTGGACGCCAGGATAATCGACCTGGAGACCGGCCAGGAACTTCCCCCGGGCAGGGAGGGAGAATTGATTGTAAGCGGCCCCGAGGTGATGAAGGGATACTGGAACCGGCCCAGGGACAACGAAGAATCCTTCATCTTCAAGGACGGCAAGAGGTTTCTGCGCACCGGGGATATCTGCAAAATGGACGAAGAGGGCTATTTCTACATCGTCGACCGGAGCAAGCGGATGATCAACGCCGCCGGGTTCAAGGTGTGGCCCACCGAAGTGGAAAGCGTCCTCTACCGCCACCCCGCCATATCCGAGGTCTGTGTGGTGGGGACTCCCGACCCGGTCCGGGTGGAAAATGTCAAGGCCTTTATTATCCTGCGGGATGAGTACCGGGGCAAGGTGACCGAGGAGGACATCATCAGCTGGGCCAGGGAAAACATGGCGGCCTACAGGTACCCGCGCATCGTTGAGTTCGTGACCCAGCTTCCCAAGAGCGGCACCGGCAAAATACAGTGGAAGGAGCTGCAGCAGCAGGAAAAGGAAAGGGTGGCCCGGGAGGGCTATTATTGGATGAAAGAAAAAAAATTGTAGCAGGAGACAGGAGACAGAATACAGGAGACAGGAGAGAAAACGTTTATATGAATGTCATCAGGATTCCGGCTTCTGAATGCTGACAGCTGACCGCTATTTCCGGACAGAACGGGTTAACCGCCAGACGCTGCGGGGATCTAATTTGTCATTTGCACCCGCTTTACAGCCGTTGTCATGACGGCTGTTTTTTTGCCCGCAGGTATATGGAAATACTTCGGTGGAAAAATACCACAGGGTGGGGAAACTGTGGTAATTGCCTTATACCTCCTGGCGGTGCTGGTACCGGCAGCCCTTATGATCCTGGCCGCACCCCTGGAGATCGGTCTAAAATACAGCAGGGAAGGGTCAAACGGCCTGCTTGGCCTGGACCTGTACGTGGGGCCCTTTTCCGCGCGCCGGTACAGGATATTTACGGTTGTTATGAAAGCAAAGCCGGCCGGGGCCGGCCTCCGCCGCCGGCGGTCGTCTGCGGTGAAAAGGGGCGGCGGAACGGACGGGGAAATCGGAAAAGAAACCCTCCTGTCCGGGATTGGCAGGGCAGCCGGGCGGTTTTTTTTCTGGAGGGAAGTCTACAGCCGGGCCAGGCCGTCGCTGAATTATTTCAAGGGCAAGGTAAGGATAACCGATCTTGACTGGAGAACCCGGATCGGACTGGGCGACCCTTTTCACACCGGCATGGCCACCGGGATGATCTGGTCCCTCAAGGGATTCCTGGTATCCCTCCTGTTCAGCCAGATCCGTGCGGCAAAAATTCCGGCCCTGGCCGTGGTGCCCGACTTCAACCGGGCCTGCCTTGCCACCCGGATCGATTTAAAAATCGCCGCCAGAACCGGCCACATTCTGATCACCGTCGTCTGGATCCTGATGGTTCTGGCGGTAAGGGGACTGGCCTGCCAGGTGATTAAAGTGGCGGCGGAACTGAACAGAAACAAAAGCAACACCGGTGAACCCGCCTGAATGCCGCATATTCCCGGCCTGTTTGGTAAAAATTAAGATCAAAGTGTTCATCGACGCCCGGGTCATTCTTTATTAAGGAGGTAGCCGGATTTGGCAGGTCAGTCTATTGAATCCCTGATGAAGACGGCGATGGAAAACATCAAGGAGATGGTAAATGTCAATACCGTGGTGGGAGATCCGGTGGAGTCCCCCGACGGAACGGTGATCATACCCGTGTCCAGGGTGTCGTGCGGGTTCGCGGCCGGCGGCGGGGAGTTCGAAGCCCCATCCCGGGAGGGGACCGGCGGGCAGGAACAGTCCCCCTTCTTCGGCGGGGGCAGCGGCGGAGGGGTTTCTGTAAAACCGGTGGGCTTCCTGGTGGTGGGGAACGGCCAGGTGAGGCTATTGCCGGTGGACGGCAACGCCATTGCGGACAGGTTGATTGACATGGCCCCCCAGCTTATTTCCCAGGTCCAGTCCTACCTGGACAGGAAAGGCGCGCGCGTCCAGCCCGCCGCCGCTGCCGCCGCCACCACCGGGGCCGGCCTTTGAAACCGGGCAGCAAGTCTTCCCGCTTCCCCTGCTCCAGGGCAGGGTTTTTCTTTTTGTCAGGGACCACGGGCAAAAAAATCACCTTTGGGTTGCCGGCAAATATAATGTAGGGGATACAGGACAGCGGCATCCAGATTATGCAGTGAGAACCTCTGCTATCCCGGGGTGGTTGCAGGATGATCGTGGTCGTAGGAGGAGGATGGGCGGGCTGCGCCGCAGCCTATTCAGCAGCTCTGGCCGGGTCCGAGGTAATCCTGGCGGAAAAAACCGACATGCTGCTGGGCACCGGGCTGGTGGGAGGCATTATGCGCAATAACGGCCGGTATACCGCCATCGAGGAAGTGGCGGCCATGGGCGGTGACGAACTGGTAAAGCTCATCGACGGAACGGCCCGGCACCGGTGGGTGAATTTTCCCGGCCACCGGCACGCCGCCCTGTACGACACAACCCGGATCGAACCCGAGGTTCGCGGATTCCTCCTGGAAAAGGGAGTGAAACTAAGGCTGCAGACCAGGATTACCGACGTATTAAAAAAAGACGGCCGGCTCACCGGTGTGGTGACATCCCGGGGAGAGGTCATCCACGGGAACGCATTCATAGACACCACCGGCACCGCGGGACCGGTAAACAACTGCTCCCGTTACGGCACGGGGTGCGCCATGTGCATACTGAGGTGCCCCAGCTTCGGCCCCAGGGTCAGCCTTACCGCCAGGGCGGGCATCAAGGAAATTACCGCCGGCCGGGAATTCTGGCGGTTCGAGGCAATGAGCGGGTCGTGCAAGCTGGACAAGAAGTCCCTGGCCCCTTGGCTGGTCAACAACATAGAAAGAGACGGGGTGGCCGTCATTCCGCTGCCGGAAAGCATCAAGAAGGAAGGCCTGCTGGACCGCAAGGCCTGCCAGCAATACAACCTGAAGGAGTTCGCGGACAACCTGATCCTCCTGGACACCGGCCACGCCAAGCTGATGACCCCGTACTTTCCCCTGGAGGTGCTGAGGACCATCGGCGGCTTCAGCAGCGCCAGGTACGCCGACCCCTACTCGGGGGGCAGAGGCAATTCCGTCAGGTTCATGGCCATAGCCCCGGCCTCGGAAGACCTCCGGGTCGGGAACACCCCCAACCTTTTCTGCGCCGGTGAGAAGACCGGGCTCCTGGTGGGACACACCGAGGCCATCGTCACCGGCATGCTGGCGGGCCACAACGCCGCCAGGGTGGCCGCGGGGAAAGATCCGTTAAGGCTTCCGGACACTATTGCATCCGGAGACATCATTTCATACATGCTTGGCCGGATGAAAACCGGGGAAGGACTAAAAAACAAATATACCTTTTCGGGATCCATTTACTTTGACAGGATGAAGGAAAGGGGGCTGTACACCACCGACCTGGAAACAATTAGAAAAAGGATCCGGGAGTCGGGTCTGGCCGGAATATACAGGGGCATCGGCAGTTGACGGCGGCGTCCGCCTTCCCCCAGCGGAAACGAACCGCTATGCGCGAAAAAATTGAGTGTTTCGGCCAAGGGCCGAGCGAATTCTATATCATGTGACAGCCCGAAAAACCCCGGTTCTGCGGCCCGGCCCGCGGTGAGGCAGCCGTCCCTTTTATGGACGGCTCCTTAGTTCTAATATTTACCAGCCTCTCATAATTTTTAAAAAAGACCCTTTACTATGAGGGGTGGGGGAATTGGTCAACGCCCTGTGGCTTGGAATGATGGTTTTCGGCATCCTGGCGGCGGCCGCCGGCGGCAACATCGAGGCTGTCACCCGGGCCGCCCTGGACGGCGCGAACAACGCCGTCAAGACGTCCCTGGGCCTGATCGCCATCATTACCTTCTGGCTGGGAATCATGAAGCTTGCCGAAGAGGCCGGCCTGATTTCGCTGATCTCCGGGCTTATCGCCCCGGTCATGCGCTTCCTTTTTCCCGACATACCCAGGGATCACCCGGCCATGGGCGCAATCATCATGAACATCAGCGCCAATATCCTTGGCCTGGGCAACGCTGCAACGCCCATGGGGCTGATTGCCATGCAGGAGATGCAGAAGCTCAACCGGGGCGACAAAAAAACCGCCACCGCCTCCATGTGCACCTTCCTGGCCCTGAACACATCCTGCATCACCCTGATCCCCAGCACCATCATCGGCATCCGGGTAATGCACGGATCGGCCGACCCCACCGAGGTGGTGGGCACCACCATCTTCGCCACCGCCTGCGGGATGACGGTAGCCGTAGCCGTGGACAGGGTGCTGAGAACGGTTTATTCAAGGCCCGGGAGGTATCAACCTTGAAATGTACCCGGTAATCAACGAGATTTCCCGCTGGGCAATCCCCTTCATCCTGCTGGTTGTCCCCCTTGCTGCTATGGTCCGGGGGGTGAAGGTCTTCGAGGCCTTCGTGGAGGGGGCCGAAAAGGGCTTTTCCACCGCTGTTAAAACCATCCCCTACCTGGTGGCCATGATGGTCGCAATCAACATATTCAGGGCCTCCGGGGCCATGGAAATCCTGGTTTCCGCGCTTTCCCCGGCCCTGGGCCTGGTGGGGTTTCCGGCCGAGCTTCTCCCCCACGCGGTCATGCGGCCCCTGTCTGGCGGCGCGGCCCTCGGCATTGCCACCGACGTCATCGCCGTCCACGGGCCCGACTCCTTTCTGGGCAGGCTGGTCTCAACCATGCAGGGTACCAGCGACACCACCTTCTACGTGCTTACCCTTTACTTCGGGTCGGTGGGAATTACCCGCTACCGTTACGCCGTATACTCCGGCCTGGCCGCCGACTTCACCACCCTGCTGGCCTCGGTTTACATAGTCAACGCGCTATATAAATAACAGGATCCCTCCCTCCGGCTTAAATCAAGAACCCGAACCCCCGCCTCTTCCAAACTCCTCCCGCTTCCGCCCCAGGCAGTCCCCTGCGGCTGGCTTTATCCCCCCCGCACGCGCGCCCCCGCGTGGATCCGGGCTTTGTCTGCGTTCTGCCGCCTCGCCGGCAATTCGTTTAATTCCCCTTCAAAACCTGACAACAGCAGATGAATTCCGGACTGCCGGACAGTTAATAGCCAGCGGCCAGCAGCTATTCTCAAGGCAATTGCCGGAAAAAAGGGCCGGGATTTTGTTTAAGCCGGGGTTTTTGTGGTAAAATGCTTTTGTAAACGTTTGGCGGGACGGATGGCACAGTGGAAAGGCTGCACAAGTTCATGGCCAGGCACGGCGTTGCCTCGCGCCGGGCATGCGAGGAAATAATCGCCTCGGGAAGGGTCAGGGTGAATGGGAAAACGGTAACGGCCCCCGGAACATCGGTGGAACCCGGCCGGGACAAGGTCGAGGTGGACGGGCGGGTTTTGGGACGGCCGGAAAAACCCGTTTACATCATGCTTTACAAACCCAGGGGATACCTTTCCACCGTTAGCGACCCCAGGGGAAGGAAAAAGGTCACCGACCTGGTCCGGGACGTGGAGGAAAGGCTGTTCCCGGTGGGAAGACTGGATTACGACAGCGAAGGCCTCCTGATCCTCACCAACGACGGCGATCTCGCCTACCTGCTCACCCACCCGGCCCACAACATCCCCAAGACCTATCTGGTGAGGGTCCGGGGCATCCCGGAGACAAGCGACCTGAAGCGGCTTTCCGAAGGAATAATGCTGTCCGACGGCATCACCGCCCCGGCCCGGATAAATCCAATCGGGGAGAGGAACGGCAACGCCCTACTGGAGGTGACCATCCGGCAGGGGCGAAACAGGCAGATCCGGAGGATGTTTGAAAAAATCGGACACCGTGTGATCAGGCTGAAAAGGGTCCGGATCGGGCCCCTGGCCCTGGGGGAATTGAAGGCCGGCCAGTACAGGCATCTGGGGGAAACCGAGGTCCGCCGGCTGAAAAAATCGGCTGCGGCCGGAATAAGGCCTTCGGCCCGCAGGGGATAATTTTAAGACTCAGGTTCGAGAGGGGGGGATTGCCGTGCCCAGCTGCGCCTCCTGCGGCAACAGCAGGGTTCTCGCCAGCAGCCTGACGTCCAGGGAGGCCGAGACCGCCAACCCGCCTCCGTACGGCCTGCTGGCCAACTTTGACTCCGAAGGGCGGATCGTCACCATGGAGTGCCAGGGATCCACCCTGGACGAAGCCCAGGCCGCCTTTGAAGACCCGCCGGCATATTTCAACACCTGCGCGGTATGCGGATCAGACAACATAAAATGGCAAAATTAAGCAGGAATTTTCGATAAATAGGGAGAAATAGATAACCATAACACGGACGGGGGGTGGCCTTGTGGCGGACGGTCAGCTTCCGGATTGCACGGAGAACCGGACTATCAGGGCAAAAATCAGACTGGATTTCAAGGGGACGGCCAAGCCCGGCAAGCTGTTCTTCAGGGGAAAGTCCATTGAAAGAGTGGCCGAGGAAATCAGGGAACAGAATGTGTCGGCCTTCCGGAACATTCCGCTGCAGGGAATAAATATCCTTGACATTGACATAGGATCCGAGGTGTACATTGTTTACGACGACGTCACCAACACGGACACCGCCTACGCGCCGGTGGTTATCGACGTCTCCGCGGACTCCCTGGAAGACCTGATAAAGCTCGTGGCCCGCGAGGATTTCAGGAAAATCGAGGTGCTGTCCCCGGGGCCCGTCACTTTAAGCCGGATAGATACGGAGAGGATGCTCTTCAGGGTGGCCGAGGAAATGAAACAGTACCGGAGCATGCTTGAAAGAAAATACAACCTGAGATAAAAAAACCGGCCTGATGTCAATACCCCGGATAAAAATTCCTGTAAAAGCATATCTTGTTACAGGAAGGCAATCAAAGGGGTGTTTTTTTTGGCCGAGAAACTTTTGTCCAGGATGCTTTTCGCGGCCGCGGCCCTCTTTCTTTCCCTTCAGCTGGCGTCCGGCTACCGGGACCAGGCCGCCGTGGACGGAAGGAGTCCGTTCGGAAACGGGGCCGGCTGGGCGGAAGGCGGCCAGGCGGTAACCTTCTACCTGCGGGATTATTCCCTGCTCCCATACGTCAGGGTGGTGGTCAACAACGAGGTCAGGGGAAATTTCAAGAACAGGTACGTTACTGTGGCCGTCCACGACGGGGACAGCCTGGTTATCGACGGCACCTTTTACAACAGGCCGGTCAGCATTGAAGTCCTGGATGTGTCGGGGGCGGTGAGGTTTCCCAGGAAGGGCGACGTGATAAACTTAAACGGCAACCTTGTTTCCCTTGGCCGGGTCGAAACAGAGGGCCCACCCTGAGCAAAAGACGGGGCGGGAGGTGGTATTGTCTTTTAAAAGCCGCTGGAATATAATAAATATTGCCAAAAGAAAGAAGGACTACGCACTCCGGCCGGCGGAGTGCTGCAGTTTTATTGCGGGGGGGGGGTGCGCGGCATTGGTCCTCCACGGAAGCAGGAAGGTGGCCAAGGTGGCCCTGGAGATGGCCCTTACCGACGACCGGGAACAGGAGAGGGAATACAAGGCCTCCTTTGCCCGGGAAGGTATAAGGACGGCTGCGGTGGACTATGGAGGCGACTTCATATCGTCATTCAACAAGATCATCGAAAGGGCCGTGGTGGCCGCCAAACGGGAGGGAGTGATCAGGGAAATCCACGCCGAGGAGGGGGCCGTGGCAGGCGCAGCCAGGGAGGCCATGTCCCAGATTATGCACAAGGCCCTGGGCCTGAACATCGGCGGCAAAATAGGCATCGCCCGCCACAAGGACCACATCACCGTGGCCGTGTTTTTCGGCGTAGGCCTGCTTCACCTGGACGAGGTGGCCGTCGGGCTCGGGCACAGGGCGGTGACATCTGACTAGCGTCGGCGCGGCAAAAAAGGAGATGGAAGAATGGAAAAGCGGGCGGTCAGGGGAATACGGGGGGCGATAACAGTCGAAAGGAACGACTCCCGGGACATCCTGGAGGCCACCAAGGAGCTTTTGGGCGAGATTGTAAGGGAGAACGAAATCGATACGGGCGACATCGCGGCCGCCTTTTTCACCGTCACCGCGGACCTGGATGCCGAGTTTCCGGCTACGGCGGCCAGGGAGTTCCTGGGCTGGACCTACGTGCCTATGCTGTGCGGGAATGAAATCAACGTCCCCGGCCGCCTGGGAAAGTGCATCCGGGTGATGGTCCTGGTGAACACCGAAAAATCCCAGCAGGAGCTTCGCCATGTCTACCTCCGGGGGGCCACCGTGCTCAGGCAGGACCTGCTGCCCCAGTAACTCGTTTTTTATTGACACCCCGGGCCGGATCTGATATATTCTTTTTAGAAGAGCAGAGACGAGAAGACCATACCGAGCTGAGCATGAGCTGAGATGAGCGGGTTGTAATACTTAAGCGCTTCAACAACCGGTGCTCATTTGAGCGCCGGTATTTTATTTTTTCGGGAGGCCGGCTGCATGTATTATCCCGGGGAAAAAGAATACCTGGAACTCTGCAGGGACTACAAATCGGTGCCCGTCAGCCTGGAATGGCCCTCCGACACCGAGACGCCGATTACGGTTTTCGCCAAGACCGCCGGCCGGAAGCCCTCGTTTTTGCTGGAAAGCGTTGAAGGGGGCGAAAGGCTGGGCAGGTATTCCTTTATTGGGCTGGACCCGCTGGCCCTGCTTACCTGCCATTGCGGCGACGTAACGCTGGAGGACGGGGAAGGCGTAAGAAAAGCCGCCTCCGGGGACCCCTTCGCGGCCATCGAAGAAATCCTGGCCGGATTCAACTCCCCGGAATTAAAGGATATGCCCCGGTTTTACGGCGGCCTGGTGGGCTATCTGGGCTACGACCTGGCCAGGCACCTGGAAAGGCTGCCCGATTTAAACCGGGAGGAAACAGGGGTTCCAGACTGCATGCTGATGGTCCCCCGGGCAACGGTGGTCATCGACCATGTCAGGCACACCATGAGAGTGGTCGTCAGCACTCGCCCCGCCGGTAACGCCGCAGCGGAGTACAGAAGGGCCCTGGGGCAGATCGAGGAAATCCTCGCCCGCATATCCGCCGGCCCACCCCCTCCTCCCCTGGGGCCCCCGGACAAATGCGGGGCCGCGGCGGCAAAAACAAACCTGTCCAGGGCCGAATTCATGGAGAGGGTCGAGAAGGCCAAGGAGTACATCAGGGCGGGAGAAATCCTTCAGGTGGTGCTTTCAAGGAGGATCGACCTGGATTTCAGGGGGGACCCCTTCACGGTCTACAGGAGGCTGAGAAGAAGCAACCCCTCACCCTACCTCTTTTACCTGGACATGGGGGGCGTCGTGATGGCCGGTTCGTCCCCCGAGATGCTGGTCCGGGTGGAGGACGGAAGCGTAGAAACAAGACCCATCGCGGGAACCAGGCCGCGGGGCGCCGGCGAACGGGAAGACAGGATGCTGGCCGACGATCTGATCTCCGACCCCAAGGAAAGGGCCGAACACATAATGCTTGTGGATTTGGGCAGGAACGACCTGGGCCGGGTGAGCAGGCCGGGCACGGTGAAGGTGTCCCAGTTTATGGAAGTTGAAAGGTACTCCCACGTCATGCACCTGGTCTCGTCGGTGAAGGGGGAACTGGCCGCCGGCCTCAGCGGCTTGGACGCCCTGAAGGCCTGTTTTCCGGCCGGAACGGTATCCGGGGCCCCCAAGGTGAGAGCCATGGAAATCATCGAGGAACTTGAGCCTTCCCGGCGGGGCCCCTACGCCGGAGCGGTGGGATACATCGGGTTCAACGGCAATGTGGATACGGCCATCGCTATCCGGACGGTGGTTTTCCATGGCGGTAAGGCCTCGGTGCAGGTGGGGGCCGGTATTGTCGCCGATTCCGACCCCGGCCGGGAATTCACCGAGACTGAAAACAAGGCTGAGGCTCTCCTTAAGGCCCTGGCCGGGGAGGACGTGGGAAATTGCTGCTGATTATTGACAATTACGACTCCTTCACCTACAACCTATTCCAGTACTTTTCGGATCTGGGGGCGGCGGTTTCGGTGGTCAGGAACGACTGCCTGCGGGAAGAGGACATAGAAAAATTGGCGCCCTCGGGACTGGTCATCTCACCGGGGCCGGGCCGCCCCGACGGGGCCGGGATTACCATGGCCGCCATCGCCGGGCAGGCGGGACGGATCCCGGTCCTGGGAGTTTGCCTGGGGCACCAGGCCATCGGCAGGGTGTACGGCGGGGAGGTGGTCAGGGCCAGAGAGATCATGCACGGCAAGTCCTCCATGATTTTCCACGACGGGAAGGGACTGTTCAGGGGCATTCCTTCACCGTTTTCCGCCGTCAGGTACCACTCCCTGGTGGTTGACCGCCGGGGGCTGCCTCCTTGTCTGGAAATCAGCGCCTGGACCGCTGACGGCGAGATCATGGGCTTGAGGCACAGGACTTACAGCGTGGAAGGAGTTCAGTTTCACCCCGAGTCCGTTCTTACCGACCACGGCCGGGAGATATTGAGGAATTTTCTGGTCAACAACGGATTATAATCGGGTTTAACCGGGAGGGAAGCGCGGCATGGACGGGACGGAACTGATCAGGGAAGCAATCCGGAAGGTGGTTGCGGGAGGGAGCCTGGAAGAAGAAGAGGCCGGTAAAGTGATGGCGTCAATCATGGACGGCGAAGCCAGCCCGGCCCAGATCGGGGCCCTGCTGATCGCCATGCGGCTGAAAGGGGAAACCGTGGGCGAGATAACGGGCTTCGCGCGGGTGATGAAAAGCAGGGCCGCCCCCGTCCGGACCAGGCACCGGGTCCTCGTGGACACCTGCGGCACCGGCGGGGACGGGGCAAACACCTTTAACATATCTACCGCGGCCGCGCTGGTGGCCGCCGGATGCGGAGCAGCGGTGGCCAAACACGGCAACCGGTCGGTTTCCAGCCGGTGCGGGTCCGCCGACCTCCTTGAGGCGCTGGGAGTGAACATCGACCTTTCGGCCGAGGAGGCCGGAAGCTGCCTTGACGAAGTGGGCATGGCCTTCCTCTTTGCCCCGGTCCTGCACGGCGCCATGAGGCACGCCGCCGGGCCGCGCCGGGAAATCGGGGTCAGGACGGTGTTCAACCTGCTGGGCCCCCTGACCAACCCGGCCGGGGCCAATGCACAGGTGCTGGGCGTGTTCAGCAGGGACCTGGTTCCCAGGCTGGCCGAGGTTCTGGCCAGGCTGGGCGTCAGGAGGGCCTTTGTGCTGCACGGGGCGGGCGGAACCGACGAGATTACCCCGGCCGGCCCGGCATATGTCTGCGAGGTGGCCGGGGGGAAGATCCGCAGCTATGAAATAGACCCCATGGCATACGGCATCAAAAGATGCCGCCTGGACAGCCTGAGGGGCGGGACCCCGGCCGAAAATGCGGCCATCGTAAAGAGGATCCTGGAGGGTGAGGGAGGGCCCCGCCGGGACGCGGTCATCCTCAACTCGGCCCTGGCGCTGGTGGCGGCGGGACTTGCCCCGGACCTGGCCCGGGGCTTGGAAAAAGCCAGAGCAGCCATTGACACCGGCGAGGCCGCCAAAAAACTCAGGCAGCTGGTGGAGTTCACGGCCAGGCCGGCCGCAAAGGCGGCCCTGCCGTGATCCTGGACAGCATCCTGGCAAACAAGCGCCGGGAAGTAAACCTGCTGAAGCGTCACATGGACGCAAAGTCGGTGATCAGGGCGGTCGAACGGCTGCCGCCGGCCCGATCCCTGTCCCAGGCGCTGAACAGGCCGGGCAGGGTGGCACTGCTGGCCGAAATAAAAGGCGCCTCCCCGTCCAGGGGGGTCATCCGGAAACAATTCGACCCTTGTCAGATCGCCCGGATCTATCATGACAGCGGGGCCGACGCCATTTCGGTACTGACCGACCGGATGTTTTTCGGCGGCTGTCCCGGGCACCTGAAAAGGGTGAGAAGAATTACAACCCTCCCCCTGCTCAGGAAAGATTTCATTATCGACCCTGTCCAGGTGTACCAGGCCAGGCTCATCGGCGCGGACGCAGTCCTGCTGATCTGCGCGGCCCTGCCGCCCGGCGCACTCCGCGCCCTGATGGGGACGGCCCGGGACGCGGGACTGGAAGCCCTGGTGGAAGTCCACGACGAGTCCGACCTGGATTCGGCCCTGGAGGCCGGGGCCGGCCTGATCGGGATCAACAACCGGGACCTGAAAACATTTCGGACGGACATCAGCACCACTTTCCGCCTCTGCCGGCATTTGAGGGGCAGTCCGGCGGTGGTGGTCAGTGAAAGCGGGATAAAATCCGCGGCCGACATGAGGGCGTTGAAAGAGGCCGGAGTCCATGCGGCCCTGGTGGGGGAGGCCCTGATGGCGGCCGGGAACGTAGCGGCCAAGGTGATGGAGCTGCTGCACGGGCAGTGACGATGGTTAAAAAGGTCAGGGGTTGTCCGCTTTATGGAAAAAAGGTGCGTTCGGGTAAAAATATGCGGCATCTGCGATCTGGAATCAGCCCTTGTGGCAGTGGAGGCCGGGGCCGACGCCCTGGGCTTCGTCTTCGCTCCGGGCAGGAGGAGGATCAGCCCGGGCCGGGCGGGGGAAATCACCAGCAGGCTTCCCCCCTTCGTCTCCCGGGTCGGGGTATTCGTCAACCCGACGCTGGAAGAAGTGGCGGACGCAGTGGACCGCGCCAGGATTGACACGGTCCAGCTGCACGGCGACGAGACCCCGGAGTTCTGCAGGGCCCTGGGGCTTAAGGTGATCAAATCTTTCGCCGTGTCCCGGGAGGCTGACCTCGCTCCGGCGGGCAGCTACAGGGTTGACGCCTACCTGCTGGACGCCCGGGTCCCAGGCCGCCGGGGCGGAACCGGCAGGACCTTTGACTGGCGGCTGGCCGCGAACTTCCGGGCAGGCCCCCTGATCCTGGCGGGGGGCCTGACCCCGGAGAACGTCAGGGAGGCCATAAACATCGCAGGCCCTTACGCGGTTGACGTCAGCAGCGGGGTGGAAACCGACGGCCAAAAAGATCCGGTAAAAATAAGGGAATTCGTCAGGAGGGTCAAGGGTTGACTTACATGATGCCCGACAGCATGGGTTATTTCGGGCCCTTCGGGGGCAGGTTCGTCCCCGAGACGCTGATGCCCGCCCTGGAAGAACTGGAGTCCTGCTACAGGGAGGCCAAGGAGGACCCGATCTTCCAGGACCAGTACCGCGGCCTGCTCAAAAAATACGTCGGCAGGCCGTCCCCCCTGTACTTCGCCGGGCGGCTCACAGAGTACTGCGGAGGGGCCAAGATTTACCTCAAGAGGGAGGACCTCAACCACACCGGGGCGCACAAGATAAACAACACCCTGGGCCAAATCCTGCTGGCCCGGAGAATGAAGAAAAAAAGGGTCGTGGCCGAAACCGGCGCCGGACAGCACGGCGTAGCCGCCGCCACCGCCGCCGCCCTTTTTGACATGGAGTGCACCGTCTACATGGGCGAGGAGGACATGGCCCGGCAGTCCCTGAACGTGTTCAGGATCAGGCTGCTGGGCGCCGAAGTGGTTCCCGTCTCCTCGGGAAGCCGGACCCTCAAGGACGCCATGAACGAAGCCATGAGGGACTGGGTGGCCAACGTGGAAAACACCCACTACCTTGTTGGATCGGTGGCCGGCCCCCATCCGTACCCGGTGATGGTCAGGGACTTCCAGAAGGTCATCGGCGAGGAAACAAAGGATCAGATTCTGGCCGCCGAGGGCAGGCTTCCGGATCTCGTCGTCGCCTGCGTGGGCGGGGGCAGCAACGCCATGGGCATTTTCCACCCGTTCCTAGAGACTGGCTCCGCCCTGGCGGGCGTAGAAGCGGCGGGCCGCGGACTGGAAACCGGAAGGCACGCGGCCGCCCTGGCCGCCGGAAGCCCGGGAGTGCTGCACGGCTCCCTGAGTTACGTTCTGCAGGACACCGAAGGCCAGATCATGCTGGCCCACTCGATATCCGCTGGCCTGGACTATCCCGGCGTGGGACCGGAACACAGCTTCCTGAAAGAGTCCGGGAGGGTTAAATACACCTCGGTCACCGACCTGGAGGCCCTTGAGGCCTTTAAAATCCTCTGCCGGACCGAGGGTGTGGTCCCCGCCCTGGAAAGCTCCCACGCCCTGGCCGAGGCCATCAGGACGGCACCGGTCATGGGCCGGGACGCGGTCATCGTGGTCTGCCTTTCCGGCCGCGGTGACAAGGACGTTGAAACCGCGGCCAGGGTACTGGGGGTGGAAGGTTGATTACCGGAAAATCAAGAATCGCCGGTGCATTTTCCCGCCTGCGGGAAACCGGCGAAAAAGGGTTGATCACCTACATCACGGCCGGCTATCCCGAGCCCGGGCACACCCTGGAAATTCTCAAGGCCCTGGCGGACGCCGGTTCAGACCTGGTCGAAATAGGCCTCCCCTTTTCCGACCCGATAGCCGACGGCCCGGTAATCCAGAGGGCTTCCAACCTGGCCCTGGCGAGGGGAACCAGGCTGGCCGACGTTTTTGATATCGCCCATGCCTTCAGGAAGTACGCTGACATCCCCGTCCTGTTAATGACCTATTACAATCCCGTGTTCAGGTCGGGAACGGTCGCCTTCGTCAACCGGGCGCGGGATTGCGGAATTGACGGGCTGATCGTACCAGACCTGCCGGTGGAGGAAGATAGCCCGCTCCGGTACGAAACAGCGGAGGCGGGGCTGTCCCTTGTTCCCCTGGCGGCCCCCACCTCGACGGACAGGAGGCTGAAAAAAATCGCCTCCAGGGCCGACGGGTTCATATACTGCGTGTCGGTCACCGGGGTCACCGGCCCAAGGGCGGAAATAAACACGGACCTGAAGTCCTTTACAAACAGGCTGAGAAGCTACACGGACAGCCCGCTGGTGGTGGGCTTCGGCATCTCCGGACCGGACTCGGCCTTAAAGGCGGCCGCCCACTGCGACGCGGTGGTAGTGGGCAGCGCCATCGTCAGTGCCGTGGACGGCGGTGGAGGCCTGACGGGGATTACCAGCAGGGTGGGCAGGCTGGCCCGGGAAATCAAAGACACGCTGAGGCAGCGGAAAGGGGCCGGGGCGACCGTACCGGAAGAGAGAACGGGCCCCCCTCAAGGCCGGCGGGAAGCCGGGGAACGGCGGGGAACGGCAACAATTTAAAAGGCTTGTCATAAAATGTATTGTTGGCATACCACCTTTGTGGTAATATTAATCCCGTAGGATGGCTAAAAAGCATACAAGGTGCCTTTAAACGGGAAGCACGGCAGAACGGCAGGGGGGGATAGGCGTGTCTATGAGGCTGTATGGCACCCCTTAGGGGTGCTATGTCTTTTTAAACTATAAATCCGGTCACTAAGGGAGCGACGGCGGAATTGTTTCGCCGGCAGCAGGAAAAATATAAAGCCAAGGCTTTATTCCTGCGCTTTTTTAAGAAAATAACTGGCTGAACAAGACAGTCGAGGAGGAGTCTGGTTTGATTGTGGTAATGAATCACGATGCCAATGAAAAGGATATAGAGTCAGTGATTAGGAAGCTCGAGAAGTCCGGGTTTCAAATCCACCTCTCCCGCGGGGTGGAAAGAACCATAATCGGCGCCATCGGGGACAAGACAAGGCTGGGGAGCCTGGCCCTGGAGGCCATGCCCGGCGTGGAAAAAGTGGTGCCCATCCTGGCCCCGTTTAAGCTGGCAAGCAGAAACTTCAAGGAACAGGACACCGTTGTCACGGTCGGCGACATTCAAATCGGCGGTCAGGCCGTCCATGTGATGGCCGGCCCCTGTGCCGTGGAAAGTAGGGAACAGCTCATGGAAGCCGCCTTCCGGGTAAAGGAGGCCGGCGCCACAGTCCTCAGGGGGGGCGCCTTCAAACCCCGGACGTCCCCCTATTCCTTTCAGGGCCTGGAAGAAAAAGGGCTGGAAATGCTGGCGGAGGCCAGAGAGGCCACCGGCCTCTACATAGTCACAGAGGTCATGGACTCCAAAACCCTGTCCCTGGTGACCCAGTACGCCGACATCCTGCAGATAGGCGCCCGGAACATGCAGAACTTTTTCCTGCTCAGGGACGCAGCCACGACGGGAAAACCGGTGCTCCTGAAAAGGGGCCCCTCGGCCACCATCGAAGAGTGGCTGATGGCGGCCGAATACATCATATCCGGCGGAAACCAGCAGGTTATCCTCTGCGAGAGGGGCATCAGGAGTTTCGATCCATACACCAGAAACACTCTTGACCTTACCGCAGTGCCGGTCCTGAAATACCTAACGCACCTGCCGGTAATCGTGGACCCCAGCCACGCCATCGGCAAGTGGCGCTTTGTTCCGCCCATGGCCAGGGCGGCCGTAGCCGCCGGCGCCGACGGCCTGCTGGTGGAGGTTCACCCCAACCCGTCGGAGGCCCTCTGCGACGGGCCGCAGTCCTTGACTCCGGAAAATTTCAGGATTCTCATGGAAGAGGTGCGCCAGGTCAGCAAGATAATGAACAGGACCATGCCCGATGTCCGGTAAACCCCTTTTCAAGAAGGTGGCCATAGTGGGAGTGGGACTCATCGGGGGCTCCCTTGGGCTCGCCATCAACCGGAAATCCATGGCCGGTGAAGTACTCGGCATCGGGCGCAGCCAAAAGGCCCTGGAAACCGCCCTGGAGTGCGGAGCCGTGCACCGGGCGTCACTCAGCTACGACGCCCTGGAAGGCTGCGACCTGGTCGTAGTAGCCACCCCCGTGGGATCCACCATCGGCGTCCTGTCGGAAATATCGCCCTGCCTGGCCCCGGGCGTCCTGGTCACCGACGTCGGCAGCACAAAGGTACAAATTATTGAGAAATCTGCAAGCGTTTTGCCGGAAGGCGTGGTTTTCATCGGCGGCCACCCCATGGCCGGATCCGAAAAGGAGGGAATAGCCGGGGCCGATCCTTACCTGTTCGAAAACGCCTTTTACGTCCTCACCCCCCGGGACGGCACGCCGGAGGACGACCTTCTAAAGCTGGTCCGCCTGGTGGAGGGGATCGGATCGCGTCCCGTACTGATGGACCCGGTTGAACACGACCTGTCGGTGGCGGCCGTCAGCCACCTTCCGCACCTGGCGGCGGCCGCCCTGGTAAACTGCCTGTTCGACCTTCCGGGCAGTGAAAAGATGTCCCTCCTGGCGGCCGGAGGTTTCCGGGACACCACCAGGATAGCCGCCGGCAACGCCGAAATGTGGCGGGACATATTCCTGACCAACCGCGAATTCATCCTGGAGGCCCTCTCGGCCTTCACGAGGAGGCTGGACGAGTTCCGGGAGGCCGTAGAAGTCGGTGACCCCGTGAAGATATACCGGTTTCTGGACAGGGCCAGAACCCTCAAGGCCGGGATGCCGGCCCGGACCAAGGGCTACCTGCCGGCCCTGTGGGAAATTGTGGTCACCGTCCCCGACCGGCCAGGGATAATCGGCCGGATTGCAGGGATTCTGGGGGACGCCGGGATCAACATCAGCGACATTGAAATCCTGCGGGTCCGGGAAGGCGAGGGGGGAACCATCAGGCTGGCCTTCGCCAGCGGGGAGGACCAGGACAGGGCCGTGGCCCTGATTAGGGAAGCGGGTATCCCGGCCAAAAAGCGGCCGTAATTCGAAAAGCCCGCCGCATTTTTCGCAAAATCCCGCTAAAAACGGCGAAAAACCTGCCCGCCCCGTATTTTCCCGGGTTTTAACTTTAACTAATGAAAGGATGTGTCAAGATAGAAAGGTTAATCACTCCCTCAAAGGGACTTTTGGGCACCGTCTGCGTACCCGGTGACAAGTCCGTCTCCCACCGGGCGGTGATGCTGGGAGCCATCGCCGAGGGAGAGACCGTAGTGGAAAATTTCCTTACCGGTGAAGACTGCCTGGCTACCATGAAATGCTTCATGGAAATGGGCGTCGAATTCCGCGGCCCCGACCGGGGAAGGCTGGTCATCTCCGGACGGGGCCTAAGGGGTCTGAGGGAACCCCGCAGAGTGCTGGACGCCCAAAACTCCGGCACCACCATCCGCCTGATGGCCGGCATACTGGCCGGGCAGGACTTTTTTAGCGTAATCACCGGCGACGATTCGCTGCGGTCCCGGCCCATGGGCCGGGTGGTGGACCCGCTGACCCGGATGGGCGCCTTAATTCTGGGCCGCCGCAACAACACCCTGGCACCCCTGGCTGTGAAGGGCGGAAACCTGAAAGCCATCGACTATTCGTCACCGGTGGCCAGCGCCCAGGTCAAGTCGGCCGTACTGCTGGCTGGCCTGTTTGCCGGGGGATGGACCTTCGTTACCGAACCTTGTAAATCCCGGGACCATACCGAGAGGATGCTCAGACACTTGGGAGCAGAGGTCGAGGTGCGGGGGAACCGGGTCGGGGTGAGCGGCAGCAGTGTTCTCAGGGGAAGCAGGATTGCCGTGCCCGGCGATATATCTTCCGCGGCTTTTCTGCTGGTGGCCGCCGCCGTGACGCCGGACTCCGACCTGACCATCCGGAGAGTGGGCACCAACCCCACCCGGGACGGGATAATCGAGGCGCTCCTGAGAATGGGGGCAGACATCCGGGTCTTTAACACCCGGGAGGCCGGCGGCGAGCCCGTTTCAGACATCCGGGTGAGATCTTCGGAACTGCGCGGGACAGTAATCATGGGCGACCTGATCCCGAGGCTGATTGACGAGATACCGGTATTGGCCGTTGCCGCATCAATGGCCGCGGGAGAAACGGTGGTCAGGGAGGCGTCGGAACTGAAGGTCAAGGAGTCCGACCGGATTGCCTCCGTGGTAGGCTGCCTGCGGAAATTCGGGGTGGACATACGCGAACTGGAGGACGGGTTCCTGGTCAGGCCGGGCAACAGATTAAGGGGAACGGAAGTGGACCCCGGCGGTGACCATCGCATAGCCATGGCCATGGCGGTAGCCGGCCTGGTGTCCGAAGGGAAAACCGTCATCCGGGGCGCGGAATGCGCCGACGTTTCATTTCCCGGTTTTTTTGACGTATTAAAATCAATAGAGAAAGAATAATACACCCTGGATGGTTTTTTTCTGTCCCGGGGTTTTTTGTGCAACGCCCCCGCCCGAACTTCTCCGGACCCGTGAAAGCAGGCGGTCCGGGCTTGTCGGCATCGTGAAGCTTCGTTCACTTTTTGTGCTAAAAAAAAGGAAATCTCCCTGATATGTCGAAGGTATTTCTGTTCGCGTAAATTTTGGCACTGCCATGAAGCGATGAAATTTGGGAGGTAAAATGCCCGGAAAATATACTGTCGCCATCGACGGTCCGGCGGGGGCGGGAAAAAGCACCGTGGCCAGGGGAGTGGCTCTGGCCCTTGGATACAGGTATGTGGACACCGGATCGATGTACCGGGCGGTAACCTTACTGGCACTGGAAAGAAACGTCGATCTGACCGAGGGCGAGGCGCTGACCGAACTGGCAAACAATGCAAAAATTGATATAATAGAGGGCAGGGAGAAAAATATAATCGTACTCCTAAACGGTGCCGACGTTACCGAAAAAATCAGGGACCCGCTGGTAACCAAAAACGTTTCCAGGGTGGCCAGCGTACCGGGGGTCAGAAAGGTGCTGGTAGCCGCCCAGAGTGCCATGGCCGAAGGCGGTGGAGTGGTCATGGAGGGCAGGGACATCGGCACGGTGGTAATACCCGACGCCGATTTTAAGTTTTTTATCGTGGCCTCGGCACGGGAACGGGCCGCCAGGAGGTCCAGGGATTTAGAGAAAATGGGTTACCCGGTGGACCTGGAAAAACTGACCGAAGAGATTGAATCCAGGGATTACCTGGACAGCAGCAGGGAAATAAACCCGCTCAGGCCCGCGGAAGATGCCGAAATAATCGACTGCACCGGGATGACCGCCGGAGAGGTAATCGATTTGATTGTGAAGAGGGTTACGGAGGGCCGCACCTGATGTTTTACAGGTTCGCCTGGACGCTGTGCAGGGCCGTTCTGATTACTATACGCCGGATGGAAGTGCGGGGGCTGGAAAACGTCCCCGGACAGGGCGGGCTGGTGCTGGTAAGCAACCACAAAAGCTACTGGGATCCCGTCATCGTAGGTTGCGCCCTCCCCAAATCACGGCAGGTATTCTTTATGGCCAAGGCCGATTTGTTCAAAATCCCCCTGCTGGGGACGATCATAGACAAGCTTGGAGCCTTCCCGGTCAAAAGGGGCGGCGCAGACCGGTCAGCCATCAGGACTGCCCTCAATTACCTGGCCGGCGGGGAGATAGTGGGTATTTTCCCGGAAGGGACCAGACACAAAGCCGAAGGCATGCTGGAGCCCCACCTGGGAGCGGCCATGCTGGCCACCCGGGCCGGCGTGCCGGTGCTGCCGGTGGCGCTGATCGGGTCCAGGGGGCTTTTCGGCAAAGTAAAAGTAATCATCGGACCGCCCGTAGTGTTTGGTGGGGGCGAAACCGGTACAAAGGCCGGAAAGGCCGGCCGGAGCGACCTTGCCGGGTTCAGCTCGGTGATTATGGATAGGGTGGCCGAACTCATGATAAGCGAACGTTAAGCGGTGGTATTATTGGATGTGATAATTGCCCCGGAATCGGGTTTCTGTTACGGGGTGAAAAGGGCGGTCGAACTGGCCAAAAAGTGCGCCGGGGAAAAGGATGGGCCGGTATACTCGCTGGGCCCCCTGATCCACAACCGGCAGGTTGTTGAAGAACTTGTCCGGGAAGGCGTCAGAGTGATAGACAGACTCGGCCAGGCCGAACCCGGAAGCAAAGTAATCATACGATCCCACGGCGTTGGCCCCGAAGTGCTGGCCGAGGCCGAGAAACTAGGCATAAAGACCGTGGACGCCACCTGCCCCTTTGTCGCCAGGGCCCAGAGGATAGCCGGCAAGGTTACCGCAGCCGGAATCCAGGCGGTAGTGGTGGGTGATGCCGATCATCCCGAGGTCAAAGGCATCGTTGGGTGGACCGGCGGCCGGGCCCTGGTCCTGGGCGGGCCTGAAGAAGCCCGGAAGCAGAACTTCCCCGCCAAGGTGGGAGTTCTGGCGCAGACCACCCAGACCCGGGAAAATTTTGACGCCGTGGTAGGCACAATAAAAGAAAAATGCCCGGAGGTAGAAGTATACGATACCATATGTAACGCCACCGGGGAAAGGCAAAAATCCACTGCGGAACTGGCCCGGAAAGTGGATGTAATGGTTGTGGTGGGAGGCAGGAACAGCTCCAACACGGCCAAGCTGGCGGCCCTCAGCGCCGCCCAGGGAACGACCACTTACCAGGTGGAAACGGCCGGTGATCTCGAGGCCCAGTGGTTCATAGGCAGGGGAACCGCCGGTATAGCCGCGGGAGCTTCAACGCCGCAGTGGATTATCGAGGAGGTTGAAAGACGGATGAAGGAGTTGGGTGAGATGGCGGTCAAGGAAAACGATGGAGAGATTATTGAGCACGGACACGAGGTGGAAGCTGAAAAACATGCCGCCGCGGCGGCGCCGGAAGAACCGGTCGAGGCCGCAACCGAAAGTACCGCCGTTGCCGACCTGGATGAGCCGGCAAAAGAGGGAGGCATGCGGGACGCGGTGGACATTAAGTCCGTCCGCCCCGGTGATATCGTCACCGGCGTGGTGGTGCAGGTGAACCCCGACGAGGTCCTGGTTGATGTCGGGGCAAAGTCGGAGGGGGTAATTCCCCTAAGGGAACTTTCCAGCTTCGAGGTTTCCTCGCCCCACGATGTCGTCAAGGTGGGGGATAAAATAGATGTTTACGTGGTGAAGTCCGAAGACAATGAAGGAAGGCTGATCCTTTCAAAAGAGAGGGCCGACGCCGAAAAAACCTGGGCCTTCCTGGAAGAAAACCTGGAGAGCGGGGACCCCGTAGAGGGGACGGTCAGGGAAGTGGTCAAGGGTGGGCTCCTGGTGGACATCGGCGTTCGCGCCTTTTTGCCCGCGTCACTGGTTGAGCGCGGATACGTGGAGGATCTGTCCAAGTTTCTTGACCAAAAGATAAGCGCCAAAGTAATCGAGCTGAACCGCGCCAGGAAAAAAGTCATCCTGTCCAGGAAGGCCGTCCTGGAGGAGGAGTATCTAAGGCACCGCGAGGAAATGTTCAACAACCTTAAAGAAAGACAGGTGGTCAGGGGCACCGTCAGGCGGCTGACCAGCTTCGGCGCCTTTGTGGACATCGGAGGAATCGACGGGCTGCTGCACATATCGGAAATGGCCTGGCACAGGGTCAGCCACCCGTCTGAAGTGGTCAGGGTAGGTGACGAAGTGGACGTGATGATCCTTCGCATCGACCGGGAGAACGAAAAAATCTCCCTGGGCCTCAAGCAGGTGCTGCAAAACCCCTGGGACAACGTGGCTGAAAAATACCCGGTTGGCAAAGTGATCCAGGCCAGAATTGTCCGGCTGGCCCCCTTCGGCGCCTTTGTTCAGCTTGAGCCGGGTGTGGAGGGCCTGGTACACATTTCCCACCTGGCCGACCGGCACGTGGAGAAGCCTGACGATGTGGTAAAGGAAGGCCAGGAAGTGGCCGTCAAGGTGTTGAGCATGGATTCCAAGGAAAAGAGGATCAGGCTGTCCATCAGGGAGGCGGAAAGGGAAAAGGGCCCGCGCCCGACGAAGGCCGCAGAGGAGCCAAAGATCCACGAGGCCGGAGAAGGCGGCAACGTTACCATCGGAGACCTGGTGGGAGACATCTTCGATCAGAAGTAAAGAGTCCGCCCAAAAAGTCCATCCGCTGCGTTCCGGCTGCGGCTTCTTCGCTCAGACGCACCACCAGGTACGCCTCCGCTCGAAGCCTTGCCGCGCCTTTCATCTAAAAGCTTTTCAGACTACCTCTTGATAATATCGACAGACCCTGAAATTGTTGACCAAAGCTACCCCTTAAAAAGGGGTATTTTTTTGTCTTCTAAAACAACCAAGCATTCTCCCGCCTCCTGTATTCTGTCACCTGTCTCCCTTACCTCAAAGTAGGGCTTACTTTCTTTGTATATTAAAATGCTGTCAGGGCAGGATAATATTTAAAAAACAGGAGGGTTGACAATGACCAGACTCCCCGTAGGAATGATTATTCTGCTTATAGTTGCCGCGCTTATATTTTTTGGGCTGGCCCAGAGGGCGCTGGACAGGATGAAGCTTTCGGACAAGGGGGCCCTGGCCGTAATTGCAGGCCTGATTATCGGGAGCTTCATTGACATACCGGTCTGGGGCGGCAGGTATCCGGTAACGGTCAACGTCGGCGGGGCCCTAATACCCCTGGGGCTGGCCGTCTACCTGGTGGCCACGGCCGGAACGTCCAGGGAAAAAATCAGATCCTTGGCTGGATCGGTGATTACCGCCCTGGTCATTTTCGGGCTGGGCACCATGGTTATGACGGGGCTGCCCGAGCCGTCCGGAAGGTTCGGGGTTATAGACGCCCTGTGGCTGTTTCCGCTGGCGGCCGGAGTCGTCGGATACCTGGCCGGAAGGTCCCGCAGGGGCGCCTTTGTCTCCGCAGTGATGGGACTTTTGATTTTTGACGTCGGCCATTACGCCTGGCTGGTAAGCAGGGGCGCCCCGGCAGGCAGGGCCGACATCGGAGGCGCCGGTGCCTTCGATGCTGTAGTCATCGCGGGCATATTCGCCGTCCTGCTGGCCGAGACGGTGGGCGAGGTAAGGGAAAGAATGGCCGGCGGGCCCTCCGAAAAGGGCAAGGCACGAAGCCTAATCAGCGCTCTGCGCAAACCCGACCTTGACGGGGAAGCCGATGCCGCCCGGGAAAAAGAGGAAGGGTCCGGCAGAAAGTTGGGCTTCTGGAAAAGGGGAAAGAGGGAAAGAGAAAGCAAAGGGGGTGTACAGGAATGAATAAAACCCGCCTGAAGATTTACCTGGCGGCCGGTTTAATACTGGCGGCCATAGCCTCGGCCGCGGCCCTCAACTATAAAAGCGGCTGGATGCCCGCCTTAAAGCCCTTAGACTTCCTGGATTTTACAGAAAGCTGCGACCATACGGCCGGCTACCTGGTAAACATCATGGACGACGACGGAAACATAATCTCCAAGGTGGCCAGGGGAGTAGCAGCGGGGGACGAAATTATCCAGTCGGACGGTAAGCACTACCGGGTCACCAAAGTGGGGGGAAATTACGCCAGGGCCAAACTTGAGGGAACCGACCGGCAGTATCTGGCTTACTGCGAATACTATGCAAAGATGGCCGTTCCCGTAACGACCGTCGCCCGGGACGGCCGCAACCTGGTTGGTATATACCACACCCACAGCGCCGAGTCGTACGTACCCACCGACGGATCAGAGACCATACCCTTCAGGGGCGGCATATACCGGGTGGGCCAGTCCCTGGCCAACAGGCTGCAAAAGCAGAACGTGAACGTTTCTTACGACCGGACACCCCATGACCCGCAAGACAATAACGCCTACTACCGCTCCAGGAGGACGGCTACCAGGCTTTTAAAAGACAACCCTGTGGCCCTGCTGGACGTTCACCGGGACGGAATTCCGGATGCCGACTATTACAAGAGAAACATTTCCAACACCCCGGTTACACAGCTCAGGCTGGTCATCGGCCGGCAAAACCCGAACATGAGGGCCAACCTTGACTTCGCCAGGAGAATGATGGCCTTCGCCAACAAGACCCACCCCACCATAGTAAAGGAAATTTTCCTGGCCAGGGGCAACTACAACCAGGACCTGATGCCCACGGCCCTGCTCATTGAGGCCGGAACCCACACCAACAGCGGGCAGGAAGCGGCGAACGGGGTCGCCCTTTTTGCCGACGCCATTCCCACGGTGCTTGGAGTAGCCGGGGCGCCGGGGGGGGTAACCGGTGCGGCAGGGACTGGCGGCGCCTGGAGGGCGTTGGCCTGGATCCTGGGAATTACCCTGCTGGGGGGTGGAGCCTTTCTGGTAATCAGTTCCGGCGGTCTGAAGCAGGCCGCAAACAGGCTTTCCTCATACGTCGGCCGCGAATTCACAGGCTTTCTTGGTCCGGTCAGGGGGCTGAGACAGAGGATCACCGCCAGGCGGAGAACAACGCCTGATCATGGGGAAGGCGAATACAATCCCGACGCGAACGAGATTGACGGCGAAAACCGCAAAAAGATCAGGTGACACCCGTGGACGACTACCTTGGGATGATTATTGCCGGAACGGTCTCCGGCATCCTGGCCAGGCTGGTGCTGCTGAAGGTGGACTACCGGCAATACCCCGGTTATCCCCATGGCACGGTGGCCCACATCTCACTGGGGTTCATCGCCTCGGCCCTGGGATCGGTGGCAGTTCCGGCCATCCTGAAGCCTGATTTTACCGCGGTGACCTTCCTGGCCCTGGCAGCCCAGCAATTCAGGGAAATCAGGGGTATGGAAAGAAAAACCCTTGAAAACCTGGAAAAATACGAGCTGGTAAAAAGAGGCAGCGATTACATCGAGGGAATCGCACGTACATTCGAGGCCAGGAATTACCTGGTTATGGCCACTTCGATGTCGGTAAGCGTGGCCTACTATTTCGGCAAACTACCCGCCGCCGCAGTGATGACAGTTCTGTTTCTCGCTTTCAGCCTTACCTTAAAAGCCGGTGAGACCATCGGCGACATCTGCGAGGTGCTGCCGGCCGGAATAAGCTTTCAGGGCAGCCAGCTGAAAGTGGATGAAATAGTGATCATGAACGTGGGCCTGAGAGAAATGCGTGATAAGATACTGAAAGAGGCCCTGGCCGTCAGGATCAGGCCCAAGGGCGCCAACGCCCGGTCCGTCATCAACGATGTCGGCCAGCGCATGGCCATAGCACACACCGCGGCTACCATACTGGGCATTAAGAAGGACATCGACACTCCGGAGCTTACCCCCCTGCTGCGAAAAAACCTGGACACCGGGGAACTGGGCATGTGCATCCTGCCGGTGATCAAGGACATGGAGGCCTTGATGCTGGCGGTGAAAAGAACCCCGGTCCTTGAGTCCGCCCGGAGCAAGCCGCTGAGTACCGAAGCGGGGAGGATTGCGGCATTAAAAAATGACCGGACCTGAGGCAAAAAAAATACTGGCAGTAGTCACCGGGGACATGCGCCTTGTGGGGGGAGGCGCCCCCATCTTTTTGGGGCGCGACGAGGGGGAATGCGAGCAAATAGCCGCCTCCCTGTCCCGCGTCCTCGACTCCATGGCCCATTCCCTGGAAAACGGAACTTATATAATAGTCTCGCAGTAATCCCGGACATTGGGCGCCTGACCCTTTAAGGAGGAACCCGCTTGAAAATAATCTATCACTGTTTCGGCGGTACACATTCCTCGGTAACGGCCGCCTGCATCCACCTGGGGCTGCTGCCCCGGGACAGGGTGCCGGGGTGCCGGGAGTTGCTGGATCAAAAGCTTTTTGACCGCCGGGAAATGTCCGACATAGGGAAAATAACCTTCGTGGGCCGCGACGGCCTGGGAAATGAAGTGTACGTGGTGGGGCGGCGCAATCGCCCCAAATTGCTTTGCAATGTGGCCGAAGGGCTTTCGGTGCTGTTCGGTATCAAGCACGAAAACCTGATGCTGGTGGACGTGTCGTCCTACGTCAGCCCCTCGATGAGGGCCGGCGGCTTCATGTCCCGAAGAATGGGCCTGGTGGCGATCGGCAGGCCCCTGGTGACCTGGGGGACCATCAGGAACTACAGGCGGCTGGCGGCGGCAGTGGAAAAGGTCTTGTCGGAGATAACCCGGACCCGCGAGAAAGCACCGGGGAAAAAGGAAGGAAATGCGGCAGCCAGCATAACCCCGGAGGCCGCCTGTTGAACACCCTGATCCTGATCAGCAGCTGCAGCTTTCCACTGTCGGCCGTGGCCGGATCGATCCTGACCGGAGAACTGCCGGACCGGCACTGCCCGGGTAAAATCCGGGAAATCATTTTTGCCTGCGAAAAAAACCGATATTCCGAGGGCAGGATGTGCTGGATAGGCACCGCCCCGGACGGAACCAGGGTGGCGGCCTTCACCGCCCGGTCCGGCCGGGGAATTTTGGTCAACCTGGTCAACTCCTTCCTGGAAATCAACAACATAGACAAAAATTGCTGCCGCATCGTCGAGATCAACCCGCCCGCGGGCCTGCGCCTTTTCCTGTGGCGTCTTGCCCTGGAGATCCCCCTGGCCGGCAGGACCGGCAAAATAATGATGGAAAAGTACATCGAAAAGATTTACCCTTACCTGGCCGCCTCGGTCAAACTTGACTGGGACTGGCAAATATCGCATAATTAAACGAGAATTAAGACCGGGGCCGGATTTAAATGAAAAGAGGATTCTTGACGTGGAAAAGCCGGGCCTAGAGGTGGGCCGCGTGGCCGCGGGAAGCATTGCCGAGGAACTGGGGGTGGCCCCCGGGGACGTGGTTCTTTCGGTGAACAGCCAAGCCCTCTCGGATGTGCTGGACTATAACTTTTTCGCAGGGGACCGCCTGGTCAGCATCGAGATTGAAAAAGGGGACGGGAATCGCTGGGAAATAGAAATCGAGAAGGACCCCGGCCAGGATCTGGGGATCGAGTTTAAAACCACCGGGCTTGAAAAAATCGCCCGCTGTGCCAACAAGTGCCTGTTCTGCTTTGTCGACCAGATGCCCGGGGGCTTGCGTAACACCCTTTACATAAAGGATGACGACTACAGGCTGTCATTCATGCAGGGAAGCTTCATCACCCTGACCAACCTGTCGGAAAGGGATTTCCACAGGATCGCCAGGCTGAGGCTTAGCCCCCTCTACGTTTCGGTACACACCACCAACCCCGCCCTGCGGGTAAAAATGCTGGGCAACCCCGTGGCCGGGGAGATTGTGAGACAGCTTGAGTATTTGGCCGGCCGCGGAATCGAAATCCACACCCAGGCGGTAATCTGCCCCGGAATCAACGACGGCGTGGAACTGGACAGGACCTTGGCCGACCTTGCGGGCCTCTGGCCCCGGGTAAGGTCCCTGGCGGTGGTCCCGGTGGGGATCACCGGTTTCAGGGAGGGGCTTTTCCCCTTGAGGCAGTTCAGCCCCGCGGAGGCGGCCGGGATAACCAAAAAGGTCCGCGGCTGGCAGGACGCCTTCCTTAAATCCCTCGACTACCCCTTTGTTTTTGCCGGCGATGAGTTTTACCTCCTGGCCGGGCAAAAAATCCCGCCCCGCCGCCGGTACGCCGACTTCCCTCAAACCGAGAACGGAGTCGGTCTGACCAGGATTTTCCTGGATCAGTGGGCAAGGGTCGGGAAAAGGCTCCCTGCAGGCATAAAAAACCGCCTTTCGGTTTCAATAGTCACCGGTACGCTGGCCCGGCCCATACTGGAACCGGTTGCCGGCCGCCTGAACCGGATTGAAAACCTGCGGGCCGGGGTGGTGGCCATAAAAAACAGCTTCTTCGGCCACGCGGTAACAGTGGCCGGGCTGCTCACCGGGAGCGACCTGATCAGGCACAGGGAGGTTTTAAAAAAAAGCGACCTGGTGATCCTGCCGGAGTCCATGGTACGCCGGGACTGCCTGACCCTGGACGGAATGTCCCTGGAAAGCCTCGGAACAGCCATCGGGACGGAGGTCAGAACTGCCTCGGGCCCGGCCGACCTGGTCAGGTTGATTAAAATTGCAGCGGGTGATTAAATGCCAAAGCCGATCGTTGCCATCGTGGGCAGGCCCAATGTGGGCAAATCCACGCTGTTCAACCGCATCGTGGGGGAGAGGCTGGCCATCGTGGAGGAAGTGCCCGGAGTGACCAGGGACAGGCTGTACCAGGCCGCCGAGTGGGCGGGCCGGCCCTTCACCCTGGTGGACACCGGAGGACTGGACTTCGCCGATCAGGACGAGATTGCCAGTAATGTCAGGAGACAGGCTGAAATTGCCATAAACGAGGCCGACGTGGTCGTTTTCCTGGTGGATGCCAAATCCGGCCTTACCCCCGGCGACCGGGAGATCGCCGCCGTCTTGCGAAAGGCCGACAAGCCGGTAATCCTGGTGGCCAACAAGGTAGACGACTTCCAGTCTCAAAAGGATTACTTCGAGTTTTACGGCCTCGGACTCGGTGATCCGATTCCCGTCTCGGCCGCCCAGGGCCTAAACACCGGCGACATGCTGGACGCGGTGGTGAAAAGCCTGCCCCCGGTCGGAGAAGATCCGGAAGGCCGGGACCTGGTCAGGATTGCCGTCATAGGCCGGCCCAACGTGGGCAAATCCTCCCTGGTAAACAAAATACTCGGCGAGGAACGTGTGATTGTTAGCGATCTGCCCGGCACCACCAGGGACGCCATAGACACCTTCTTCGAGCAGGACGGCCGGCGTTACCTGCTCATCGATACGGCGGGAATCAGGAGAAAGAGCCGCATTGACCTTTCCACCGAAAGGTACGGCGTGATCAGGGCGCTCAGGGCGGTGGACCGCAGCGACGTGGTGCTCCTGGTCATCGACGCGGTGGACGGGATCACAGACCAGGACAAGAAAATTGCGGGATACGCCCATGATCAGGGCAGGGCCCTGGTGATCGCGGTCAACAAGTGGGACCTGATCAAAAAAGACGACCGGACCCAGGACAGGTATTTAAAGCAGATAAGGGAGGATCTGGTTTTTGCCAGGTACGCCCCGGTGGTTTTCGTGTCCGCCCTGACCGGGCGGAGGGTGGCCGGGATTATCCGCGAGGTTGACGGCGCTGCCGGAAACCACAGCCTGAGGGTGGCCACGCCGGGGCTGAACAGCCTGATCAGGGAATCGGTCCTGCAAAATCCGCCTCCGGCCTACAAGACCCGGCGGCTGAAAATATACTACGCCACCCAGACCGGGGTCAGGCCGCCAAAATTCACCTTTTTTGTCAATGACCCGGACCTGGCCCACTTCTCCTACCTGCGCTACCTGGAAAACCAAATCCGCTCGGCCTACGGGTTCGAGGGGACCCCCCTGAGGTTCCTGCTGAGGAAGAAGGCAGGAGGCAAAAGACAGGAGACAGAAAACAGGAGTTAGAAGAAAAAGAAAACTCTGAGAGACGGGATTAAGGGTTTGAGATTAGGGGTAATAGGAAAGCAGGTGAGCTTAAAATGCTGCTAATTTCACTGGTTACCAGCTACCTGGCTGGTTCGATACCCTTTGGCTATATAATTGGTAAAACGAAGGGGATTGACATAAGGCAGCACGGGAGCGGCAACATCGGCGCCACCAACGTCTGGCGCACCATAGGCCCGGGCTTCGGGATCCTGGCCCTAGTCCTGGACGCCCTTAAGGGGGCCGCGGGAGTAATCCTGGGAAAACTGGCCGGCATCGAGGGTGCCGAACTCCTGACCGGGCTGGCCGCGCTGGCAGGCCACGCCTTCCCGGTTTTCCTGGGCTTCAAGGGCGGGAAAATCATGGCCACCGGGCTCGGGGTGATGACCACCCTGGCACCCCCGGTGGCACTGATCGCCCTGGTGATTTTCGCCGCGGTGGTCCTGGCCTCACGCTACGTATCTCTCGGTTCAATCCTGGGGGCCGTATCGGTTCCGGTGCTGCTGGCCCTGTTTCACTACAACCGCCTGTACATTCTTTTCGGGATCTTGGTCTGCCTTTTCGCGGTAATTAAGCACATTCCCAACATCAGGAGGCTTTTGGCCGGAACAGAGTCCAGGATTAAGTTCAGGTGATTTCAGGCCACAAAGAGTCCCCGGTTGTTTTCCGTGGCCTTGAACATCGGAGGTACGGATTTTTGGAAAAGGAAAAAATAGCCGTCCTGGGGGCGGGGAGCTGGGGAACGGCCCTGGCGGTCCACCTGGCAAAAAATGGCCGCAGCCCTTATCTCTGGTCCCACCGCGCAGACCTGGCGGAAGAAATTCTTTCCACCGGAAGGAACACCAGGTACCTGCCCGCAGCGGCAATACCGGAAACGGTAACCCCCAGCGCCGACCTGGAAGAAGTGGTCCGGGGCGCCGGGGTGCTGCTGCTGGCCGTTCCTTCCCACGCCTTCCGGGAGGTCATGCTAAAGGCCCGAAGCTACATGAGGCCGGACACCGTCGTTATCAACGGAGCCAAGGGAATCGACGAAAACACCCTCCAGCGCATCTCGGAAATCTACAGGGACATTTTCGGTCAAACCGGAAGTTACGTCGTCCTGTCGGGACCCAGTCACGCCGAGGAGGTGTGCCTGGGTATGCCCACCGCGGTGGTGGTGGCCTCCGACGACGGCGGCTGCGCCGCCCTCGCCCAAAACGTGCTGATGTCTCGGGATTTCAGGGTCTACACGAACCCGGACGTGATCGGCGTGGAACTGGGCGGCTCCCTGAAAAACATAATCGCCCTGGGAACCGGAATAGCCGACGGCCTGGGGTACGGTGACAACACCAAAGCCGCCCTGATCACCAGAGGACTGGCCGAAATCGCACGCCTCGGGGTGGCGATGGGGTCCAACCCGATGACCTTTGCCGGACTGGCCGGGGTGGGCGACTTGATCGTCACCTGCACCAGCATGCACAGCAGGAACAGGAGGGCGGGAATCGAAATCGGCAGGGGAAAGACCCTCGGGGAGGCCCTGGCGTCGGTGCGGATGGTGGTGGAGGGAGTCAGGACAACCCGGGCGGCAAAGAAACTGTCTTTACGGCACGGTGTTGAAATGCCCATTACCGACCAGATGTACCAGGTTCTCTTCGAGGGTAAAAACCCCGTCGAGGCCGTGGCCGACCTGATGGGCCGGGGCAAAAAAAACGAGATAGAGAGTATCTGGCCCAGCTTAAAGATTTGAACCACAGGGATCACCGGGACAGCAGCATGCCTTGCACCACCCGTTGGACAGACGTATGCTCCTTGAACCCAGGCCCGTGGTTAATTTAAAGAAAGGGGATATAACATGAGAATCATCGAGTACCAGGGCAAGAAACCCAAGATCGCCGAAGGGGTTTTTATCGCCCCCAGCGCGGTGCTGATTGGAGACGTGACCGTGGGGGAGGGATCGAGCATCTGGTACGGGGCCGTTTTGAGGGCGGACTTCGGCAAAATAACAATCGGCAGAAACACCAGCATTCAGGACAACGTGGTAATCCACATGACTCCCGGCGGCGAAACCAGCATCGGCGATAACTGCACCATCGCCCACGGGGCGGTGCTGCATACGGCAAAGGTCGGCAACGGGTGCGTGGTGGGAATGAACGCCGTTTTGCTGGACAACTGCGTGATCGGCGAGCAGAGCATGATCGCAGCCGGCAGCGTCGTTTCCTCGGGGTCGAATATTCCGGCCAGGCACCTTGCCGCCGGATCCCCGGCGTCGCCGAAAAAGGAGATTTCCGGAGAGGCCCTGAACTGGGTAACCGCCAGTTCGAAAGCCTACTCGCACCTGGCCGGGACATATCTCGATCAGGGACTTGACAAACAGGACCCGGACGGGGGCACTGATTAAAGCCCGCACCGTCCTGGAATCTTTCAGCAGCCTGTGCCGCCCGGAGGGCGGCTTTTTTAACCTGTCCCATACTATATTTTACCTTTTGTAATATTCCGGTCTTCCCCTCATATATATATATTGTTAATGTATGCCACTGGAAAAAAACTACACTTGCTTCCAATCTTCACACACCCGCCACAGCGACACTCTGTGACAGGGTTGGGGGGGATGCTGATCAAATCAGGTTTAATATAAATATCTTTTTATCTTACCAAGGAGGGAGTGTAATGGAAAAAGTCGATATCTTCAGGGATATAGCTGAAAGAACCGGCGGCGACCTTTATCTCGGTGTCAGCGGCGGGGTAAGAACCGGAAAGTCCACCTTCATCAAAAAATTCATGGAACTGCTGGTTATTCCGAATATCAAAAACCCCCACGAGAGGGAAAGGGCAAGGGACGAACTGCCCCAGAGCGGGGCGGGCAGGACTATAATGACTACTGAACCCAAATTCGTTCCCAACGAGGCTGTTGAGGTCAGCGTTGCAAGCGGCCTTAAAGTGAAGATCCGCCTTGTGGACTGCGTGGGCTACAAGGTGGATGGAGCCTTGGGTTACGAAGAGGAGGAAGGCCCCCGGATGGTGCTGACTCCCTGGTACGAGGAGCCGATCCCCTTCCAGGAGGCCGCCGAACTGGGCACCAGAAAGGTCATTTCAGAGCACTCCACCATGGGCGTGGTAATAACCACGGACGGCAGCATTACCGACATTCCCAGGGCAAATTACGTGGAGGCCGAGGAAAGGGTAATCGAGGAGTTTAAGGACATAAACAGGCCCTTCCTGGTCATCATGAACACCACCAGCCCGCAGTCCCCGGAAGTGGCCGAACTTTGTGAGGAACTCAGCGAAAAATACGACGTCCCCGTCATTCCGGTCAACTGTGCCGAATTGACCCAGAAAGACATCCTTGCCATCCTGGAGAAGGTGCTTTACGAATTCCCGGTCAACGAAGTCAACATTTCACTTCCCCTCTGGGTGGAAGAACTGGACGGCAGGCACTGGCTGCGGAAACAGTTCGAAGAGTCCGTCCAGGAGACGGTCCGGCACGTCAAGAGGCTGCGCGACATCAACACCGCGGTGGAAAACCTCGGGGACTACGATTTTGTTTCCAGGGTGTTCTTAAGCAAAATGGACATGGGCACCGGCGTAGCCGCCATAGACATAAGCGCCAAGCCCGAACTGTTCTTCCAGGTCCTCTCCGAGGAAAGCGGCTTCAAGGTCGCAGGCGACCACGAACTGTTCAGGCTGGTCAAAGACCTTGCCCTGATAAAGCGCGAGTACGACAAGGTGGCGGTGGCGCTGCAGGAGGTCAGGGAAACCGGATACGGGGTGGTCACCCCCAGGCTTGACGAAATGAACCTGGAAGAGCCGGAGCTCATCCGCCAGGGCAACCGCTTCGGGGTCAAGCTCAGGGCAAGCGCCCCGTCGCTGCATATCATCAGGGCCGACATCACCACCGAAATAACGCCCATCATCGGCACCGAAAAGCAGTGCGAGGAACTGGTGCGCTACATGCTCAACGAGTTTGAGGAAAATCCGCAAAAGATATGGAACTCGGAGATTTTTGGAAAGTCACTGCACGACCTGGTCAGGGAGGGCATCCAGAACAAGCTCCAGCGCATGCCGGAAAACGCGCAGGTCAAGTTGCAGGAGACCCTGCAGCGCATTGTCAACGACGGCAGCGGCGGCCTGATCTGCATTATTATCTAAAGCACTTTGCAAAAAGAATCAAACCAGAAACCCATCTCCGAAGAGATGGGTTTCTATGTTAGGAGCTCGTAATGACCTGCGCTCCGGCTATCACGGATCTCTGCGCAGCCTGCAGTGATCTTTCGACCACTGCAGACCATTACGACTTCCGTGATAACCTTTGCTCGACCAAGATAACTACCTTGTGAGCTACAGGCAATCTCTCGACTGCCTGTAACCCAAACCTGCATAGGTGTTCCGGCAGCCATCTTGGTCTTAGTTCGAACAATAAGTCTCCCTTGTGACCTGTATACAATCCTTCGGACTGTACACAAGCCTG